>JAZNWO010000031.1:0-9976 GCA_045593365.1 Candidatus Avelusimicrobium sp.
TTACCGGGGATACTTATGTAAGCTGGAGATATTAGTAAATACCCATAAAAACCCCGCTCATTTGTAGGTTAGAGCGGGGCAATTTATTTTGGTGAATTTTAATTCACAGGCGCGGAAGAATCTTTACCGCGCCGCCGGAAATACTTTTCCGGGTGACATCCTTTTTAGCGGCTTATTTCTTTTTGCCGCCACCGCATCCGCATCCACAACCCATAGTGCGACCTCCTTACTGGTATAGTATTCCTGCCCCATTATTATATAAAATGTAAGTTCAAAAGGAGCCTTTAAAATGATATTAGAAAAAGATAATGTGGCGCAATGTGCCAGGATGACCAAAATCCGCCTGCGCCCCGATGAAGAAAAAGTATACGAAAAAGAATTAGCCGATTTATTTCGTTGGGTGGAGGAACTGTCCGGAGTAGATACCTCGTCCGTTACAGAGACTTGTACTGCACACGGTGCGTATTTGCGCCCGGATGAGCCGGTTACAAACGCCGCTTTATCGGAAACCTTAGTGCGTGCATTTAACGAACAAGAGGGCCATTGCGCCAAGGTAAAAAAGGTATTGTAATATGAAAACCGTTTTAGAAATTACCCAAGCTGTCCGGTCCGGTGCGTGCACGGCGCGCGAAGCGGTGCAAGAAACACTGCGCGTTATTGCCGAGAAAAATCCGCAAATCAATGCTTTTGTGGAAGTATGGGAAACCGAGGCGCTTGAGCGCGCCGATGAATTAGATGCCCGCCGCGCCCGCGGCGAAAAATTAGGCGAATTAGCCGGGGTGCCTGTCGGCATCAAAGATAACATTTTGTACAAAGGGCACAAAGCTACCTGCTGTTCCAAGATGTTGGCAAACTATGTAGCACCGTATAATTCCACGGTGGTGGAGCGGTTGTTAGCTGCCGATGCAGTTATTATCGGACGCACCAATATGGACGAGTTTGCCATGGGCAGCAGCAACCAAACTTCCGTCTATGGTCCGGTGCACAACCCGGTGGATTTGACCCGCGTACCTGGCGGCAGCTCCGGCGGTAGTGCTGCGGCGGTGGCGGCCGGTATGGTGCCTGCGGCCTTGGGAACCGATACGGGCGGCTCGGTGCGCCAACCCGCTGCCTTTTGCGGCGTGGTAGGAATTAAACCCGGTTACGGACGTATTTCGCGCTATGGTGTGGTAGCATTTTCATCGGGGGCAGACCAAGTGGGAGTGCTCGCATCCGATGTAGCCGGAGCGGCCAAGATGTTGGAAGTATTGTGCGGGCGCGATGTAAATGATTCCACTTCTTTATCCGACAGCGTGCCCACCTTTAGCCAACATTTTACGCCGGATATTAAGGGGCTCAAGGTAGGTATGCCGAAAGGATTTTTGGATAATTTAGGGGCCGAAGTGAAAGAAAAAATTTTAACTGCTGCTGATAAACTTAAATCCTTAGGAGCCGAACTGGTAGAAGTAGAAGTGCCGCACGCGAAGTATTCCGCGCCGTGCTACTACATTATTACCAGTGCGGAAGCCAGTTCCAACTTGGCCCGCTTTGACGGCATCCGCTACGGCTACGGCGATTTGAACGCGGCGAATTTGAACGATTATTACGAGCTGTCGCGCGCACCGTTCGGGCCGGAAGTCAAGAAGCGTATTGTTATCGGTGCTACGGCATTAAAGGCAGAAAATTATGCTGCGTGTTATTTGCAGGCAGTCAAGGTACGTGAGCTGATTAAACAGGATTTTGCCAAAGCCTTTGAAAAAGCAGACGTACTTTTGACCCCTACTTCTCCGACCACGGCCTTTACGTTGGGCGCGCATAAAGATGACCCGCTGGCGGTATACCTGGCTGATTTATATACGTGCCAGGGAAATATTGGCGGACTGGCTGGCATCAGTGTGCCGTGCGGAAAAGACAGTGCCGGACTACCAGTAGGGCTGCAATTTTACGGACCGATTTTACAAGAGGAAAAAATCTTGAACGCAGCGTATCATTTTGAGAAGGCATTATGATTGTATCTGAATTTTCTTGCGGTGGCGTGATTTTGGATGGACGCAAAGTCCTGCTGGTGCAAGTTAAAAATATGAAAGGCAAAAAGATTTGGACGTTCCCCAAAGGCCACATTGAAGCCGGAGAAACGCCCCGCCAGGCCGCGCTGCGCGAAGTACTGGAGGAAACCGGCTACAAGGCCGTTATCATCCGGCCAATGATTCGCGTGAAGTACGCATTTACCTTTCAAGGCAACTACATCAAAAAAATGGTGCAGTGGTATTTGATGAAAAAATTAGGCCGCATCGGCAAGCACGATGCATCGGAAATTTTGTCTATCAGTTGGGTATCTTTGCACAAGGCGCGCGAGCTGGTGCAGTACCCCAGTGATATTCGGTTGGTGGAAATGTTGATGTCTTCAATGCATCTTAGACCAGATATCAAAACTCCTGTTTCAAACGAATCGGAAGAAAAGTAAAAGAATTTTCTTATTGAAGTAATTGCGACAAAAGAACAATTTTTTGTTACGTTTTTTGTCTTTAATAAAGCCAATAAGTGTAACCAGCTTCTGAGCTTATTTCACCCGTTTCCTTTCCTGATTCCGTCTTGCAGATTTTATTAGCCGGAGAGGTTAGTTCTATGGTCTTAAAAGCTACACAAGCATACTTTCCCGCTGAATTACTCGGAATATGTGCATAGTAAGCTTGATATCCCATTCTTCCCACGGCAGTATCGAGGTTACATCGGACTAGCTGTTCCTCAATAACACAGGTACCTTTTTCATAGTATCTTGTTGTATTGGTATTACGCTCATCCTTACTAGCCGGAAAGTCTATATCCAGATCATCTAAATTAGTAGCATACGAACCATTTGCCAAGTAATATACTTCTTGTGCATTTTTGATAGCGGTAACCAACTGTTTGGCAGTAGCATATTGGGTTTTAGCTACGGCTATTCTATATTGCGGCAAGGCAATAGCCGCCAGTATGCCTATAATTAGAACAACAACTAACAATTCAATTAGAGTGAATGCTTTTTTCATAATATCTCCTTTCTTTTAATTTCCGGATACTAAAATTATGCCAAAAAAAAAAAACGAGTCAAGGGGGTGGTATTTTGGCGCAGCAAACACTATCCAAAAAACGGCACGCAAAAAGTATCGTGCCGTTTTTTGTTTTCAGTCAGAAAGGACATAACATAAGGCCGTCATTGCCGAGTGTTTGGCGGCTCGCAGGGTTCGGGAAACTCCCATATAAAGACCTTACGGGACAGGTTCCGAATTACAACACTTCAGGGAGGACTTCTTTTTTATGTTGGAAATGGGTATACAATAAAAATCCCCGGCAGAATTTTCATCTGCACCTTCCGGCTTTGATTTCTAAAATCTGTTCGGCGGGGTCAAAAGGTTTGACGTCTGATAAGTTTAGCCCGCGCGTGGCGGCTTGTATTAAAGCGTGCGGATCTGTTTCGGTCAGGGCAAAGTGCCGCCCGGCAGACAACATCACCTCCAGCGGGACAAGACCAACCAGTTCGCACCCGGTCACTTTTACGCCTAGCGTGGCGGCATATTTTTGGCAGGTTTCAAACACAAGCCAAAGCGGTGCGGTGTGAAAATTTATAATATTGCACGATATCTGTGCACACCGAAAATTTTCCATATACCAACCGATAGCCTTTACACCGGGCAAACCGCCGCCGCTTTGACGAATTTTAGCGGCAATTTGTCTGGCAACTTGTGCGTCGCGCGTGTTTAAATTGATATTAAATGCAATTAAAAAATTGCGCGCACCGATGATACACGCACCCGTTTTTTGCACGTGCGCACTCAAATCAACCGGGCCGAAATCCGGAGGGAGCGTGCGCAATTTTTCCGCTAATTTTTCATACTCGCCGCGGCGGATATCGGCCAAGTTTTTACACGTACCGCGCGTGGCAGCCGCTTCATATAAATAAACGGGAATGTGTAATTCTTCGCCCACGCGTTGCGCTAATTCGTGCGCAAGTCGCGCGGTTTCTTGCAAAGAAATTTCTTGTAAAGGTACGAGCGGACATACGTCCACCGCACCTAATCGCGGATGCACACCGCACTGTGTGCGCATATCAATCAGCCGCGTAGCCAGCGAAATAAAATCAAACAATGCCGTGCAAACCACCGTTGGTTCACCCAGCAAAGTAAACACCGTGCGGTTAGCTGCGGGGTTTGCATCCATACCCAAAAAGTGCACACCCGGTGTTGCACGCAGGGTGTCTGCCAGTGCATTTAACACAGCAAGATCTTGGCCTTCGGATACATTGGGCACAGCTTCTATTAATTGCATATTTGTATTATATACAAAAAAATTTGTACTGAACTAAAAAAGTTATGCTATAATAATTTTAGATACTTATTAAGTTTAAGTATCCGATATTCAACTTAAGGAAGTAAACAGTAAAATGGCAAATGGAAAAGTGAAGTGGTTTAACGACCAAAAAGGTTATGGTTTTATTACGCCCGAAGACGGTTCTAAAGATCTCTTTGTGCATTACCAAGAAATTCAGGGTGATGGTTTTAAAACCTTAGCCGAAGGCCAAGAAGTAGAATTTGATATCGTTGAATCCGAAAAAGGCCCGAAAGCTGTGAAAGTCGTTAAAAAATAAATTTTATTTTTTTAGACTTTTCAAACCCGCTCTTATCAGGGCGGGTTTTTTAGTGAGTGAGAAATGAGTACGCAAAAATCTATTCCCCAAGCATCCGTCAGAGAATTGTGGCTGTTTGCCTATCCGCTGATAGTAACCATGGCGGCGCAGGTTATTATGCAATTTGCAGACCGTATGTTTTTAGCTTGGTACAGTCATGAGGCACTAGCCGCGTGTGTGCCAGCAGGAATTTTGGCTTTTACCTTTGCCTCGCTGTTTATGGGACTTTCGGGTTATACGAGTGTTTTTATTTCCCAATATCAGGCACGCAAAAAATATGCTTCCGTCGGTATTTCGTTATGGCAAGGAATTTTACTTGCAGTCATTTCTTCGTGTGTGCTCGCCGCGCTGACCCCGGTGGGGAACGCTCTGATCAAATTTTTTAATCACGGCGTACAAGTCGTTCCGCTGGAAATAAAATATTTTACCGTGTTAAATCTTTTTGGCGGACTGGCGGTAGTAAACAATGCGTTGGCAAGTTTCTTTAGCGGACGAGGCGAAACCAAAATTCCCATGTGGGTGGCGTTGGCGGGAAATATCATTAATATCGTGTTAGATTACGGACTGATTTTTGGTAAGTGGGGGCTCCCTCAATTGGGAATTACCGGAGCAGCCTGGGCAACGGTTATCGGCGGTGCAAGTATGACGCTACTCTTTGGTATATTAATTTTCCGTTTACGTAAAGGATACAAGTTGCACAAACTTGCAGGTTTTTACTCCCCTGTTTTTGCACGGTTGCTGCGTTTTGGGGTGCCTAACGGATTTGGTTTTCTGATGGATGTAATGTCCTTTACGCTTTTTACCTTTATGATTGGAAACCTTGATGTACTCTCTTTACAAGCCAGCAATATCGTGATGTCCATGCAGCCGGTAGTATTTATGGCGGTGTTAGGTTTAGGGATGGGGCTTCAAATTTTAGTCAGTAAATATCAAGGGTTGCAGCGACCGGATTTGAGTGTGCGCGTGGTCAAAAGTGCGTGCAAACTAGGGTATACGTATGCCACTTGCGTTGGATTGGTCTTTTTTTGTTTTCCGCAATTTTTTATTGGATTGTTTATTGCCCCCGGCTCACCGGATGCTGCACTGATTGCGGCCAAAGCTGTACCGCTGGTAAAACTAATTAGTTTTTTTGTAGTGGGGGATGCCACATATTTAATTTTTGGAGAAGCCCTGCGCGGCGCGGGTGACACACGTTTTTATATGCGGGTAATGATAGGCTGCGCCTGGGGATTATTAATTCCAGGCACGTGGTTGCTGGTGTACAAATGGCACAGCAGCATTTTTGCGGTATGGAGCTGGCTGACCTTTTATGCGTGGCTGACAGCCTTGTTTATGTTACTGCGTTTTTGGCGCGGAAGTTGGAAAAAAATTTTAGTTACTGGTCGCTAAACTATAAAAAATCCTAAAACACATCACATAAACTGTTTTACCTTATCTTGAAAAGACCTTTTGGTAGCAGACTGCGAAAATTGCTACAATAGTACCAACGGGGCATGGCCCAATGGTAGGGCGTCCGCTTTGGGAGCGGAAGGTTCCGAGTTCGAGTCTCGGTGCCCCGATGTTTCCCATGAATACAATAAGCCATTCTTTGCCGAGTTGGACCTTTACGCACCGCCCGGACCGCGATTATACTTTACGCGGAGACGGAATGAAGCATAGCATCGTTTCCGTGGCTTACCAAACTCCGGCAGATTTCCAGTCCTTGGTATTGTCAGTAGCGTATCATCCGCGGCCGCAGGAATGGCTGCAGACAGAAGTGCAAATTTGCCAAGGCGGGGAATGGAGTAAATTTTTTAAACTGGCCTTTTATTCCCCAGAGGAAAAATACAGTTTTGATGAGCAATCCGATGAGGCTGCTGCTTTGCACGTGGATGTATTGCGTGCGGCGCGTCCGGCCCAGGCATACCGTTTCCGCTTGACCTTGTGCGGACAAGCTGATATCCCGGAAGTAACCGTATGTGTACAGCCTTCCCAACGGGAAATAGATCCGCGTGCTGCTATTCTACCCGCCGGACACAGGCAGGTAGCTTTGACGCCTGTTTCACAGATGCAACTCGCTGTACCGGAGCCCCAGCGCCGCCGGATGTGCAGTCCTACCTCGTTGTGTATGGCCTTAAACGCTTTAGGCGTAGCATCAGATCCGTTGGAAGTAGCGCGTGAGGTATATGACACCCACGCGCAAATCTACGGCAATTGGACGCTCAATGTGGCGTATGCGTGCGCGCGTGGGCTAGAGGCCTGTGTGACGCAATTTAAACGTTTGTCACAGCTGGAAGATTATTTAACACCGGACAGTTTGATACTAGCCAGTATCGGATACGGACCCGGAGAATTAACCGAGGCCGCCATCGCCCAAACAGCAGGCCACCTCGTACTGGTATGCGGTTGGGAACAGGGTTTGGTACGCGTGGCAGATCCGGCAGCCCCCACAGCAGCGGAAGTATTGCGCTTTTATCATGCCCATGAATTTGCTCGGGTTTGGTTAGTAAACAAAGCCGGAGCCGCTTATTTAGTGAGGAAAAAATGAAAAAAATTTTAATCATTTGTTTAGCACTAACCGGATTAGTCACCGCGTGCCATAAGGGACAACCGTCCGATACCTTGGTGGTGGCACACGCCGGAGAAATGCAATCGTTAGACCCTGTTTTTTCTTATGACGGCGTTACGCAAGGGATGATGATAAACGTATATGATACGCTACTTAAATTCAAAGGCAGTTCCATGACAGAATTTTTACCGTCGGTTTCAGAGCAAGTACCCAGCGTAGAAAACGGACTCATTTCTGCGGACGGACGGACTTATACCTTCCCTATTCGCAAGGGCATCCAATTTCACGACGGAACGGAATTGACCCCGGAGGACGTACGTTATTCGCTGCTGCGCTTTATGCTTTCCGATGTGTCAGGCGGCCCGTCATCACTACTGTTAGAGCCGGTATTGGGCATCACTTCCACGCGTGACGAAAAGGGAAACCTTACTGCCGATTTCAAAGCCGCCGAAAAAGCCATACGTGTTGACGGACAAAACGTAGTCGTTACACTGAAACAACCTTTTGCGCCTTTCTTAGGTATTGTGGCACGGTGGGGATACATCACACCAAAAAATTGGGTAATTGCCCACGGCGGTTGGGACGGGACGGAAGCTACGTGGAAACAATTTAATAATTTTGACAAACAATCCTCTTATCTGTTTGACCATATGAACGGCAGCGGGCCGTTTAAACTGGTGCGGTGGGATATTTCAGGCCGGCGGCTGCAGCTGGCGGCGCATGAAAATTATTTTGACGGAGCCGTACGGATTAAAAACATCTATATGATGACCGTTACAGAACCCAGCACCATGCGTCTGCTGCTAGAAGGCGGCGAGGCCGATATTGCCGAAGTGCCTGCGCAATTTGCCGACCAGCTTAAACATAAACCGGGTGTAGTGGTGTATGACAATTTGCCGCGCTTGCGTACCGACCCGGTCATTTTCTTCACGCGCCATATTAACACGGCAGGCAACCCTGATGTTGGCTCCGGTGCTTTGGACGGCAACGGTATTCCATCCGATTTCTTTGCCGATGCTGACGTACGCAAAGGTTTTTCCTACGCGTTTGATTATGAGGCTTTTTTGACGCAGGCTATGCAAGGACGCGGACAGCGTGCTTACGGTCCGGCACCGCAAGGACTTGTCCCTGGCACAGCTGCTGGCAAGCATTATACTTTTGATTTGGAAAAAGCAGCCGCACATTTCAAAAAAGCTTACGACGGCAAATTATGGGATAAAGGGTTTGCGCTGACCATTACCTATAACACCGGCAGTACGGCTCGCCAAATGGCAGCCGAAATGCTCAAACGCAATGTACAGAGTTTAAATCCGAAATTTAAAATAGAGGTGCGCGGTGTAATGTGGGCATCTTTTTTGGAAAAGACGGCCGCACGGCAAATGCCCGTATGGGTACGCGGCTGGGTGGCTGATTATGCAGATGCACACAATTTTTTCTTTGCGTTTATGCACCCTGACGGACGATACGCACTGGCACAAGGATATCGTAATGCGCAAGCAGCGGAATTGGTCCGTAGAGCTGTGACGCAAACTAACCCGGACAAGCGTGCGCAGTTGTATTTAAAATTGCAAGACCTTGCTTACGAGGATGCCATGCAAATTTATACCGTACATCCGACGGGATTATGGGCCATGCGTACACAAGTAAAAGGATTTGAAGATAACCCGGTGTATATGGGATTATATTTTTATCCGATGTATAAGTGAATTGTTTTTTACACAACTGTGACACGTCTACAAAACAATAAATACCTACCATTAAAATACTAACAGTTCTATAAGTGTAAATGCTTTTCTGTTCATAAAACATCCTCTCCTATCGTCACTCCGCAGTGTCTTTGTACGGGATATAATTATATGCCGTTTCCGAGAAATGGGCGGCCCGCAAGTTTCGGGAAACTCAAGCTCTTTTTAATAAGGCCGAGATTCCCGATTACAAATCTCGGGAATGACGGCTCCTTTTTATTCGGGAATGACAGAGAGGTAAATTTGGGAAATAACATACAGATTTGTCGTCCCCCAGTATTTGTCATCCCCGAAAGCTGGTATCGGGGACCTCGTTGTTATATTTGTCGGAATTTGCCCGGCATACATTTCCATATTTTAGATGTAAAACTTAAAAAAGTGAAGGTAGGCCTTGACTCGTTTTTTTTTTTTTGGTAAATTATCTATAGCTGTAGGTTGCAAGAAACACGTTTTGACACCCCTTGCGCGTAAGCTGCAAGGTTACAAGAAAACATAGGAGAGTATATGAAAAAAGCATTTACTTTAATTGAATTATTAGTCGTTGTTCTCATCATCGGCATACTGGCCGCTATTGCCCTGCCGCAATATCAGGTGGCTGTTATGAAAAGCCGGTTTATACAACTGCAAACAGCCGGCGATGCTTTTATTAAGTCTTATAAAGTTTACCGTATGGCTAACGATGCAGATCCTACTGATTTTGAACAATTGGATATATTACCGTTACCAACCATTAATGAAGAGGACAACACAAAAGTTACCAGCGGAAATATTAACTGCAAAATTAGCTCCGGAGAAATGACGTGTTGGCAAAAAAATCAAAACCTTCAAAAAATCTCCCCCGATTTTGTCTATTATTTTCCTACTTCAATAGCTGGTCTTGAGAAAAAAGATAGACGGGTGTGCCGCGGTTTTGATGAGTTACAAAAAAAGGTCTGTCTTAGCCTGGGGGGCACTTACGTCAATGATGGCAGTACTTATACGGATTATTTTTTACCATAGTCTAATTCGTAGGAAAACCCCGGACGAAAATCCGGGGTTTTT
>JAZNWO010000032.1:0-17372 GCA_045593365.1 Candidatus Avelusimicrobium sp.
AGGGTTCTTATTTTGTGTAAATGTTTTTTTCATAACATCTCCTTTCTTTCAATTTCCGGATACTAAAATTATGCCAAAAAAAAAAAACGAGTCAAGGGGGTGGTATTTTGACGCAGCAAACGGCATTCAAAAAACGGCACGCCGTTTTTTGTTATTTCAATTAGAGAAAACAAATCATGAAAAAATCAGTTGACCTGGTGAGTCGGTAATAACAACCACAAAAGAGCCGTTTTCAAAAGCTCTAATGTAAAACAAAGGGACACAAAAATATACTTATACACTTCCATTTGGTCAAGACTTAACGTTCCGTGAAACATCATAATAAAACCACCCAGTATACGCGCTAGCGGCACAAACGTAAAATCCAAACTGGTCCATAAAGCCAAAAAAGCTTGCAGGAGGGACAACACAAACACCATCCGCTCATGCAGTAAAATAAAAACCAGTTGCCCGGCGTATAATACCCAAAAACCAAGATGCAGTTGCAGTAAAACGCCGTTATGTTGCAGGTCACGGACAATCAGCCATGTATCAATAAGACAACCTAAGAGACAAAAAATCCAAATGATTTTAAGCAGCAAACCTAAAGCACAAAACCGCCGCCACAAGGCTCTCATCCTTTCCGCTCCAAAGATAAACTGTGCTTGCGTTGATGTACACGTACAGCTAATACAAGTAATTCTTCCAATACTTGCGCGTAGCTCAGGCCGGAGGCTTCAAATAATTGCGGATATAAACTGGTTTCCGACATACCGGGTAAAGTATTAATTTCAGAAAACCATGCTTTGCCACTGCTGTCTACTAAAAAATCCGCCCGGGCTAAACCGCTGCCTCTCAACATCTGAAAAATTTGCTCGCTGCCATAACGGATTGCCCGGCGGGTTGGCTCAGGCAAAAGTGCCGGGACGCGTGTTTCGCAGCCCCCCACCGTGATGTATTTAGCTTGGTAATCAAAAAATTCACTTTGCAGCATTTTGAGTTCTCCGCACTCAGAGGACCTTACGGAAGCGCCATCTCCCAACAAACCACAAAAAATCTCTTGGGGGGTTTCTAATCCTTTTTCTACCAATACATCCGTATCAAAATAAAAAGCCTCCGCAATAGCCTCATGCAACCGGGCAGGAGTTTTAACTTTTGCGACTCCGACGGAAGAACCCAGCCGTACCGGTTTTACAAAAACAGGATACCCCGTTTGTGCGGCCCATTGTTCCAAGGCCGTCCGGTCGTACGGGATATCTCGTGAAAGTTTTTGGTAAGGCAAAGTAGGCACGCCGGCTTGTATAGCAACTAATTTTGAAATCTCTTTGTCCATGCACATGGCACTAGCCAACACTCCGCAGCCCACATAGGGTACATCCAAATATTCCAAAAGACCTTGTATCGTACCGTCCTCCCCGTTGGTACCATGTAGTACCGGAAAAAATATATCCGGCTGCATATACTCATTTTTAGACGGTAAGAATAAAGAACCCTGGTTGGAAATAACAGGCGTGAGCACTGTATCATTCGGCGTTTTTTCGCTGCAAGTTTGTTGCAGCAACCACTGGCCGTCTTTATCAATTAAAATGGGCAGAATATGGTATTTTTGCTGCAAGGTGCAGCACACGGTGCCTGCACTGTGCACAGATACTTCGTGTTCCGTAGATCTACCACCGTACAAAACGGCAATCGTTTGGATGCGCTTCATTCATTCCACCACCCAAATATTCCCCGGTTTTATTTTTCATCCCGGAAAATAGACCATTTCATCCGGCCGATAAAACTATCCGTACGCTCTAAAAAATCTTCCCCGTTGTATAACTCTTCCTGCGGTATGTGTGCTACCCGGATTTCGGGCAAATCCGCTTCCGTGCGTACTTTCGGACGGATGGGATATTGTACTTCCACAGGAGCAGTAGCCGTCTGCCCGGAAAGTTCTTCTTGTGCTTTAGCAGCAAAACGCGGCGCAGATGCCAAAACAGGCTGACGGACTGCTACCGGTTCACGTACCTGAGTAGGAGGTACGGGCGGTTTGGGAGCCTGGTTTTTCTTTAACGTTTGGTTTTCTTGCGTTAGTGTAGCAATTTTTTCTTTCAGTGATTCAATAACCGAATCACTTTGTTGGACTTTGGTTAATAAAGTATGGAAATTCTCGTCCAGTACCTGCTTCTCATCGGTTGCAGATTGCAATAAATGCTGCGTGGTCTCCAAACGCTCCTCCAGGGTAGCTTGCTCCGCTTGCAAACGTTGTATGCGCTGGGTAAAAGCAGCCAAACGGGCCGGCTCTCTGTCCGCTTCCTCGCGCAACTTAGTTTCGGAAATTTTTAAGGCTTCTAGTTCGCGCGTTTGGGCCTCATACAAAGCAGCTAATTCCTCTTTCTCCCGGATAATCTTGTGCAATCTGGTATTTTCAACTTTCAAGGCTTCCATCTCCTCCATTTGTTTCATACAAGTGGCAGAGATTTCATGCAGCTGTGTTTCCAAGGTGTTTATTTTTTGCTCAAATTGTTGTTTGATGGAAAGAATGCGTCCTTCAAAATCAAAGGATTTCACACGTTCCTCGGTCGCATTTAATTCATCACGCAAAAATAAAATTTCTTTGGCTTGTTCAGCCGATTTGCGCAATGCTTCTACCCGCTCCTGATGCACCTGTTTAATCTCCCGGTCCAACGCTATATTGACTGCCTTTAACTGCGAGGCTTTTTGCTGGAGAGTAGAAATAATGCGTGTCTTTTCCGTATGTTCCTGTTCAATAGCAACTAATTCGCGTTTTTGTTTTTCGCGCTCTTGGTGCCAAGTATGTAAAATTTTATTGTTTTCCTCACGGATTTTTTTCAACGCAGTCTCGGCATTTTCTTTTTCCGTGCGAATAGCTTGCAACGCAGCCCGGGCCTGTTGTGTTTCCTGGCGGGCAGTACGCAGCCGGGCGGCCAGTTCCGCACGTGCATAATCCGGTTTATAAAAGGAAAAGTAATCGCTATCTGTGGATGGAACCACCGGAGCAGTTGTCTCAAACGCAGCTGTATCATACACGGGTTGTGTTTGGGCCAAGCTGGACAGACGCGCCACACTTTCCTTTAAATGAGCCACTGTGGCCGTAATACGGGCCAGCGCAGCATCCTTGCTTTTTTGGTCCGCAATTACCTGGCGGGTGCGGGCAAGCTCTTGCATAACCGCCTGGTTTTGCGCAGAGGAAACTATAAATTTATCCTCTAACTCACGGATTTTGGTTTCTAATTTTTCAAAGGATTGGTTATATAGCTGCTGTTGGGAAACGCAAGCGGCATTTGGTTCTGTTAATGAAATAGCAGGTATATCTGTTTCTTGGGTAGAAAGATCTGGGTTAAATTTTTCTAAAAAACGTGAAATATCTTGTTGTCCGTCCCATTGGTTATTATTCATAAAGCACTCCGCTAGGAATCAAGTATATTTAAATTTAATCACAATCAGAGCCATCTGTCAATCCCTACCTGCGTGTACGCGCGTACGTTAAAAAATATTTTCCATTTGTCTTTTTCAGGCACAACGTATATGCAAAGTGACAAAAATCACATCTCGGAAAACTGCTATAATAAAGATATGGCAGATACAGACAGCGTCGTCAGCGACGTTAAACTTTTTATTGAACGTTTGAAAAAGGAAATGCCTGAAGTATTCGGCGGCCCCGGCGAAAATGCCGAAACCGAAAGCGGCAAGGTGCTTTTTCAAGGAAAACTTTGCGCAACACGCATACATTTGACACCCGACCAAGAAGAAGGCGTAGACTTTACGGGCGACGCGTTTAATATCTATCTGCAAACGCCGCAAGCCGACCCTAATGCATTAATGGAAAAATGGCTGCATGACAAAGCTGCCGAGGTATTAAAAGCCAAAACCGCTGAGTGGGCTGCCAAAATGGGTGTGGAATTTAACAACATTGTAATTAAAGACCAGCAAACCTTGTGGGCTAGCTGCTCTGCCAAAAAAAATATTAATTATACCTACCGTATCATTAAGATGCCCGAAGCCATACGCGACTATTTAATCGTGCATGAGCTGGCGCATTTGGTGCATATGAACCACGGCGCGGAGTATTGGCAGCTGGTCGGCCAGTACTGTCCGGATTACAAAGCACACCGCCGGTGGCTTAATGAAAACCGCGGCGCGGTATTTGCTAAACTGGATTTGAAATATACGCCGGAAGAAACTGCACAAACAACAAACCCTGCTCCAGACGCCGCGCAACCTGCGGAAGAAAAATCTGCCCAGTAATTATATCGGCAACCTGCATCCAATACTTTCTTTACATCCTTCGCCTTTGTTTCAATTTCCGGATACTAAAATTATGCTAAAAAATGAGTCAAGGGGTAGGTTTTGACGCAGCAAACAATATTCAAAGACGGCGCGTCGTCTTTTATTATTTCAGTCAGGGTAATCAGGCACTGCCTGAGCTCTCAAAAGGTAGAAAAAATTTAATGAAACATTACAATCCGGCAAATTTTACGGCACGGTTATTCCAATACTTCTCCGGTAACGCTGCTGCAAATAGTCATCCAGGCGTATCTTTTAATAACCGGATTATCCGGTACGATAACAGCTGGATTTTGGCGTGCGCGGGTTTTGGCCACGTAATACCAAGAAATACCTTTAAAGGGGTCTGTTACCGAACGGGCAATTACGTAATATCGTTTATCATGGGGTGATACTTCTAACGAATACAACCCCATCCGGGAACGCAATGTTTCTTCGGAACAATTGGTTCGCTGTTGCAGCATAGCCAGCTCTTTATGGGAAATTTGGACGTACCCTTTTTGTTTTAATTCTTTGATTAAGGCATCTATTTCCGCCAAATATGCCTGGGTAGGAGGCACATCTTCCGAAGGAAGCAAATAAGCCTTCCTTCCGTTTAACGCTTCCCGGTAAATCCTTAACCCGTTTTCGGTAAGCGTGCTGTCTGGCAAGAAAATTTTGTTACCCTTTAAATCGCGCAACAAAAATACATCTTGCATACTTACGCCAGCTTTGCGAAACACTGCAATAGCATCTTGGGCAACTTGTTTGCGTATAGTATTATAACCTGCTAAGGTCAACACTTCCCGGGAAAATTTAGTATTTTGAAATAATTCGGCAATGTAATTAGAGGTCCCTTGGGGATACTTCTCCTTCAAATAAGTTATGCCGCCGTTTTGCTCAGCTGCGTGCATTTTTAAAAACAGCTCTCTGTCCTGGTCAGACAGTTGGTTTTTATCCGGTGAGATAGCATAACGCTGTTTCAACGCCTCTAAAATTTCCGCATCAGAAAAATATACAGGCTCCAAAGCAATCAGCCGGTTACGTGCAATCAAATTAAGCGGTTCTACAGCTAATGCAGTTTGGTAAATTTCAGCTGCTGCTTTTTTATTACCAGACATTTCGGTAATCACGCCCTTACCCACCAGCGAATTTACGTAGGCCTCGTTGTAGGAAAGTGATTTGTTGTAATAAGCCAGCGCCGCTTTGTTATTTTTTTGTTTTAACGCGATATCACCCAACATAGAATAAGTGTAAGATAAATAAGGAGAGGTACGTTTCATTCTTTTAAGCGCCGTTAAAAAGTATTGTTTAGCCTCCTCCAAATCCTCTTGTACCAAACATACCCCGCCTAAACTGAGCAATACTTCCTCATTGTTTTTATCGGCTCGCAAACAACGTAAAAAAGTATTCTTAGCTTGGGTATATTTTTCAGCAGAAAATTCCTTCTTTCCCTGTTCCAAACAAGACGACACCCGGGCTTGTCCGAAAGCCCCGCCTGCCGCTATACCCAACAATAAATTAATGGTTAAAAAATGTGTTAAATAACGCATACATACAGTACTTTGTTTTTTCAAATTTAGACAACTTAACAGTCCGCTTGAACCGGAAAGCGGTCCTTTCTATTTTAGCAAGATTTGCCCGGTAAACCAAACTCATTATCCGGCAAGGCAATACCTTGCGGCGGGGCAACCCGTGCATAATCCGCTCAGCCTGGGAATAACATAAAATGGACTGGTCTGCCAAATTGCCCAAAATACTGGCAACAGCAGACGAGGTTTTTTTAGCCAATATGTCCGCGCGGGTCAATCCATACATAGCCAACAAATCCTCCGGTAAATAAACCCGCCCCAGACGTGCATCCTCCCAAACATCCCGCACAATATTGGTAAGCTGTACACCAAAACCCAACGCACGTGCAAGATCTTGTGCTTTGGGGCCTTTAATACCCACAATATCCAATGTAGCCAGCCCCACCACTCCGGCCACCCGCCATAAATACCATCCCAAATCCTCAAAGGTTTGATACGTCCGGCCTTGTATATCCGCCTCCATCCCTTCAATCAGCCACAGAAAACGGTCCGGCGTGAGTTTGAAACGGGTAACAACTTGCTGTAAATCTTTCCCCAGTGTAGTGGTAGCTTTTTGTTCAAATACCCGGCCGATTTCTGCCCGCCAATGGTCCAGCTCTTTTTGACGCTCTTTGATACCCGGTTCATCTGCAATATCATCCATCAAACGGCAAAAGGTATAATATACTGCCAAAGCCTCACGGCGTTTTTTGTTTAAAAATAAAAAAGCCGGGCCAAAACTGGATTTTTTATAAGCAGTATAAGAAGGCATCATCTCTTTTTTCCATTTCTATCAATATAAGAAAGGGCAGCTCCTGTCGCCGTGGCATAAATGGAATCAGGCGGAATGGTAAATTTAATTTTGTACATACGTTCCACCTGTTTAAATAAAGTCTTGGCACACGGCACGGTGCTCAAGGTACCTGTTACAACCACTTCTTTAATGGTATCGTTCCGGCAGGCAAACACGGCCAGCATCCCAATGGTTTGAAACACCATATTAAGTACCCCGCGGGCTAAATCTTCCGGATTTAAACCATCTGCCATTTTACCAAAATTAGAAGCAGTGACTTCCTTAGTAAGCGTAGAAATATCACGGGTACTAATATCGGCAATATTTAAATCTACCTTACTTAAATCCCCTTTATGAGCCAGCTCTACCACTGTTTCAAAGGACCGGGCATCACACAAACGTCCACACAGGCCCAACACAGTACCCCCGCCGACTCCGGAGCCACCAATATGTTTAATACCATTTTTATCTGCACGTACAAAAGCCGTTCCGGTTCCCATGCTAATCACAAAGGCTTCCTTCTTTTTAGATAACGCTAAACCGCCTAAACCAATCGCCTTAAATTCATCTACGTGGCAAGCCGCAATACCGTAAATTTCCTTTTGAAATTGGGCTGCTCCTACTCCGGTCAGTACAATTTGTTTTACCTGTTTTAAATTCAGTTTATTTTCATTAATAAATTTACCCAGTGCTCCATACGCCGAGGTCTGCGGATCAGCCGCTTCCACTTTCCCGCGCCCGATGAGCTTTCCGTTTTCATAATATCCCACGATTTTGGTGGTAGAGCCGCCTACATCTATTCCGATAATTACGTTCATTTCTGCTCCTCCAATCCAATTGCCTTAAGAAACGGCCCTGTTTCCTCCGGACGGCCTAGAAAATTTTTCACCATATCTGTTTCTTCAACCGTGCCGCCCTTTTCCAAAATTTCCCGGCGGAATTTAAGACCTAAATCTGTATTAAAAATACCTTGTTTTTCAAACTCGTGAAAAAAATCCTGTGCAATCACTTCCGACCACAAATACCCATAATACCCGGCATCGTATCCGCCCATAATGTGTCCAAAAGAAGCCTGCGGATAGGTATTTTTAGTCAGCGGCAGGCGGCGGATTTTCTTTGTCAAAGCAAAATAAGTTTTCGTACTGTCTAAGGTTTTAGGTGCGGTATGCAAGGTCATATCATATTGCGCAAAAAAGTTTTGCCGCAAATAAATACCGCCTGCACCGAAATTTTTGGCCGCAATCATTTTGTTTAGCACCTCGTCGGGAAGCGGTTCTCCGGTTTTGTAATGCTTGCTGATTTTTTTAAGTACCTGTGGGTTCCAGGCCCAACGCTCTAACATTTGGCTGGGCGCCTCCACAAAATCCCAACTCACTGCCGTGCCGGACTGCCCCTCATAGCGTGCCTTAGTCAGTGCATTGTGCAGCACGTGGCCAAACTCGTGGAACAAGGTAGTTACTTCATTATGCTTGAGCAGTGACGGAGTATCCTTGGAAGGTTTGTTCACGTTCGCTACAATAGCCACAAACGGAATCTGCCAAGTCCCGTCCTCTTTCTCATGCCCGGCCACTAAATCAAAACACGCAGCGTGCTTGTACTTTCCTTCACGCGGATATAAGTCCATATAAAAATAAGCCACTAATTTGCCGTCTGACTTATTGACGATTTTGAAGGCTTGTACCTCCGGATGCCACACCGGAATTTTGGCCGGCTCAAAAGAAATGCCAAACAAATTACCGAACAAATCCAGCATCCCGCCAATTACCCGCTCCGACGGAAAATATTCCTTAATTTTTTCCGGATCTACGTCCAAATTTTCTTTCTTGTATTTAGTAGCCCAGTAGGCATTTTCATACGGATACATCGTGCGGCTTTTGGTGCCTTTCCTTTCATTCTTGTACGCAATTAAATCCTTATCTTCTTGGCGGCCCAGAGGTTTAAGGCGTTTTTCTAAATCTTTTAAAAAGCTAAACACGCGGTCTGGGTTTTTGGCCATGCGGTTTTCCAATTTCAGTTCTGCGTGATTTTTATAACCCAACAGATGCGCAATTTGGCGGCGCAAGGTAAGGGTTTTCTCTAGCAATTCTACATTTTCTGCCCCGCCGCGGCGGTTGTACTTAAATTCCAGCGCTTTACGCGCAGCATCGCTGTCAGCGTTTTGCATAAACGGAATATAATCGGGATAATCCAAAGTGACGCGGTATTTACCGCTATCAGTTTTTTGAAGTTTAGAAATATAGTCCTCCCCCATACCGGAGAGTTCTTCTTCTGTTACCTCCAAATAGTCCTTATATTCCTGTACATTTTTGTCAAACTGGATAATGTATTGCGCTTTTTCTTTATTTAACTTTTTAAATGTTTCCAAATCTGCATCATTTAACTGCATACCGCTGTTTTTAAACCCAATCATCATATCCTTAAGCAGCAGTGCTTGGTCCGGATCCAAGACGGGCTTTGTATCAGCATAAGCTTTAATAGCTTGGTACACATCGCGCCGCGTGGCTATATCTATCATGTGCTGGCTCATTTCCATTTGCAATGCCAGAGCAGCATCGCGAAATTTTTTGTCAGTAGATACGTAGGACAAAAAGCCGCTTTGCCCCAGTGCATTACCGTAGCGTTCAAACGCACGTTCATAGCCAAGCACCGTATTTTCAAACGTACGCTGGCTATCCGGTATCGCCACTAAATCATCTAATTCTTTTTCCAGCTGTTTACGCGCAGCGGCTTCCGTGGGGGCTAATTCTTCAGCCTTGTAGTTAAAATGTAACACGCCGTATTCATTGAACATATTTTCCATAGCAAAAACTCCCGCAGACAAAAGGCATAAAAAAGATATGAGCATGATTTTTTTCGTCATACTCATATCATAGCATTTATGCAGCCCAAAACGAGATAAAGTATTAGCAGAAATACAATAAGTAACTCCTTCGACACTCTTTACAAAATTACCTACACAAAAATCCGCCCACAAGAAAAGCAAGGGTGGATTTTTTTGTCAAACAGTACTAAAAATAAATTGCTAACATTTCCGGTTGGATGAGCGAAAACAAATTCACTAAAGCACCCGCACTTAAAAAGGGCCCGAACGGAATAGCATCGCTGCGTTTTTTCCCTTTAAAAATCATTAAGAAAAGCGCATACACCAATCCCAGAACAGAGCCAAATAAAATCGTCGTGATAACTCCTTTCCAGCCCAGCAGCGCGCCGATACCGCCCATCAGTTTAATATCGCCGCCACCCATAGCTTCCTTTTTAAACATCCATGCTCCAACCAATGCAATAGCGAATGTGCCGAAAAATCCAACCGCCGTACCTATAAAACTTTGAAAAAAATGCTGTGCAATGCTACCTGTAAAATTTGGATTAAACCAGCAAACAGCCCACCCATAAAAAATCAACCCGATGGAAAAGCGGTCCGGGATAATCATTAGCTGCAAATCAATCACGGAGGAAATTATCAGTACATATACTACTACCAACAGCGCAGCCGTCCACGCACAAATGCCCCAGCGCCACACAAACAGCGCTGTCAACGCTGCACTGAGTAATTCTACCGACGGATACTGCCAAGAAATAGGAATGTTGCAGCAGCGGCCCTTACCACGCAACCACAAGAAACTAAGCACGGGAATATTATCATACCACGCAATCGGTTTGCGGCATTTAGGGCAAAAAGAAGGCGGCCAAATCACCGACCGTCTGCGCGGAATACGGTAAATACACACATTTAAAAAACTGCCAATCACCAATCCAAATACCACGGCTAAAATTAAAGTAAAGCTATCCATACAGACTCCTTGTTAAAAATCCCGCCTAATAAGGCGGGAAAAAATTAATGAGTATGCCACGCTTTGCCGTAGCTGTCTGGGCGGTCTGTGTTTACAAACACATCTCCAAAACGCGGGTCTGCCGGGTCGTTAACATAAGCCCAGCCGCCCTGGCCCGTAAATGCATGGGCATAATCTCCCGCAGAAACTGCAGCCGTCGGCGCAAAACCCGGCACGCGCGCCTGCGGAATGGCTTCAATATACGCAGGCACCAGGCTGGACAAATCATCAGTAGGATATACTCCCTGGTGTTCTCCGTAATAAGCGGCAATCGCGCTGCGCAGACGCACCAGTTGATGCTTAGTACTACCTTCGTGTGCCTTATGAATTAAGGACAAAAATTTAGGTACTGTTAACCCTAGCAACACTGCAAACACCAATACTGCAATGATGACTTCTACCGCTGCAAAACCTTTTTTCATAAGTACCTTCTATTTTAAATTCATAGCCACTTGCACAAATACTTTTGCATCGCCCATGGTATTCTTGATACTGGAATATTCATTGGGTTGATGCATGGTTTCGTCTAACTTAGAAAAAACAACCGCCGGGAAACCTGCATTGCGCAAATAAGAAGCTACCGTTCCTCCGCCTACGCCCTGCACAAGCGGTTTGTTATGATACACTTCCCGCACGGCCTGGGCTGTCAATTTTACCAGGGGATCATCGGGAGAAGTTGGTTTAGAGGAATCGCAAATCAGTGTTTCCACTTTGATATGCACTTTAAATTTTTTCTCAATAGACTTCGTAATTTTCATTACTTCGCTAATGACTTGTTTGTTGGTGTAGCACGGCAACACCCGGCAATCCAAATAAAACACATCCTGCCCCGGAATGGTATTGACATTGGGCACATTGGCTTCCTTCTTGGTTGGTTCAAATACGCTGCAGCTGATGTCTGCAAACAGTTTGTTTTTCTTATTGAATTTTTTGTACAAACTGCGCAACGCTACCACCAAATAACTGCCCGCCACAAAGGCGTTGTTTCCGTTATTAGGTGTAGAGGCATGGGTTTGTTTACCGGTAGTAGTAAATTTGAGCCAAAGCATATTCTTTTCCGCCACTTCAATCATCGTTCCGGCCGCATTGCCGCCGTCGGGTACCAAAAAACTATCTTGTTTGCCAAACAAATTACGGTGCTTTTTCAACAATGCTACCAACCCATAATCACTGCCCATTTCTTCATCGGCATTGAGAAGCAAAGCGTAGTTTACCGGTGGACGGATACCGGCGTCCATCATCGCTTTTACTGCAAGCAGTCCCGATACCAAGCCCTGCTGGTTATCCTCCGTACCCCGGCCATAAATCTTGTCTCCCTTTACTACCACTTTGTACGGATCGGTTTTCCACATGGCTAAATCGCCCGGCGGCACTACATCCATGTGTGCCATGACCCACAAGGTTTTTTGGCGGTTTTTACCGTAATATTTGGCTAAAATATTCGGACGTACTCCGGTAGGAGATTTAGTATCTTTAACATCAATAACTTTAATTTCGTCAAATTTCATTGCTTTGAGTGTTTGTAACAATACCGCCGCCTTGGCGCTTTCTCCCAAACCGCCTGAATGCGGTGTCACCGCCGGGCAAGCTGTCATTTTTGTCTGAAGCTCAATAATAAAATCGCGGTAGCCGTCTATTTTTTTGAATAATTCTTTCGTCATACTATCCTCTCAAATATCATTTTGTATGTCTATAAACTCTGTCTCTACGGAAAATTGTTTACTTACTAATTCCATCAAAGCACGCACGCCGATTTTCTCGGAATTGTAATGGCCCAATCCCACACAATTTAAGTGCCCTTCGCGGCATAATTCCTGTACTGGTTCCTCCAAGGAACCCGTCACAAATAAATCCAATCCGGCAGCAATAGCCTCCGGCAACAGACTCCATCCGCCGCCACTAACTACACCTACCGTACGGATTTTACCGGGGCCAAACGCGAGCACCGTGGCTTTCCCGCCGCATACCCGCGTTAATTTTTGCACTACACTTTTCAAAGAAACAGCCGCGGGCAGCTGTCCGTAAAAACCAATTGTTTGACCGTGGTAATCGGCAAACGGACGCAATTGCCGGGCAGATAAACTTTTTAGTAATAAGGCATTATGCCCCAACACCGGATGTTTATCTAGCGGCAAATGATACCCTAGCAGGCTGATTTGGTTTTCCAGCAAAAATCCTACCCGGCGGCCAAACAATCCCGTTAAGGCTTGTTCCTTGCCCCACAACAGCCCGTGATGTACCACAATCATATCTGCTCCGGCAGTTTTAGCCCGTTTAAACAGTTCCAAATTAGCCGAAACACCAAACACAATTTTACGCACGCAACGGCGGCCTTCCACTTGCAATCCGTTCAGGCTACTGTCTGTAATGCTATCTGCTAACAGATATTCATCTAAAAAATGAACAACATCCTCGCGCGTGACCATAAAATTATGTTATCATTTTTATACGATGAAGAAAATACTTTTTTGCGCAGCAGCCTTATGGATAGGAGCTTTCTACGCCGGAGCCGAACCACTTGCGATAGCTCCATCCTTGCCAGCTGTTTCTGTTTTGCAAGACTGGCTAGCTCCCATTACCGTGCAATATCCTACCGAAAATATGACCGTTCCCGGCAGCGCTAAACAAATTTATCTATTTGGAAAATTAAATTTGCTAGACCCGGTATTACACATTAATGGTCAGGAAGTTCCCGTATATAAAAATGGAAATTTTATTGCGTATATTCCGGTGGAACAAGGCACATTTGACATTGTGTTGTCTGCTCAAAGTATGGGGCAAACCTATCAGGCAGTCCGGCACATTCGGGTACCCGGTGTACCATTGGCTGAATTAACAGGCAAGGCGCGCTTTGATGAAAACCGTGTTTATCCGTCCCAACCCGTGTGGGTTTTACCCGGCGAAACGGTGCATTTGTCGGTACGCGGTACGCCAAAGGCACAAGTGACTGCCAAATTGGATGGATTTAAAAATGCAGAAAAAATTAATTTAAAGGAAAGTTCCCGTACCCCCGGTTTATACCAGGCAGCTTATGTAGTGGACGCACAACAAAAGCCCCGCACGGCCAAAGTGGTATACCAGCTCCAGGATCCCCAGACAAACACCCATGCCAAAATTAAATCCAAACAAACTATTAAGCTGTTGGACCGCTCCGACCCGCTCCCGGTGGCCCGCGTTAACGACCCTGCTGTTAAACTGCGCGAATTGCCGGTACATCAGGGCAGTTTGTATCCTTTTTACCACGCCTACGGGGAAGTACAATTGGACGGCCGGGAAAACGGCTTATACCGGCTCCGTTTGGGAAATGGAAAGAACGCCTGGCTAGAAGAAACTAAACTGGACTTATTTTCTCCCGCTTCTTACAAACCCAACACCTTGGACGGCTTACACACCTTTTCCGATGACACCCAAACACGTATTTCTTGGAACAGCGAAAAGCAAGTACCCGTACAAATTCACGAATTCTCCGACCGTTTAGAAGTCACTTTTTATTACACGGATGCTTTCTTGGAAAATTTTGATTTTGATGCCACCAGCCCGCTATTAGACCACATCGCCTGGGAGGATCCGCAGGATGGTGTAATTAAATTCACTTTGTTTTTCAAACCGGATACTTTGCTTTGGGGACACGCCTATCGCTACGAGGAAAAGCAATTCCTTCTATTCTTAAATCATCCGCCGCGAACTACGCCCACTGTCCACAAACCGCTGACAGGAGCTCGGATTTTAGTAGATGCCGGACACAGCCCGCACCGCACCCCTCCATACGACGGCTTAGTCAGTCCGTCTGGGTTTTTGGAATATGAAGCTAACTTGGCCTTAGCGGAAGTATTAAAATCTAAATTAAAAGAGGCCGGAGCTACCGTTCTGATGACTCGGGAAGGAAATAATGAAATGACCTTACCGGACCGTTACCAAAAAGCTTTGGAGGAAAAAGCACACCTTTTTATCAGTCTGCACCACAATGCTTTGCCCGACACTGCCAATCCTTTTGCCAGACTGCTAGGGTACTCTATATATTATATGTATCCGCACAGTTTCCGCTTAGCAGAAAGCATACACCGTTCGTTTAACAAAAATATTAATTTGCCCGACAATGGTCTGATTGCCAATGACGTGCTGTTTATACCGCGCATTCCGGATATGCCCAGCGTGTTAATAGAAAACGCATATATGATTTTGCCCGAACAGGAAGAGTTTGTGATGAGTCCGCAAGGCCGCGAATTATTTGCCCAGACGATTTACGAGGGTATTTTAGATTTTTACAAAACGCTTTCGGTTTCCAAATAAGGATGCCGTTTTTGTTCCATCAAAAAAAGGCACAAAAGGGGCTCCCTGCAGGATCGCATACAAGGCAGGGAGCCCTTTTTGCTTAGGCTGGACACACTGCTCCAGCCCGGATGTACTGTTCACTTCTTACGCCTCCCCTAATTCCCATTAGGCGCGGCTATGGCCCGTTGGGAAGTTGCACCGCGCCCCGTCGCGCTGTTGGTGTCTTACTATCATACGCGAAAACTTTTCTCTACACAAGGGGGGAAATTGATTAGATTAGATCAGATGAGTGGTATAAACTTTTCGTCCCCACCCCTTGACTCGTTTTTTTTTTTTGGTAAACTATCTGTAGTTGTAGGTTGCAAGAAACACATTTTGATGCCCCTTGCGATGTGTCGCAAGGTAGTAAAAAATTATAAGGAGAACATCATGAATAAAAAAGCGTTTACGCTCATTGAGTTGTTAGTCGTAGTTTTGATTATCGGCATATTAACCGCAATTGCCTTGCCGCAATATCAAAAAGCAGTGGTGAAAGCCCGCCTTGCATCTATATTGCCTATTGTATCCACTCTTCAAAAGGCTTCCCAAGTTTATTATTTAGCTAATGGTACTATAACGCAATCCATCGGGGAACTGGATGTAGATATTCCGTGTACAGAAAGTTTTAGAGAAGATGATAATTTTCCATTTTGGACGTGTGGAAATGATTTCTTAGTGCAAGTTAGTCCTACAGGTGTTTATGCCAGTTACTGTCCAAATCATAATAGTTCATTTGAAGAATGTTCCCCTTATCGTTCTATCCAAATTGCATATAATCATATAAAACTTGACGGTGGAAAACGTTATTGTATCATTCATAATACTTCCTCTCTAGGAGAAGCCATTTGTAAAACATTGGGCACAAAAGAAACCTCAACGCACTATAAGATGGATTAAGCAAGTCGGGTTAACACCCGACCTGCTCGACGTCAGTTATTCTGATTTTTCACGCCGTGCAGAATAGCGCAGTATTTGTAGAGGTTTGCCTGATTTTGGAAATTTGAGCCGAGTTTGGACCATAAGTTGGCCGAGTCAAATACTGACAGGTATGGCGAGTGCCAAGTCGGTTCAAAATCGGCCAAATTTACAAAATAGTTGGCCCATAAAAGTAATGAGGAACAAAACTTTACGTTTTGTTCCTCATACGTTAAACACAACAACTGAAAAAGCCGTTTATAAAAAGGAAAAGGGCTTTAATGAGACCGACATCGATCTACTCTCTCAGCACCGAATTGGGTGCCAATACCATCGACCCTGATAAGCTTAACTGCCGTGTTCGGAATGGGAACGGGTGTTGCCTTATCGGAAATAATATCAGTCTCATTAAAGCCCTTAATTGTTAAAAGAACAAATCTGGTTACAAAGAAGTTATCATCGGACGGGAACAACAACTTCTTTGTGTACCCCGGTTGGAATCCTTCTCGCCGCTTACTAGGCGGGTCATCAACTTCCTTCCAACCCCTATTGTCATTATATCAGATAACTTTAGAAAAGCGCAAGTGTTACACTCACGTTTGGATTAAAGAATACGGCCAAGCCTCACGACCTATTAGTACAGATTAGCTGAACACATTACTGTGCTTACACACTCTGCCTATCAACCCGGTAGTCTTCCGGGGGTCTTCTGGGTGGTTAATCCACCAGGGAAACCTTATCTTGAGGCGGGTTTCACGCTTATATGCTTTCAGCGTTTATCCCTACCGAACACCGCTAATCAGCTATGCCGTTGGCACGACAACTGATATACAGGAGGTTCGTTCATCCAGGCCCTCTCGTACTATGGACAACTCCTCTCAAGTTTCCTGCGCATACAGCAGATAGAGACCGTACTGTCTCACGACGTACTGAACCCAGCTCACGTACCACTTTAATGGACGAACAGTCCAACCCTTCCCACCTGCTTCAGCGGGAGGATGTGATGAGCCGACATCGAGGTGCCAAACCGAGCCGTCGATGTGAACTCTTGGGCCCGATCAGCCTGTTATCCCCAGGGTAGCTTTTGTCCGTTGAGCGATGGCCCTCCCACGAGGGACCACCGGATCACTAAGTCCTGCTTTCGCACCTGTTCGGATTGTCATCCTCACAGTCAAGCTCCTTTCTACCTTTGCGCTCGATGGCCGATTTCTATACGGCCTGAAGGAACCTTAGAACGCCTCCGTTACTCTTTAGGAGGCGACCGCCCCAGTCAAACTGCCCACCTGCCACTGTCCCCGACCCAGATTCATGGGTACAGGTTAGAATCACAATCCACAAAAGCTGGTATTTCACGGTTGTCTCCACACCTCCCTCAAGAGATGCTTCAAAGACTCCCAGCTATCCTACGTATTGAGAACCGTAATCCAATAACAAGCTACAGTAAAGCTCCATAGGGTCTTTTCGTCTTGCTGCATGTATCAAGCGTCTTCACTTGAACCACAATTTCGCCGAGCCCACCGTCGAGACAGCGGCTTCTTTGTTATGCCATTCGTGCAGGTCGGAACTTACCCGACAAGGAATTTCGCTACCTTAGGACGGTTATAGTTACCGCCGCCGTTTACCGGGGCTTAAGTTCGCAGCTTCGCCTTGCGGCTAACCACTCCCCTTGACCTTCCGGCACCGGGCAGGCATCAGGCCCTATAC
>JAZNWO010000033.1:0-2445 GCA_045593365.1 Candidatus Avelusimicrobium sp.
AGTGCTGATTATCGGCATACTTGCCGCAATCGCACTGCCAATGTACAACAGAGCGGTGTTAAGGAGCCGCTTCAACGCGCTTATGCCAATCGTCAAAGCGATGAACGACAGCAACGAAGCGTATTATTTGGAACACGGCAACTATGCGTCTAATCCGCAAGACTTGCCCGTGCAGGGGCAAAGCTCTTATCCGACGGGAACCGAGTTGGAGTTCGGCAATAATATGGATTATGCGTATGTATTAGCTTCAAACGCGTCTGCCAAAAACAATTACATTATGTACCAAAAACACAGCACGAATTATCCCGGGGAAATTCATTGTGAAGCTATTACGGGTGATGACCTCGCGGAATATATTTGTGAAAGTGCGGGGGGAACGCAAAACCTCGGCACGACGTTAACAGAGGGATATACTACTTATGTAATCCAAGGGACGGGAGCAGGTTTTGCGCCGAGCGTAGATAGTAATGGCGGCGGTGCGGAACTAAGCTGTGATGCGGCAACGGCGCAAGGATTAACGTGTAACATTACCACAAATGAGCAAGGTAAACAAGTAAAGCAAGTGTGTAAAAACGGTTTTTGCCGTACGAAAACTTATAATGAAGACGGCAGTTACACAAGTGTAACGTGTGAAGCCAACGCAGAAAATGTGTGTACGTCCAAATGGGTATCCGCGACGTATGACGCGAATGGCAATCAGCTGACGAAGCGGTATTGCGACAGTTTTGATAGCAGCGGAAACTGTACGGCGTATTATGGTGGTGCTGACTACACGTATGACACGAATGGCAATGAGCTGACCCGGCGGACTTGCAGCCGTGTGGATAGCAGCGGGAACTGTACGGCGTATAGTAATACTTATAACTACACGTATGACGCCAATGGCAATCAGCTGACGAAGCGGCATTGCAGCAGTGTGGATAGCAGCGGGAACTGTACGGCGTATGATAGTTCTGATAACGCTGACTACACGTATGACGCGAATGGCAATAAGCTGACGCAGCGGCAATGCAACAGTGTGGATAGCAGTACGGGGAACTGTACGGCGTATCAGGCTAGTTCTAGCTATGACTACACGTATGACGCAAATGGCAATATGCTGACGAAGCTGCGATGCAGCAATGTGGATAGCAGTGGGAACTGTACGGCGTATAGTGATGGTAATGACTACACGTATGACGCGAATGGCAATCAGCTTTCGCAGCGGTATTGCAGCCGTGTGGATAGCAGCGGGAACTGTACGGCGTATAGTACTAGTGGTGCTGCTTATAACTACACGTATGACGCGAATGGCAATCAGCTGACCCAGCGGACTTGCAGCCGTGTGGATAGCAGCGGGAACTGTACGGCGTATAGTTATGCTACTTATTATACGTATGATGACAACGGCAAGCTAATAGCTTATCAATATTGCAGCGGTAGCAATTTAAATACGGCTACCGGTGAGTGTACGGCGTATAATGGTACAACGGTACGAGCTGACTAAAACCAATTTGCCCGTGGCGCGGCGCTAACGCAGCGTATGGGCTGCCTTAACCGGACAAACATAACCCCCGGGGTTCCGTGTTCCCCGGGGGCTTTTCATTGAATAACGGCAGTGCGTGGAAGATCCCGTATCAAGTACGGGATGACGGCCTAATTTGATAACGACATGCGTTGAAGACCCTGAAACGAGTTCAGG
This sequence comes from Candidatus Avelusimicrobium sp., assembly GCA_045593365.1. Taxonomy (GTDB): domain Bacteria; phylum Elusimicrobiota; class Elusimicrobia; order Elusimicrobiales; family Elusimicrobiaceae; genus Avelusimicrobium. The sequence continues at coordinate 1,682 of JAZNWO010000033.1, forward strand.
GATTATACTTATTTTTATAAATGATCTAGTGCGTGGAAGATCCCCAAGCCCTGCGGGCCGCCAAACTCGGGGATGACGGCCTATGTTTAATAGCAACAACGGTGCGTGGAAGATCCCCGAGCCCTGCGGGCCGCTAAATTCGGGGATGACGGTCTATGTTTAACAGCAACAACAGTGCGTGGAAGATCCCGTATCAAGTACGGGATGACAGCCTTTATTTTACGTCGGGCAATGCCTGACCTACAAATTGGGCTTTGTGGTTTTTTTGGCGGTAAGTCCCATAAAAAAAGCCCCTCACAAGTGAGGGGCCTATACCTACCAAATTTCTACAGGGTGGACAAATACCGCTCCAACTCGTAGCTGGAGACGTGCGTGCGGTACGAGTCCCATTCAATATCTTTATTGGCAATGAATTTTTCAAACGTGTGATCGCCCAAAATTTTCTTCACCAATTCCGAATTACGCGTATAGTTTACAGCTTCGTATAAGTACGCGGGTAATGTGTCAATTTGATGCTTGGCACGTTCCTCTTTAGTCATGTGGAAAATGTTTTCTTCCGTAATCGGCGCTACTTTCATTTTGTTTTTAATACCGTCCAGCCCTGCACCTAACATTACTGCAAACGTTAAATACGGGTTGCAAGCCGGGTCCGGGAAGCGGCATTCAATACGCGTAGCGTTGGGTTTACCGATTTTTACTTGAGGAATACGCACCAGCGTGCTGCGGTTTTTGCGCCCCCAGGCAATATAGGCCGGGGCTTCGTA
>JAZNWO010000034.1:0-6904 GCA_045593365.1 Candidatus Avelusimicrobium sp.
ATAACATATACGAAATGGAAAAGTAAATTTAGTATGCCTTTTGTTAGAAAAATAAAAAATGTCTTTACCTCTTGACTTGTTTTTTTTTTTTGGTACACTTTTCTTATATTGGAATGAAAAAAGGAGGGAAGTGTATGAAAAGTCGTGCGTTTACGCTAATAGAGCTGTTAGTCGTCGTTTTAATTATTGGTATCTTGTCCGCTATTGCCCTGCCGCAATACCAAAAGGCTGTACTGAAAAGCCAATTTACACAAGCATTGGTAGCATTGTCTGCTTTTGACCAAGCACAGGAGGAATATTATTTGGCAAATGGCAGTTACAGTACAGATATCAATGCGCTGGCGCTGGATACGAACTTTTTTACCAGTTGTTCCAAGTCGACTACTACGATATTTTGTGTGAAAGCACTAACGGATGACCTAGCAGTAGAGTGGCACGGAAACGGACATAAAAAAAGATGGGTCTGTTTAGCGGCCGAGGACGATACAAATGCAAACATACTTTGTCAGCAATATCAGGCTGAATGGGGAGATGGCGGTACTAACCTTGCAAGCTATGGTTATAACCATTATTATGGGGCGTGGAAGTAAGGGTTATTTAAATACAAAACCCCGCTCTTTTTAAGGAGTAGATTCTGAATTATAACTTTTCAGAATGACACCTGTTTTTGAGCGGGGGTTTTTGTGCGTTAAAACTTATTTTACGCGGCCGGCAGAACCAAATACGGTTTCGTTCTTTTCGGCATACATTTTAATCAAGGCTTCGCGGGCCGGACCTAGGTATTTGCGCGGGTCAAATTCAGCCGGTTTTTCAGCAAAGATTTTGCGAATGGTGGCAGTCATGACCAGACGTCCGTCGGAATCTACATTGATTTTGCATACCGCAGATTTAGCAGCCTTGCGCAGTTGCTCTTCCGGGATACCGGCGGTGTTATCCAATTTGCCGCCGTATTTATTGATTTGTTCCACGGCCCATTGCGGTACGGAAGAAGACCCGTGCAAAACAATGGGGAAACCAGGCAAGCGTTTAGAAACTTCTTCCAAAATATCAAAGCGCAGTTCCGGTAGTTTCTCGCCGGGCTTTACTTTGAATTTATACGCACCGTGAGAAGTGCCGATAGAAATAGCCAAGGAGTCCACACCCGTGCGTTTGACAAAATCTTCCACTTGTGCCGGGTCGGTGTAGGTGTGATGCTCAGCGGACACTTCATCCTCAATGCCAGCGAGCACGCCTAGTTCACCTTCTACGGTTACATCGTGTTGGTGGGCATATTCTACCACCTTTTTGGTAAGCGCGACGTTTTCTTCATACGGCAAGCTAGAACCGTCAATCATCACAGATGAAAAACCGTTGTCAATGCAATCCTTGCACAATTCAAAGCTGTCGCCGTGATCTAAGTGTAAGGTTAAGGGTACCGGTTTACCGATCTCTTTCATCATTTCTACGGCACCGCGGGCCATCCAGCGTAGCAAGGTGGCGTTGGCATATTGGCGGGCGCCTTTAGATACTTGCAAGATTACCGGAGAGCCCGTTTGCACACAGGCGGTCACAATAGCTTGCAATTGTTCCATATTATTGAAGTTATAAGCCGGAATAGCATAGCCGCCGGCCATAGCATCTTTGAACATTTGGCGGGTATTTACCAAGCCAAGTTCTTTGTAAGAAACGGTCATGTAAGGCCTCCTAAAAATAACTGCTGTCCCTCTTATTCTACTAATTTTTTATTGTTTGAGGCCTTTTATTTTAAAAAAGTGCAAGTACCCCTTGACTTGTTTTTTTTTTTTGGCATAATTTTAGTATGCCAAAAAGGAAATAAAGGAGATATTATGAAAAAAGCATTTACACAAAATAAGAATCCTTTGTCATTGCCAAATGTGTGGCGGCCCGCAGGGTTCGGCAATCTCAGCCTTAGAGAACAACAAGATCCCCGATACCGGCTCTCGGGGATGACGCGTGCGCGCGCATTTACATTGATTGAATTATTAGTAGTTGTTCTTATCATTGGCATACTCGCCGCAATTGCCTTGCCGCAATATCAAAAGGCAATTTATAAGGCCCGCGCCGCGGAGGCAGTAGTAATATTGAAGGCTCTTACGGATGCGCAAGAAGTGTATTATTTAGCCAACGGAGATTATACCAATGATATTAGCGAACTGGACGTACAAATTCCTGAGGAATTAATAAGTGAGCAAGATGATAGTGTTGGTAAATTCACGAACAAATATTCGTATTCTTGTAAGAATAAAGGCAGCTGTGGGGCGATGATTAATAATGTTAATATGCCTAGCTTTGAATTCGTTTTCAAAAATAATACTGCAAATCAGGGTATGCTTTCTGGAAAGAAATATTGTCAGATTTATGCTTATCCAACGGGTAAAAATGATATTGCCAAATCTATTTGTCAAAATATGGGCGTATTGGATACGGATTTTGATAAAGCAGCTTGGTTTAAGGGTAAATATTATCGTTTAAACTAATTCCGTTATTTGCACCGGGGCCTGTTACTTTGCTATAATAAATATGCGGGGTAGAGAAGCCTGGTATCTCGCAAGGCCCATAACCTTGAGATCACTGGTTCAAATCCAGTCCCCGCAATAGATTTTGACCGCTCGGAACGGGCGGTCTTTTTATAATTTATACCAAGGCCCGAGGAAAACATATGAAAGAGATCATATATATCGGAACTCACAAACACTACAACGCATTACGGCTGGGACTTTGCCTGGCGCATACTTTACAGAAGGATAACCAAACGGTAATTTTGGCCGGACGCCAAGGCAAGTTGCCCTGCTGTTCTGGTTTAAAGACGTGCGAATTTCCGTCTACTGCCAAATGCGGCACCTTAGCTACTGCCTTTAAAAAGGAAAAGGTGAGGCGCGTGATTTCGGTGGTATCGTTAACAGCGTGCGAAGCTGCTCTTAAGGCCAAAGTGCCCTACATTTACATTGAGCCGGAAAATTTTAAAGAGGAAACTCCGGCCAAAAACAAAAAGACTTTGCTAAAAAATGCCCTCCAGGTAATTGTGGTGGGAACCAGCGATAAAGCCTTGGACAGAAAACACTACGGTCCTAATGCCGTGCGCGTGAAAAATCCAGCCATGGCCGTTAAACACGACACTACCTATAAGCCGCTTTGTTTTAAGCAGAAAAATAACATTGTGGCAGCAGGTAAATTGTGCAAAGACGGTGGTATGGATGTATTGTTGCGTGTGTGGGCACAAATGGCACCGATGCATCCGTCTTGGCATTTGACTGTTTGGGGGGAAGGCGGAAGCAAGCCCTCTTACAAACGCTTTGTGGCTGAACACCAATTAGAACACAATACGGAAATTGTTGGTATGGAAACTGATTTGGCTGATTTGCTGCGCGGGGCAGATATTTATGTACATCCTTCTCCGTGCGGAGACGGATTAGACTGCGTGCTAGATGCGTTAGCCAGCCGTCTGCCTGTAATTGCGGCCAATGTGCCCGCGGCGCGTGCCTACATCACAAACGATGTCAACGGTTATGTGGTACCCGCAAAGGATAAAAAAGCCTGGGCAAATGCCTTAGACAGCTTGGTATCTAACTGGGGAAAACGCGTACAGTTAGCTTTGGAAGCAGAAAAAACCAAAGAACGTTTTTCGCTGAAAAAGTTTGTGTCTCTGTTTGAGGAATAAGAGCCGTTTGCCGGGAAATTATTAAATTGATTTTTTGACGATTTTGGAGATCTGCGTGGTATTTAAAAACAACTGCAGATCTCTACTTTTGTAAGAAATAATCAGCAGTACGGTCATATAAACTGACCCGCAAAATAAAATGCCCAAGAAGTGATTTTCCTCCGGCAGAAAAATACGTACAGCGGCAGCCGGTACCAGTGCAATTACATTGATAGCCAACAGACGCAAAAGTTCCCAAAACGACCGGAAATAATTTACAAAAGGGAAATATTTTCTAAATAAAAAGTAATTAAGAACAAAGCCAAGTATCAATTCTCCTAGCGCCAAATACGGATAGCTAAACGCACCCCACCGCGGCAACACTATCAGCACTGCTGCTGTAAAAGTTAATCCGCCAGCCAGGGTATAAGGCAGACTTTCCTTTACCTTTAGCCAGGCAGCAATGGTATTGCTTTGTAAACCCGCTGGGACAAGCAGCACCACCGTGAAAACAAGTACCTGCAGGAAAGCCACTGTGTCTGCGGCGTTCCAGGCATTAAAATGCCCGTGTTCAAAAAATAATCCCACAATATCCACTGCAAAATAGGCCGTGAATACTGCCAGCGGTGTCAGCAGAAAAAGCAGCAGGTGGTTGGTGGACAAATAATTCTTATTAAAGACGTTGACTTGGCCTTTAGAGGCGTTTTCAGTTAGTTCAATTTTGGAAACATTTATCACGCGGTTGGTTACAATTTCTGTTGGAGAATCTGTCAACTGGCGGCAGTAATTAAGCGCGCTGATTAACCCGGCTCCCATACCTGTAATGAAATAAACCGGCAGCCAATTATTTAATACACTCAGCCCGGCCAACAGTTGGCTGCTGAGTAAATTTTGCTGCATACGCGGATGCAAGGAAACCGGGCGCGGCACAAAATCCCATTCCAGCCGGGCGTGCAGCAGGCAGGACAGTACGATTAATTGCAAAATATTTGCTGCCAAAAAACCGTATACCATACTAATCAGCCCGATTTGAGGCCCCCAGCAGATTAAGGCTATCAACGGGCAAAGAGCATTAAGCGGCCCCAAAAGCGCCATGGCAAAAAATTTGTGCATTTCTGCCACGGCATTTAAATAATACACCAGCAAATGCGTAGCAAACAGAAAAAATACCGCTGTAAGCAGTGTATGTTCTTGTTGCAAAAGAACGGGTTCAAAACGGGAGAGACAATGTACTAATCCGGCGGGAAATAACAATCCTACCACACACAAAGCTAGAGCAATTAATACATACACGTAAAAAATAAAGGTTAAAAAACGGCGGCTGGTTGCAGGGCTTTTGGTATGCAAAAACATTGCTTCAGGGATAATGACAGTTGCATTCAAGCGTTGGGCAAAAGTAAGACCAAAACCCACTAACATAATCAAATAAAAATAAACATCGGTACGCGCTCCTGCGCCGAAATAAATGGCAATCAAAATCCCGCTGGCAAAAGACAGCAGCTTCCACACTGCGGTGGAAGCAACAGCCACTGCCGCACCGGACGGATAAGAAGTTGTTTTAAATAAGGCTAGCATATTTGATATTATAGTATTTTAGGAGAGCGAAAAAAATGACAACACAATTTGAACCGGTTATTGGTCTTGAAATACACGTACAACTGGCGAGCAAAACCAAGATGTTTTGTACTTGTCCCAACGGCATGGATGAAAGCTCCGGCCCGAATACGGAAATTTGTCCGCGTTGTAGCGGTCAGCCCGGCACCCTGCCTGTAATGAATGAAGGCGCCGTGCGCTTGGGTGTGCGGGCAGGTTTGGCGTTAGGATGCAAAACCAATGAGGTTTCCTCTTTTGAGCGCAAACATTATTTTTATCCGGATTTGCCAAAGGGTTATCAGATTACACAAAACCAACACCCAATAAACGGACGCGGGGAAATTGAAATTACCTTCGGTCCGAAAACCAATTTGCAGAAAAAGAAAATCGGCATTCACCATGCACATCTAGAGGAAGATGCTGCCAAAAGCTCGCATGAGGCAGACTATTCGCTGGTGGATTTTAACCGCGCGGGATGCCCGCTTTTGGAAATTGTATCGCTGCCGGATATGTGCTCAGCTGATGAGGCGTATGCCTATTTAACCGAAATTAAACGCCTAATGAAATGGGTGGACGCGTCTAATTGCGATATGGAGAAAGGCGAACTGCGCGTAGATGTAAACGTGTCTTTGCGTCCCCTTGGACAAGAAAAATTTGGCACACGTACCGAGATTAAAAATTTAAATTCGTTTAAAGCGGTGCGCGATGCGATTAATTATGAAATCGTGCGTCAGACAGAAGTATTAAACAAAGGCGAAAAAGTTATTCAGCAAACCCTTTTGTGGGATAAAGAAAAGAACGTAACAAAGCCCATGCGCTCTAAAGAGGACGCACTGGATTACCGTTATTTCCCAGAGCCGGATTTGCCGCCGCTGATTTTGCGCAAGGACCGTTTGGAAAAAATCAAAGCCGAAATGCCCGAACTGCCCGTTGCCAAGGAAGCCAAATTTATGGGGCTCGGGCTCTCTGCTTATGATGCGGGGGTGCTGACGCTTACGCGCCATACGGCGGAGTATTTTGAAGCGGTATTGGCCGCGGGCGCACCGGCGAAAGCGGCCTCTAACTGGATTACAACGGATTTGTTGGGTGCCTTGCACGCGGAAAATAAAGAGATTGAACAAAGCCCGATTACCGCTGATAATTTAGCGGAACTGATTAAATTAGTGGAAAGTGGTAAAATTTCCCGCACGCAAGCCAAAACCGTGTTTGAAAAAATGTATCAGACGGGCGAAAAAGCCGGGGCATTAGTGGAAAAGCTCGGTCTTTCGCAAGTGAGTGACGAAGGTCAACTCTTTGCGTGGGCACAAGAGGCCATTAACGAAACGCCCAAAGCCGTGGCAGATTTCAAAAAAGGCAACCGCGCAGCAGTGGGTGCGCTGGTGGGTGCAGTGATGCGCAAGAGTAAAGGCAAAGCCAACCCGAAGCGTATGAATGAAATTTTGGTGGAATTGCTTAGTAAATAAAAAACAAGGGGCTGAAAAAGGCCCCTTGTTTTTTATTAGTATTCCCAAGCAGTATAATTGTAATCAGTCGTCTGCCCTGTATATGTGCTTCTGCTTGTTTCTCCTTTACAGATTTGATTTTGCGGGGATGATAAGTCTGTATTAAATGCGATGCAAACCCGAGTATCGGAGTTATTTGCAAAATGCAAACGCACTTGATACTCCATATCTA
>JAZNWO010000035.1:0-26693 GCA_045593365.1 Candidatus Avelusimicrobium sp.
GACCTTATTTAATAAAAACACGAAAGCGGGAGATTCCCGATTACAACCTTCGGGAATGACGGCCTCTTTTGGCTTTACGCTCATTGAACTGTTAGTCGTTGTTCTTATCATCGGCATACTCGCTGCAATTGCCCTGCCGCAATACCAAAAAGCTGTACTTAGAACACGTTTAGCAACGGTTAAAAATTTGGCAGAAAGTATCCGCACCGCACAAGAAGTATACTACTTGGCAAACGGACAATATAGTACCACCTTTAGTGATTTAGATATACAATTACCTGCAGGTGGAACGCCTAATGATGAGAATAATAAAGTTACGTATGCCTGGGGGTACTGCCAAATAACCGATCCTTTAAATACCACCTGCGGCTTTACGCGTCCAGGCCAAGAGGGCATCCACTATTTGGTATATTACAACAACGCCGCCGGCGCCTATGCTAATAAAAGGTATTGCCAAGCAAAACAAGGTACCGATGCAGAAAAAGTATGTCAGGCAGATACAGCAAAATCCTCTTGTCCAATTTGGCAAACAACTGTGGCAACTTGTGAGTATTAAAGATAAAATCACTGTTATAAAATAGTGACCACTTCGGGAACGCCTTGAACAATTTTTAAATACTGCAGTTTGCGGTACAGCCCTACGTCTACCGGAATAACATTACGTCCGTTATCCAGTACAATTTCCTCCACGGGCGTGTGCCCGACCACTTGCCGCAGCTCGCTGCGCGGACAAGAGGAAAGCAAATCTGCTAAATCCTCCCAAAAAATCCCACCGAATTTATCTGTACCGCTGCGGTGCAGGCTGATATTAAAGATCGGATGACGGAAAAACTCGTGCTTGACGGCCTCGCGGAATATCATATTAGTTAAAACAGCTACATTGTTTTCAGTTAATTCATCCAGCTGCATCTTAAAAATCTTCATTAACTTATGCGTTACCCCTGCGTGCGTAAACAAAAACCCTTTATACGCATACGCCGCCCGGATTTCAAAATCCAGTACTTGCCGCCTTAATTTATCCCGCACCAGTTTGGCTTCCTCTTTGCTAAACCCAGAGATTAAAAAATTGCTCATCAACATTTCCAATTCATGATTACCTACCAACCGCACCACTTCCCCCTGCCCGGCATTGGCCTGGCGTTGCAACCGATCCAGCAAATCATCCACTTGGCGCGGCTTGGGACCGCGGTCAAAAATATCTCCCATTTGTATCAAACGGTTGCGTCCGCCTATCCAATTTAATTGTCCATTAACAAGCCCCGCATGGCGCAAAATCTCTATAAACGCGTCATACTGTCCGTGCACGTCTCCTACTACAATCACTTGTCTGTGTGGCTGGGAGTTCTCCATAAGTACTATAATAACAGTATAGCAAAATTTCCGGATTACACTACGTATGCAAATATCACCTGCTGTGTTAACTGCGTTCAAACGCTTATTAGGTGCTTCTAATGTGCAGACGGACCCGGTATCGCTGGCGCTAAACGGTTATGATTGTTCCCCCAGCAGCCACCGGCCCGAGGTTGTGCTGCACGTCACCCGCAGCACCCAACTGGAACCGCTGGTGGGTTTGCTTGCACGGGAAAAAATTCCTTTTGTCGTACGGGCGGCTGCTACTAATCACGCCGGAAGCTGCACCGCAGTGAAGGGCGGCGCAGTTATAGAACTTCACGCTCTACGTACGATACACCGTGTAGACACCGTACACGGTTTTGCCGAAGTAGACCCTTGCGTAGTGACAGGAGACTTACAACAAGCCTTAGCTGATGTGGGATTTTTCTACGCACCTGATCCGGCCAGCGAACGGATATGTACCTTAGGCGGTAACTTGGCCCAAAACGCCAGTGGAGCACGGTGTTTAAAATACGGCAATACTGCTGACAATACCTTGCAAATTGAGTTTATCACTCCCAGTGCAGAAACACACCTTTTCCGTCACGATGCACCGGGTCCGGATTGGTTAGGGCTTGTAGCCGGTAGCGAAGGCACATTGGGCCTTATCAAACGTTTGCAAATGCGTATTCTCCCCGTGCCCAAACATATCAAAACCTTTTTGGTGACCTTTGACTCACTAGCAGACAGCGTGCAAACTGTAACGGATTTGGTGGCGCAGGGCTTAATCCCGCGCTGTGTGGAAGCAATGGACCGCGTCACTATACAAGCAGTAGAACAATTTGCCAAGGCCGGATATCCCGACGCGGCAGCTTTGCTGCTGCTGGAACTGGACGGCACACCTGCGCAAATTAAAAAACAGGAAGTCCTTTTGGAAACGATTTGCCAACAAAATCATTGCCTCACTTTTAAGGCGACCCGCACCGCTGCCGAGCGTGAAAAAATATGGAGCGGCCGCCGCGCCGCTTACAGTGCAATGGCGGCGTTAGCTCCTAGTGTAGCGGTAGGAGATGGTACCGTTCCGCGCAGTGAATTGCCCCGCGCCTTGGCGCAAGTGCGTCAAATTCTTGACAAGTACGAGGTACAAGCTAGCTTGTTATTTCATGCCGGAGACGGCAACTTTCATCCGCAGCTAGTATATGATGCCCGCCGTCCGCTGCAGCGGCAACACGTGCACCAAGCCTTACAGGAAATTTTAAAAACGTGCGTACACTGCGGCGGCACCATTTCAGGCGAGCACGGTATCGGCGTGGAAAAACGCGCAGTAATGGCTTACCAGTATTCGCAGCAAACTTTACGTCTGTTTCAAAAAATCAAACAGGCTTTTGATCCCTGTCATTTAGCCAACCCTGCTAAAATCCTTCCTGTAAATTTTGAAGAAAAAGCCGCCATATATGACATAACAGACCCGGTCTTGCGCACCCTGCAACAAGAACTTCTCCGCCGGGCGGAAAACAAAGAGAAAACTGTTTTGACGGGTAGCGGCACCCAATTGTTGGGTGGCACAGAACACAGGCTTCGCACAGAAAGCCTTGGGCGCATTGTGGAAATTGATACCGCTAATTATACCGCCACCGTGCAGGCTGGCGCACACGTCAAGGACATACATAAGGCTTTACGCAAGCAACATCTTTATTCTCTTTTACCTGACGGATATCCCGGCACACTGGGCGGATTAATGGCGACCAAAAGAGCACCAGATTTTACCGGACAAGTCATAGGGGTCCACGCACTTTTACCAAACGGGGATTATGTGCAATACGGCGGAAAATTAATGAAAAATGCTGCCGGATACAACTTATGCCGTTTGTTCGCAGGCTCCTGGGGTTCGCTGGGATTGATTACCCAAATTACCTTTAAAATTTACGCCACAACACAAACTCCCGCACCGTTGCTTGAAATGGCAATCCCTCGCGCGGATACTTTGTGGAAAGCAGTCAAAAAAGAATTAGATCCGCATGGTTTATTTCTTTCCCCAGCCTTTCCAAAACTATGAATATGAAAAAGAATAAACCTTTACTTATATCTGCTTACCTGCAAGTGCCCGGCCCACAACAAGCGCAAACTTTGCAAGACAGTGCCGCCTGTTGTACCCGTTGTAACAACTGTTCGCAAAGTTGCCCGGCCTATTTGAAAAACCCGCAAGAATTTTTTTCACCGCGCGGACGAGTCTATTTGGTTCGGCTACTGGCTGAACAAAAAATTAAACCAGCTGCTTGCCGGCGCCAATTGGAGGAAATGATCCATTCGTGTGCGCTGTGTGCTCGTTGCACCGCTGTCTGTGCAGGCTCCATTCCAGTGGCGCATTATATGCTTTTATTAGGAAAAATTTTATCTCTCCGGCAGGTACCGCGTACCTTACAATGGAGCTTGTATGTGTACAACCAATTTCCGGTTGCATTTGATTGGCTAGCCCGGGCAGGGCTTGCGTTGCGACGCGCCGGGCTGTGGCGTTTGGGGCGTTTCCTACTGCCCGGTTGGCTGCGCCACGCAGATGACCTTTTACCCACTAGGGCACGACCGCTACAGGCACTTTTAGCACAGGAACATTTCCTTTCTGCAGATGTTCCCCGAGTTCTCTATTTGCCATCCCTATATGCCTGTTATGCGGATGCGCAAACCGGGTGGAAAACCATACAATTACTTGCAAACAAAAAGGTCCGCGTACTACTAAATTATTCCAGCGGTTTAGCCGAATATTTATACGGCCAGGATATGTGGGTGCATCACGCTGCCAAACGGCTGCTGGTCACATGGGAAAAATTATCCGTACGGCAAAATCTGCCGTTAGTAACCGACAGCATAGAAGTGTATAGTTTCTTAAAAAATTACCCGCTGCTGTTTGCCAAATGGCCCGGTTGGCAAAAACGCGCACGCAAAATGGCCTGCCAAGTAAAATATATTACAGATTTTGCTTTTCCAAAGCCAACAGCCTTTTCCGGCCGCATTACCGCCTTAGATACGTCCTCCGTTTTGTATCCGGCAAAAGATATAGCCGAACGCGCGCGTAAAATACTGTTGACAACCTGCAGGAAAAATTTGCTAGAGTGTCATTATAGCCGCTTGCCGCTTGCTGCGGGCGGAACAGGGTTTATACAAACACTTCCTACGCAACAACGGTTACGGCAGTATGTGCAGGACATCGCGCGCAAACAGATTGCCGATGTTTATTGCTTGTCCGGATGGGCCGCTTTGGAGCTCAACGCCGTTTGTAAGCGTCTCTATCCGCACGCAACAGCAAAGCACTTGGTGCAGGTAGCAGAATATGGACGAAACCAACAAGGAAAACACCCAGCTGTCCGCCGACGAAAAGCTAACGCTGCTCGTTGAATTCGGCGCGCGCATTTCCAGCGAATTGCGCCTGGACAAGCTGTTGGATATTATCGCCCACCAAATTACTCGTATGCTTAATGTGGGGCGCTGCACCATTTTCCTCAAAGACAGCGAACGCAAGGAACTGTGGTCCAAAATTGCACAAGGACGCGGCTTAGAACATACCGAAATCCGCCTGCCTTTAAACGGTACCAGCATCATTGCGCTGGTGGCACGTACCGGGCAAACCGTTAACTTAGCTAATGCTTATGAGGACAAACGTTTTTCTATGGCAGTAGATATGGTAACGGATTTCCGTACCCACACGCTGCTGGCTGTACCGCTTAAAAATAATTCCGGCAAAGTGCTAGGCGTATTTCAAGTGGCCAATAAAGCAGACGGCAGGCCTTTTGATAAAAAGGACGAGGGTATTTTGCTGTTGCTGGCTACCTTAGCTTCCAGTTCCATTGAAATTGCTAAACTATACCAAGATGTGCACGTGGCACAGTTGGAAACCATTTACCGTTTGGCCGTCACTGCTGAATATCGCGACCAGCAGGATACCCGCGCGCACTTAAAAAATATCAGCATTATTTCTTACTTACTTGCTTTAGCTCTTGGGTTGAGTAAGAAATATGCCGAACTGATTAAAAATGCTAGCCCCTTGCATGATATAGGCAAGGTAGCCTTGGCGGATAATATTTTGCTAAAACCGGGCCGTTTAACACCAGAAGAATTTGAAATTATGAAATCGCACACCGTCTACGGCGGGCGCATTTTGGAGGGAGCCCACTCCAAAGTTTTGCAAGTGGCACACAAAATGAGCCTGTATCACCATGAAAAATGGGACGGTACCGGCTATCCGCAAGGACTTAAAGGCGAAAACATTCCGTTGGAAGCGCGCATTGTAACGGTGGCGGATGTGTTTGATGCCTTGTGCGTGTCGCGCGTGTATAAAAAAGCTTGGAAAACCGATGACGCCTATATCTACATTCTCAGCGAAAGCGGAAAAGCCTTTGATCCGCGCGTTGTGGCAGCCTTTAAACGCATTTATTCATCGGTGCGCAAATTATATACAGCACATTCCCCGCTCAATACCGAAGGCACCAAAACCGATGACGAAGTATCTCTTTCAGAGGATGCGTTTCCTATAGCGCGCAAACGGGAAACCACTATGTTTTAACCGTTCCCCGTGAAAGGCTCGTGTCAAAAATACTACAATAATAAGGTCCTTTTGGCTTTCAACCTTAAGTACAAATTTAGTGAAGCGAGGAAATGATGGACAAAAAGACTGTACTCGTCGGCCTGAGCGGCGGCGTGGATTCCACCGCAGCGGCCATACTACTTAAAGAGCAGGGATACCGCGTCATCGGCGCGACCATGCTGATTTGGGATGATTCCCTCCCGATACCAAAAGATGCTCACAACAAAAATGCGTGTCTTTCTCCAGAGAAAAAAGAAGATTTACAAGAAATCCGCGCCCTGGCTGACAAACTCGGTATTGAATATTTGACGGTGGATTGCCGCGAGGCTTACCGCCAAGCGGTACTGGATAATTTCCGCAGTGAATATGCCTGCGGACGCACGCCTAATCCCTGCATTTGGTGCAACAGCCGCATTAAATTTGGCGTACTTCCCGCGGCTGCCCGCGCGCAGGAAATTACATTTGATAAATTTGCCACCGGCCACTACGCGCGCGTAGAGCAAGATAAAGCCAGCGGCGATTTTCTGCTCAAAACTGCCAAAGATTTATCGCGCGACCAGAGTTATTTTCTGCACCGTTTGACGCAAACGCAACTGCGTGAAATTTTGTTTCCGCTCGGCGAAATGACCAAACCTGAAATCCGGCAAATCGCACGCAAAGCAGGCCTGGCAGTGGCCGACAAAGAGGACAGCCAAGATTTTTATTGCGGCGATTATAATGATTTATTAAATTTTCCCAATAAGCCCGGCGATCTGGTGTTGCAAGACGGTACAATTATCGGTAAACACACGGGCATTTGGGGCTATACCATCGGCAAACGCAAAGGATTAGGGTTAAGCGGTTTTAAAGAACCGATGTACGTAGTCGGATTGGACGCGAAAAAAAATCAGGTCATTATCGGCCCGAAATCCGCGCTATACGGCAATGTCTTGCGTGCCGACCATTTGACCTGGACGCGCGGCCACGCCCCGGCGGAAAAGTTTGAAGCACACATCAAAATACGTAATTTACATCCTGCCGCGTTGGCGGAAGTGACACTGCACGCAGACGGTACTTTATTTGCCAAATTTAAAGAGCCGCAGCTGTCTATTACCGCGGGTCAAAGCGCGGTCTTATATGACGGGGATGTAGTGCTTGGCGGCGGAATTATTTTGTAAAACAAGGGAACAAATTAAATTTTGTTTCCTTGTTTTTAATATATCCAATAGGTATAGGTGCTTGCATGCTTTCCTGTTTCGGCGCCTGTTTCTGCTTTGCAGATTTGATTGCGCGTATCTGTTAGGCCATCGTCAGCATCCCAAACGATGCAATGCGTTGTTCCTGCAAAGGTTGGCTCGTCAACTGTAGCATTTTGGAAATATATTTGGTACTGCATATTAATTTGTGGGTTGTAGCATTTGGCACATTCATATTTTTGTCCAAATCCGCAAGAGCCCCAATCGTAATAGTAGGTCCTGTTATTACTGCGGGTAGTATCTTTCCCTCCCGGTAAATCAATATCTAAATCGGCAATATCTTGGGCGTATTCGTTATTTGCTAAATAATATCTTTCTTGTGCATCAGCCAAAGCTCGTGTCAAAGGCTTTAGTGCAGCAAAACGTGCTTTTATAACTGCTTTTTGGTATTGCGGCAGGGCAATAGCCGCCAATATGCCAATAATTAAAACAACGACTAACAACTCTATTAGTGTAAAGGCTTTCCTCATGTTCTCTCTCCTTTATTTCAATCTCCGGATACTAAAATTATGCCAAAAAAAAAAAACGAGTCAAGGGGTACCTATTTTGGCGCAGCAAACACTATCCAAAAAAAGGCACGCAAAGAGTAGCGTGCCGTGTTTTGTTTTCAGTCAGAAAGGACATAACATAAGGCCGTCATTGCCGAGTGTTTGGCGGCCCGCAAGTTTCGGCAATCTCCCTTGCTGGTGTCGTTTATTAAATAAAGAAAAAATTCCTTTATTTTATAACGACAAATAAGCAGGAGATCCTGAGTAACAGCGTCTCAGGATGGACTTTGTGTGATATCTGTTTGATAACGACTCAGATTCCCGATTACAACCTTCGGGAATGACGGCTCCTTTTTATTCAGGAATGACAGAGTAGTAAATTTGGAGAAATGACATACAGATTTGTCGTTCCCCAGTATTTGTCGTCCCCGAGGGCTGGTATCGGGGACCTCGTTGTTTTCTAAAGCTCAGATTCCCGATAAAAACACTCGGGAATGACGACTTTTTTATTTGTCGGGCGGAGTCCAACTTACATTTTCATATTTTTCAGCGTAAAACTGGGAAAAGTGAAGGTAGGCCTTGACTCGTTTTTTTTTGCTAAATTATCTATAGCCGTATGTTGTAAGAAATTGTTTTTTGACATCTCTTGCGAGTTAGCGCAAGAGATTCAAAATAGGAGAATACTATGCCTGTTCTTATACAATTCTTTTTTATGATTTCAATTTTTGTATTGGTTCCGTTTCTCGGACTGCTTAAAACACTTTTAATAGGAGCGGTTTTTGTGGGTATTTACATATTTCTAATGACACGCAACTAAAAAGCGGAACAAACAAGGTTGTTCCGCTTTTGTTAAATTGCCAAACTTTATTTTAGTTCAGACGTGCAGCGCGGACACTTCTTGGCTTCTAAGGCAATTTCACTGCAGCAGAACGGACATTTTTTCGTTGTAATGGTCACAGGTGCTTCTTCCTTGGTATTCAATTTGTTAATTGCTTTGATGAGCAAAAACACACAGAACGCCACAATTAGAAAGCTGATAACCGCATTTAAGAATAAACCCAAATTTAAGGTCGTAGCACCGGCAGCCTGTGCTTCTGCCATCGTAGCATAATGAGCCGCACCGTTGGTAGCATTTTTAATTACAATAAACCAATTGGAAAAATCCACTTGGCCGAGCAGCAAACCCAAGGGCGGCATCAGCACATCGGCCACCATAGAATTTACGATTTTGGTAAACGCACCGCCGATGATAATACCAACGGCCATGTCAATCACGTTACCGCGCATGATGAATTTCTTGAACTCACTAATCATTGCTTTCATTTTTTTCTCCTTTGTATTAATTTGACCGCCTTAAAAAGCGGCGCGTACAAATCTTGCTCCGGCGGATATTTTATTTCCGACGGATCTTTTTTACTGACAAATTTTACAGGCGCATTTTGAATTACACACAGCGGCGTCTGCTCTCTACGCTCGCCCATAGTAACCGCAGCCGCAGCCGCCAAACCGTCTGACAAATTGACAAGCGTGGTCTGTAAGGGTTTGCCGAAAATATCTTTTTTACCGCGCTCGTCGCGCACACCTTTAAATCCGCTGTACGCCACCGCCGCCCCGATTACTCCTGCACGCAGCGGCAAAATCATACTGTCTGTGATAATCACGCCCAGTTGTTTAACCCTGTATATTTTCTTTAAAGCACGGCGCAACTCATCAGCACACGCGTATAAATCCTGCGGCAACCACAAAAGTTTCCCATTTGCATTGGACTCATCCACGCCGCCATTGGTCATGACCATACCTGACTTAATCGTCAGCCACGCTAATTTTGTTTTTAAAGCCGCCTCACTCTCGCGGCGGATTAAATTTTCTTTTTGGTTACGGCTCTTATATTCCACCGCACAGCCTTTCCACAAGCAAACCAGTTTGGAGGAAACAACCAAAATTTCTTGTTCGTGTAACTGCTTCAGGTGCGTACGGATAAACGCAGGCAAATCCTCATGTAATTTAAAAAGAGCGGTTTTATACGGGATAATTTGCATATCATTCAAACGGACCGACAAAGGCCATAAATGCCTGATTGGCCAAAAACATTCCCTCAAAAGTTAATTTTAATAAATCCCTGTTTTGTTCCACAAGTCCGCGCGCAGTTAAATCTTGTATCTCAGACGAAAATAAATCTTGTTGTTGCGCCGTTAAGGATACTCCTCCCAGTTTGCGAAGCCCCAACATAATTTGTTCCCCTGCAGCTTCTTTGTCGGTTAAATGTTCTTCAAAATCTGTTGGGCTTTTACTGCTTTGCATCCGCGCGATATACTCTGTAACCGATGTTACATTGCTGCGCCGCGTGCCGTTTTGATACGATGCCGCTGCACTGCCAAGGCCCAAATACTCACCGTTATTCCAATAATTCAAATTATGCTTACTCTCAAATCCTGCGCGCGCAAAATTGGAAATCTCATAATGTGTATAGCCCTGTCCAGTCAACAAAAAATGCGTCTGTTCCCATTCATTGCGCACCAAATCTTCGTCGGCAATTATCCCTGCACGGTAAAACGGCGTACCTTCCTCCACTTGCAGGGCGTAGACGGAAATGTGTTCGGGTTGAAGCGCAATTAATTTTTTGAGCCCAGCTAAAAATTCTTTTTCTGTTTGACCTGGTAGTCCAGCAATTAAATCCACATTAATATTGCTAAATGCTGCCCGCGCTGTTTCGTATGCGCGCAAGAACATATCCACAGTATGTATACGCCCGATACGTTTCAAGGTACTATCCTCAAAACTTTGCAGGCCAATACTTAAGCGGTTTAATCCTGCCGATTTTAAAAATTTTACTTTTTCTTTCGTCAGACTTTCGGGATTAGCTTCCAAGGTACTTTCGGAAAAATCCTTGATCGTACCGAAATTTTTAGAAATGATTTTAAATAATTTTTGTAGTTGTTCTACTGACAATAAACTCGGTGTTCCCCCGCCGATATACAGCGTGTCAAACCGGGCACGGCTGTACGGAGCGGCCTCTTGTCCCAGCGCTGATAAATAATTATCAATTTGATTTTCTATACCTGCAAAAGAAGCAAAATCGCAGTAACCGCATTTTTGTTTGCAGAAAGGAATATGAAGGTAAAGGCCGCCCGCACGCGTCATGCTTTACGCTCGGCCTCGTGGCGGAGATAGGCAAAAATAAACGGGTCTAAATCGCCGTCCATCACAGCAGTAATTTGCGAGCTTTCAAAGTTGCTGCGCAAATCTTTGACCAGTTGATAGGGCATAAATACATACGAACGGATTTGATGTCCCCACGCAATTTCGCCTTTTTGTCCGTAGCGTTTCTCAGCCTCGGCGCGTTTTTTATCCAGCTCCATTTCATACAAACGCGCTTTCAACATTTTCATTGCTGTTTGGCGGTTTTGTAACTGGCTGCGCTCAATACGGCACGATACCACAATGCCCGTCGGTTTGTGCAATAAACGCACTGCACTTTCTACTTTATTCACATTCTGTCCGCCGTGACCACCCGCGCGGGAAGTTTCCAGTTCAATATCACTCTCCGGAATATCAATGTGGATTTCTTCATCAATATCCGGCAACACATCTACAGACGCAAACGAAGTATGCCGCCGCGCATTGGCATCAAAAGGCGACACACGCACTAAACGGTGCACACCGTTTTCGCCTTTAAGATAACCGTAAGCGTACGGCCCTTCAATCATTAGTGACGCGCTTTTAATACCTGCTTCCTCGCCGGGCAAACTGTCTAAAACAGACACTTTCATATTGTGCTGTTCGGCCCAGCGCGTATACATACGCAGCAGCATTTGCGCCCAATCGCAAGACTCCGTACCACCCGCCCCCGCGTGAATCGTCAACATTGCTCGCAGTTTATCGTGCGGGTCGGAAAGCGTGATTTCAAATTCTTTTTTTTCTACCTGTTTTTCTAGTTCTTTGACGGCGCTGTCCAACGCGGGCAATTCATTTTCATCTTGCATTTCGCGCGCCAAATCATACAGAGTTTGTGCGTCCTCTAATTGTTTACGCAAATGCTCAAAGCTCTCTATAGCGTTCTTTAACGCATCTATCTTTTGCGTCACTGTTTTAGCCGTGTTAGGCTCTTCCCAAAAGGCCGGGTCAGCAGCCAAGGTTTCCTGCTTAGCTAATTCACCACGCTTAGCAGGAATATTTTCTATATCTGCAATTTTGCTAATTTTTTCTGCCAACAAATCCAGCGCGTTTTCAATATCCTTAAACTCTATGTTCATACCTTACTCCCAGCAAAACACCAGGGCTGAAACCAAAACTGTCATATAAATTGCCACACATAACCAGGCAAACCAATCGCCCCACTTGGCATAAAAACTGACCTCCAATTCTAGCGGCAACGCGATATCAGCCTGTAGAATAGCCCGCGTATTAAGCGGAGCACTGGATAGTATCTCTCCGGCTGAAGAAATAACCGCAGAAATGCCTGTATTAGCCGCACGCAACACCGGACGGCGCATTTCCACCCCACGCAATACCGATACCGCCAAGTGCTGGTAGGGGGCATCTGTATCAAAAAACCAAGCATCGTTCGTGATATTGACAAAAAAACGCGCCCCGGCGCGGACTTGCTCTGCCCATAAATGCGGAAAAACAGATTCGTAACAAATCGTACTGCCAAAAGCTACTTGGTCTAATTGCAGTAACGGCTGTTGCCATTTCCCGGCAGAAAAGGAACCTAACTCTCCTAATACTTCTATTTGAGGAAACAACGAACGCAGTGTTTCGTCAAACGGGATTACCTCTCCAAACGGCACCAAATGTACCTTATCATAAGTACCCACTGTTTGACCGCTTGGATTTAACAGAAATGCACTGACGTATTGGTGATTATTTTCTTCCCGGTTGGTGCCCACTAATTGCCACGCATCGCTTACTTGAGCTGCACGGGCCATCCAGCCGGCGTAAGGCTCCTGCTGCACCGGCCCCGGCGTAACACTTTCCGGCCAAACCACCAAAATATCCTTTTTTCCGGCTAATTGATTGCTCATTTGTGCTAAGGTATCTTGGATTTCTACTTCAAATTCCGGGCTCCACTTCTTGTATTGGTCAATATTAGGTTGCATTACAGCAGCGTGTAAACGAAGCAGACTGTTCGGAGGCAAATGTTTCATATAAACATACCCGCCGCCATACGTTGCCAAAAATACAACTGCTGCCAACAACATATGTTTTAGTCCGTCTCTGTAAGTGGGTGTTACAAAAGCATATCCAATACTTAGCCCCGTAAAAGCTACTAAAAAACTCACTCCGGCAGCTCCGGTAACAGCAGCCACTTGTATGACTTGCGGCAAATTCCATTGGGAATAAGCCAACGTAAACCAGGGAAAGCCCAATACATAAGTGGCCAGCATATCATGGGCCCATTCCAAGCTAACCCAACCCATGGCAGCTACTAATGGAAAAAATCCTTTTAACTGTTTTAAATAAAAACAACTCCCACCGAAAATTGCAAATTGCAGAGCCATCAGTACACTTAACCCCAACCAAGCGGCTACAGCCAGTTGTATGCTTAATCCACCGCCCTGCCAACACGTTACGAACACCCAATAATATAAGGCCGCATATACTGCTGTTCCTACTAACCAAGCGTACAAAACGCTTCTCCAAAATCCGCGCAAAGGGTAAATACCCCATACAAACGGTACTAATGCCAACCAAGCCAGTAAACTGTAGGACGGACGCGGATAGGCCAGTTTAAATAAACATACGGTCAGAACCGCACAAACTAACAAACCTAGCAAACACCACGCCGTCCGCCCCAACCAAGCAGAGAAGCTTTTCATCCGGGGAGTTTCTTCTTTTTTCTCTTGCAGGAACGGACGGCGTCTCATAAGTATACCAACAATTAATAAACAATCGTACAGCGGTTTGAACGGCACACTGCGCGGGCTTGTTCCGAACATTCCTGCTCTGTCACGGCTGTTGACGGACAAGCGGTTGCGCCGCTAAATTGTTTCTCCATAAATTTGGAAAATTCCAAGGACCATTCCGAATTGATAGCAGTGACTCCGGAAGGGCCTTTTAAACAACCGCACGGATCCCGGTCCACAATGACGCATTCATCATCCTCCTCACAACGGTACATACGGTTTTCATTTTCGGCACGCGCACGAGCAGCCGTCGCGTTTTGGCGTTTGGTTTCTTTAGAATCTAGGAGATCCTGGTACTCTTCCACCATTTGCGGAGTAATACGCGAAATATTTATCCGGGCCGGAGCTTCCTCCGACAAAATCAGTGCCATCCATGCCACTACAACGGCACAGATTAAAAAGAATATCCCTTTAATTTTTGAAGTCATTTCTTCGCTCCACAACATTTTTTATATTTTTTGCCGCTGCCGCACGGACAAGGGTCGTTACGCCCTATCTTACGCGCAGCGGAAACCTCTTGTGTCGCTTCCTTGTCAGCAGACGGTTGGGCAGCTGTTTGCCGTTTAGGTGATACAGCCTGCCGCACCGGAGGTAATTGCAACCGGAATATATAGCCTACCATTAAATCACGCACTTTATTCATCATAGCACTGTACAAATTGTAGGCTTCTTTTTGGTACTCAATCAACGGGTCTTTCTGTGCATAACCGCGCAAACTGACACTACTTTGCAACTGGTCCAACTCGTACAAATTCTGTTTCCAGGCATTATCAATAATCTGCAGCAGCAGCATCCGTTCTAATTCGGCGAAATTGACTCCTTGCTGCAAGAAGAAATCGGACCGTTGCTGATAGAGCTTCTGCACAATTTCCATAATTTCCCTGGCTAATTGTTCTGTTGTTTTATCCTGCGTATTATCAGCCGTATACTCAAACGCATACGGAAATAAAGAACGCAAGGTTACATTTAAGGTTTCAAAGTTACTCTTAGCGGGATGACGCGGCACATAATGGGTTTCTACGATTTCCTCCACCACTTCATCTATCATTTTGAGCACGGTGTCCGTCATATCTTCCCCGTCCAAAATGGCATTACGCAGGCCATACACCGCGGTACGCTGTTGGTTCATCACTTTATCGTAATCCAATAAATGTTTACGGATGTCAAAGTTATGCCCTTCCACCATGCGCTGGGCTCCTTCAATTTGACGGCTCATAAGACGAGACTCTATTGCCTCGCCCTCTTGCATCCCCAGCGTGCTCAAAATAGAGCTGATTTTGGCTGTGTTGGCAAACAAACGCATCAGTTCATCTTCTAACGAAATATAAAAACGGGAAGAACCTGGGTCTCCCTGGCGCGCGCAGCGACCGCGCAACTGGTTATCAATACGGCGGCTTTCGTGCCGTTCCGTACCTAACACGTGCAAACCGCCCTGGCCGATTACATAATCTTGCTCTGCTTTATCTGCCGGATTGCCGCCCAATACAATATCGGTACCGCGTCCGGCCATATTCGTAGCAATAGTTACCGCACCTTTGCGGCCCGCCTGGCTGATAATTTGTGCTTCCATTTCGTGGTATTTGGCGTTTAACACTTTATGCGGAATACCTTTAGCACGCAGCATATTGCCTAATTTTTCAGATTTTTCAATAGATCGCGTACCCACCAGTACGGGTGCGCCTTGTTTCCATAGTTCTTCAATTTCTGCCACAATCGCACGGAATTTATCCTTCTCTGTCAAAAATACCAAATCCGGAAAATCCTTACGCTTAGACGGTCGGTTAGGACGGATTTCTACTACGTCTAGTTTATAAATTTGCCAAAATTCATTGGCTTCCGTCATAGCCGTACCCGTCATACCGGATAACTTTTTATACAATTTAAAGAAATTCTGAAAGGTAATGGTAGCAAGCGTTTGGTTCTCTTCTTTGATTTGTAATCCTTCCTTGGCTTCTACCGCTTGGTGCAATCCGTCGCTCCAACGGCGGCCCGGCATCAAACGTCCCGTAAATTCATCCACAATGACGACTTCGCCGTCCTTTACCACATAATCCACGTCTTTTTCGTACAAATGATGTGCGCGCAAGGCTTGGTTAATATGGTGCACCCATTCGGACTGCACATCGTCATAGAGATTGGTTACGTTCAAGAATTTTTCAGCTTTTGCAATCCCTGTTTCGGTCAGCGTAGCCGTATGATTTTTTTCATCCACAATAGCATCATATCCGGCAGCCAAATCGGTATGTTCATATTTGGCTTTAACCTCGTCGTTCTCCGTAATCAAACGCACCTTTAACGAAGGCACCAAACGGTTGACAATGTAATACTTATCCGTACTTTGGTCCGACGGACCGGAAATAATGAGCGGGGTGCGGGCCTCGTCAATTAAAATAGAATCTACTTCGTCTACAATACAATAATTCAGCGGACGCAAAACCCGTTCTTCTCTGGAGATGACCATATTGTCACGCAGGTAGTCAAAGCCCAGTTCGTTATTGGTCACATAAGTGATATCCTTGGCATACATTTCGCGGCGCTCGGCATTAGACATATCGTGGTTGATGTACCCGACGCTCAGACCCAAGAATTCATGAATGGGTCCCATCCATTGGCGGTCACGGCGGGCCAGGTAATCGTTTACTGTGACTACGTGCACACCTTTGCCCGTCAGCGCATTTAAATACGACGGTAATACCGCCACCAAGGTTTTTCCTTCCCCGGTACCCATTTCTGCGATTTTGCCTTGATGTAACACAATACCGCCCAAAAGCTGCACATCATACGGACGCAAACCAATAACGCGTTTAGCGGCCTCACGCACCACGGCAAACGCTTCTGACAAAATAGTATCCAATGTCTCGCCCTTAGCCAAACGGTCTTTAAATTCTTGTGTTTTGGCTTTTAACTGCTCATCAGAAAGCGCTTCTATGGCCGGAGCCAGGCGGTTAGCTTCGTCTACAAAGTGCTGGATTTTTTTCAAATCCCGTTCACTTTTCGTTCCAAAAATTTTATCTATTACAAGTTTAATCATTCCTTTCTTCCTATGGTAAAATCTGTCGCCCACAAAGGCTTACACTACATTAAATCAATTTATAGGCTGCACCTGCAACTGCTTACGGAGTTTTTACAGAGAGATAAAGGGAAAAAATTATTGGGCAACAGGTTTCTTGTGGTTTGCTTTCACGTCGTGGGAAGCGGATTGTGCTGCCTCTAAAGCCTGTGCTTGGCTGGCGGCCTGTTGCTCTTTGACCTGGACCAAATAGCCTTTGGCCGTCTCCTCTATGTAGCGGTTCGTATGGTGTTTAAGTTCGTGTATCTCTTGTTTTAATAACCGGATTTGCTCTTTTACCTGAGCTTTTTGTTGCGCTTTTTGTTGCGCGGATAATTCACCGTTGCGGCTGATTTGTTTTAGTTGCTTTTTATAATCTGCAATTTGTAATTTACGTACAGAAACGGTATTATCCAAAATCCGGCGCATAACCGGCTTTAAGGTTTCCAGCGTGTCTTGTTCCAACGAGGGAAACTCTTGCCCGGACATTTCCTGCAAAGTAATTTGTTTCAAATAAGATTGGCCTATAATATGCAGGGCGATAGAATTATCAAAATTTTTTACCAGAGCAACTAAGTCATAGTAATTTTCAGCTGTACGGGAGGCTGTATAGGCAGCAGTTAATTGGTTTAAAATATCTGCATAAACTTCATTTTGTCCGGCCTTGTCCAACGCGGCCGGATTATATTCCTGAAAAACAGCCAGCATCTCCTCTCGGCCCAGGTCCGCCTGCCCCTGTGCACACACCGCAGAAGATACCGCCAACACCGCCAACGCCAAAAAACTTTTCTTCACGATTATATCTGCCATTACAAAACGGACTTATATACTGGTATTTTACTACATTCGTGACCGCTTGTGTGGTTTTAAACAGCGATATCTCTCTTTTGCTGTTTCCAAAAAAGGTCCCCGTAAGAAAAGTTTCTATTACAACCAATATGTATTTGCATTTTTTGCTTCTTTGCTCAAGCTCTTACATAAATTGACACCGCGCCCAGTAAAGCGACTATAACAAAAAGCTTTTCCTTGATTTCCTTGACTAGATGCTCCGACCTCCTCATCGGAAAAATTATCAAAAAATATTTCTATACTTACTAGAAATGTACTGTCTGCTGCTAGTTTCTCATCTCTCATAGAAACACTGGACCGGGTATTTTCATTGTTACAGTGAAAATATAAGTAATAGGAACCTTTTTTTAAGTAATATTCTTCATCTGTTCCGCTGGGTAGATCCGCACTTAGTTCCGCACAATCTGAGGCATATCTGCCATTTGCTAAGTAAAAAAGTTCTTGCTGATCTTTTAAATTCCTGGCTAATGTAAAAAGTTCGCTCGCACGTGCTTTATCTACTGCTTTTTGGTATTGCGGCAAGGCAATCGCGGCGAGTATGCCGATAATTAAAACAACAACCAACAACTCTATTAGTGTAAAGGCTTTCCTCATTTTCCATTTCTCCTTTCTTTCAATTTCCGGATACTAAAATTATGCCAAAAAAAAAAAACGAGTCAAGGGGGTGGTATTTTGGCGCAGCAAACACTATCTAAAAAAGACAATAAAAAGAGAAGTCTATAAAAATAGTCCCCCCTGAGGAGTCCTTGCTCAGGGTCTCCCGCTTTCGCGCCGTTTTTTATAAAAGCAACGCTCTAAACAGTCGAATATCCTGAGTAACAGCGTCTCAGAATGGACTTTGTATGACATCTGTTTAATAACGACTCAGATTTCCGATTACAACCTCCGGGAATGACGACTCCTTTTTATTCTGGAATGACAGAGTGGCAGATTTAGGAAATGATATACAGAGTTGTATTCCCCGAGAGCCGGTATCGAGGACCCCGTTGTTTCTAGAGGTTGAGGCACCGAATAACCAACCTTCCGGAGTTCCACTTCGCTTCAGTTGAAATCCCCGATAGAGACACTCGAGAATGACGCGGGAGGGAACTTTTACAATGACGGACTTGTTTGATAAAACCGGGGCTAAACAAAAAGTTCAGCCCCGGTTTATTCCTCTAATTAATTCTTATGACGGGAATTCCTGTCCTTTCTGTAAAATAGTTATATACTATTTCTTTGACTTCTTCT
Source organism: Candidatus Avelusimicrobium sp. (assembly GCA_045593365.1). GTDB lineage: Bacteria > Elusimicrobiota > Elusimicrobia > Elusimicrobiales > Elusimicrobiaceae > Avelusimicrobium. The sequence continues at coordinate 18,666 of JAZNWO010000035.1, forward strand.
TTTGTGGCCCAGCCCTGTTCAATCCATTTTTCGCGCATGGATTGGGAAATACCTACCATACCAGCTTCTCTAAGCGTCTACAAATCTTTTTCTGTTGCTTCTCTTACCCAGCGTCCATGCTTGACAACTTTGTAATTTTTGCCAACCAACTTGTAACCTCGCTCTACTGAATTCTTACGCAAAAACACCCGCGCGCGTTTTGGCATATGTTTTACCCATACTTTGCCAATTCCTTTTCCAATGGCTTTGGCTCCTATTCCTATTCCTCTAAAAACCAAACCTACCCCTGTCCATTCAAGAGCCACTTCTTCTACTCCCTGCACGGCTGTTACCGCCACCAAAAGACCGTAACCTTTTTTCAATTTGTCAGCCAATTCCTGTTGCAAAGCTTGTTCCTCACGCTCCCACCCATACAAAGAACTGCCGTCCAATACTTCTCTGCCAGCGCGCATAGCCTGCAAAGGAATATACAAATAATGCTCAAATTCTCCCTTGGAATTGGTGGTTAAATAACTGCGGACAAATTCCGTCATCTGCGCTGAAGCCGCCGCACGTTCTTGCTGTGCATAAGAGATAAACAAAGCCCACACTAACTCTGCTACAATATGATGTTTGCGCCCGTTGGCAGAAGCAACAAAATGACCTCTTCCATCGGTACCGGGTGTAAAATTGTGGAAATAGAAAATTTCTCCGTCACTGGAGAAACGCTGGGTTCCTTTCTTTCGTCCGATTTCATTCAAACCGCCTGTAGAAACAAAGGACTTCAAAAAAGAAGAATCATCTTTCATGGCAAAAAAGCTATTTGCCTGCGCAAACAAGGGAAGCAAAATCGTTTGGTTATTTTCGTGAAAAGCATTTGTGCTCTTGATACGGCCCAAGAAATAATCCGCCCTTGCATCCTTTAACCAATCAAATTTGGCAATCGTCTCCACCAACCAATTTTCAAACTGGCGGCGGCTAAATAACGGGTTTTCCTGTTCAGACAAAGCTTCCAAAACGACAGCCGCCCATACTCCGCCGTATCCGTCCGCATCCCGCCGGGAAGCAAGTTCCACTTGTTCCAATGCCCATTGGTAAGCGGCTATTTGCAACTGGGGATGTTGAGCCAATATTAACAAAGCCGTTCCATAAAAAAGATGCACCGGGTGTTCATCGTTTGGAGCCTTTTCTAACACCGCCGTTACTGCACGCAACAGTGGCATTCCGCAGCCCGGACCGTTTCCGGCTTGTACATAGGCAAAGGCTTCGGCTAATTCCCCCAACTGCTGTTCATCCAAACTGTTAACGTAGGCTTGATCGGAAGTAATAGCCAACAGTAAACACGCATTGGCCGCCCCCGTGCGCTCCACCTGCTCCACCACACGTTCCACTGTCATATTCGGCTGACGGCGGTGCGCTGCCGTTTGAGCGGCTATTTCGTTTAAACGCTGCTGCACAGAAGCCTGCTGCCGGGCAGCTTGCACAGCAAACCGCGGGAGCACCTGCTCTTGCGCCGCCGCGGATAAGCCGATACCCAAAACACATACTAACCCTAAAAACTTGTTCACTTTCCCTCCTCTGCCACTATAATATCAGTATAAAGAGCAAGGGCATAAAAAATCAAGGGACTTTGGACCTATACTGCCTATGGGCCAAAAGGCCCATATCCAAAATCCCTTGATTGATAACAATCCGTCAAGCAATTAAACTAGCTACTAAAGCCATCGCTCCTATACACAGACAAGCTGCCGCCGCTACCGGCACTAGCACAAAACATAAAGCGCCTAACGCCTGGCTCAAGGTAATTTGTATACCCCGGGCAGTCAATAACACCGCAAAGAAAAACCGCCATAGTACCGTAATTAAAAACACCAACCCGGTTACCGCGTGCAGCCAGGGCACCGTGGCCGCCATTAACGCAAAACATAAGAGTAATCCCTGTACAAAACCGGATAATCCCAGCGCAATAAACAACGCAGCTGAACCGTTTTCCTGCAAAAAGAAACTCACAAATAAGCCAGACAGCGCCGCCCATAAATAGCCCGCACTTACTTCCAGCAGCCAAAAGAATATAAAGCGCCACACAAAACCCCAAGCACTTAAATTATCCCCTATCCAAAAGAAACACACCCAGCACAAGGCCGCCACGGAATAACCCCACATCGCCGCGCCAAAACGCCGCTGCTGCACGAGGTTGCGCACTGCTTGGGCCGGGTCGGTCCGATATGAAAAATAAGCGTTTAAAAGTGACCGCATAACCGCTCCTCAAAACATCCACAAATAAGATACACGCGGCGTACTGATAGTTTGCAATTGTTTGGACAGGTTTTTGCTCTCCATGCCAGATCCCATAGATACTATCAGTTCCCGGAAACTATCGCGCTTTTTGTTGATGATTTTCGGGTCTTTTAACCCAACCAGCTCTCCGGCGAGTAAACGTGCCGTTTCTTCTCCGCCCAGTTTATCTACAAAACCCAACTCAAAAGCACGCTGACCTGTAAACACACGTCCGTCGGTATACTCCGTTAAATCTACCAGCTTTACTTCCGGGCGGCCTGCTTTGACGGCTTCCAAGAATTGCGAATAGGTATCATTGACCATGTCCTGCAGCAAGGCCCTCTCCTCGCTGGTCATCGGGCGATAGGCAGAACCGATATCCTTGTATTTTCCGGAAGTAACTGGATCTACCTTAATGCCTAATTTATCAAATAAACCTACTACATTTCCGGCTTGCATAATTACACCCACAGAGCCAGTAATGGTACCCGGCTCAGCTACAATTTTGTCCGCTGCCATAGCAATGTAGAAACCACCGCTGGCCGCTACATCGCGCATAAGGGCCACTACCTTTTTACCTTGTTCCTTGGCCCGGAGCAGCTCACCGTAAATTTCTTGCACAGACGCTACCGTACCGCCCGGCGAATTAATATCCATTACAATTGCTTTAACCTTATCGTCCTTAGCCGCTTCACGCACCCGTTTGGCAATATAAGAGGCTCCTGCAGGCATACTAAAAGGGCTATTGCTTTCTTCCTCAGAAATAACACCGCGTACCTTAATCCATGCAATTCCTTCGCCGGATTTATTTTTAGTAACTACGGTCCCTCTTGTAGCTGATTTTTTTGACACCGGACAACTGGCTCCCGGATGCACGCTTAAATACATTCCGCACAAAGCAGAAATACAAAATGCCAACAGTAACACAAAAAACCAAAAACCGCCCGGTTCCCGCGGAGTATTGTGGTTCGGAACTACCGCGGAGTTATTGGACAAAAAAGAGGAAGTAAAAGTCTGTTTTTTCTCCTCATGGGGGAAGGCTGTTTTTTCGTTTTCTTTTAACTTCTGCTCCCAGTTAGATATACCCTTAATATCAGTTCCGGTCGTGGTAACTTCCTTTTGTTCTTTCTGTTCTTCCATACAAGCTCCTTCTTCTAAAATCTACCTCCATTATAGCAATTAATGCTAGAATAATTGAAAAGATATCCTGCAAGCTTGCAGGATAGGAGGGATTATGTTTCAAGGAGTTTATACCGCTTTAGCCACGCCGTTTACTACAGCCGGGAAAATAGATTTTGCGGCCTTGGAAATTTTACTTGAAAAACAAATTTCCTCTGGCATTGACGGGCTGGTATTATTAGGCACCACAGCCGAAGCTGCTACCTTAGATGAAGCGGAAAAGGATGAACTTTTATGTGCGGCCATGAAACAAATTAACCGCCGGGTAAAAGTGATTATCGGCACTGGCACCAATTGTACGCGCACGACGTTGCAAAACACGCAGGCCGCACTTAAGCATCATCCCGACGGGATATTGATCGTCACCCCTTACTACAACAAGCCTAATCCATCGGGTCTACTTGAACATTACCGGCAGGTCGCACAGCTTGGCGCACCCATTGTGCTGTATCATATTCCCGGGCGGACCGGGCTTAAATTGCCGCCATCTGTATTGGCTGAATTGTTGGAAAAAGTACCCCAAATCAAGGCTGTGAAAGAGTCCGATTATGATATGTCTCAAGTAACCGATACGGCCGTAAAATTTTCCAAAAAAATAAATTATTTGTGCGGTAATGATGATTTGTTTCCGCAGTATTTGGCGGTCAATGCCCGCGGTATTATCAGCGCAGCAGCCAATGTGCTGGCTCCGGCCTTTGTCAAAATGTACGCCGCGTGGCAAAAAGGTGACAGCCAAAAAACCTTTTCTATTTTTACTAAAGCCTATCCGTTGATAAAAGCCTGTTATATGGAAACCAATCCGACTTGCGTTAAATACTTGCTTTCCTTGTTAAGTATCAGCGGTGAAACCGTACGTTTGCCACTGGGTTTAGTGTCAGCCGAACACAAACAAAAAATAGATGAAATATTAGCACAGACAGATAAAAATTTACTGATTTAGAGGCCTTATGAAAACAGTTGGTATTGTCGGTATTAACGGAATGGTGGGGCAAAAATTGCTCCAACAATTTAAGAAAATTACGCTCCCGTTTGAAACCAAAACTTTCGGCCGGAACGATGAAATTGCCGCGCTAGATATTGCGGTTTTATGTACAGACAATGCAGACAGCGTGCGGCTCTATGAAACCTTAAAAAACCGCGTTACTTACCTCGTAGATATGTCGGCACAATACCGTCAAGATCCGCACGTACCGCTAGTCATCCCGGAGATTAATCCGCATACAATTACCCAGAATACCCACTTAATCGCTAGCCCCAATTGTACGACGACCGGGCTCGTGATGACGCTTAAGCCCTTGATGAAACATTACACGTTGCAAGAAGTATTTTTCTGCTCGTATCAGGCTATCAGCGGTGGGGGCAAAAAACTACTTGAAAATTTCCATACGCCCGGCTCTTTATATGAGAATAATTGTGTGCCGCTCATTGGATCTGTGCAAGAAAACGGTTACACTTCTGAGGAACTAAAGGGTATTTACGAAACGCGTAAAATTTTGGAACTGCCTCGTATTAAAGTATATCCGCACACAGTGCGCGTGTCCGTAGAAAATGCACACAGTCTAGGCGTGACACTCAAGGCCAAAGAGCCGTTTGATTTAGAACAAGTAAAAGAGTTGTGGAATAATTTTCCAAACGTAAAATACAGTGAAAAATTTGTGACGCCCAAACAAATCAGCGGCACGGAAACCACTTATGTCTGCCGCTTGCGCCGTGACGCGGAAGCCCCGAACATAATTCATTATTTTATTACGTTTGATAATTTGCTTAAAGGGGCGGCTATGAACGCGAGACAAATTGTAGAACTCTTGTTGGAGAAATTTGTATGAAGCAAGTAATTATTAATGGTATTAACGGAAAAATGGGCCAAGCCCTTGCGCACATTATTAAAGAAAATCCCGAGCTTGGATTAGAACTGGCTGGCGGACGCGGACCTGAGGATAGTTTTGATATGGTCGGAGATATCATTATAGACTTCTCCTCTCCGGATGGAGCACAGAGTGCTTTTAATTGGGCCAAACAGCACAAAGCGGCTTGCTTAATCGGCACCACTAATTTACCGGAGCGGTTTTTATTTCAAATGCAGGAGGAGCGCAAAATTCCGCTTTTTTATGCACCTAATGTCAGTTTAAGCGTGTACTTTTTTGGGGAACTGTTAAAACGTGCGTGCAAACTCTACGCCGGATATGACAAAGCCATGCACGAAATTCATCATTCGCAAAAAAAAGATGCTCCCTCCGGCACCGCTAAAAAACTGGCAGAGTTGATAGATTTTCCACAGGATAAAATTTCGTATGAACGCATCGGCACTGTGCCCGGCACACACATTTTAGCACTGTCCGGCAAGTACGATAAAATTACGTTGAAACACGAGGCGCTGGACCGTGACTTATTTGCAGATTCGGCCGTACATATTGCTGCGTGGCTGGTTAAACAGCCCGCTGGATTTTATACGATGTCGGATTATGCAAAAGCAGTTTTAAAATTTTCTAAAAAAAGGACTTTGTAATATGAAAATACATTTTATCGGAATTGGAGGCGTGGGCATGAGCGCTTTAGCACAACTTCATGCCATGGGCGGAGATACGGTAACCGGGTCAGACCGCTTAATTAGCAAGGGATATAATGATTTAGCATTGTGGAATTACCTAACCAAACTCAATATCAAATTATTTCCGCAAGACGGTAGCGGCCTAGACAAAGATACCAATTTAGTGGTACTGTCTTCTGCCATTGAGGCTGATAATCCGGAGCTAAAAAAAGCCAAAGAATTAGACATTCCCGTCATGCACCGCTCCGAACTACTGGCTAAACACGTGACCGAGCACCGCACCATTGCCGTTTCCGGCACGAGCGGGAAAAGTACCACCACCGCCATGGTCTATGAAATTTTGGCCCACGCAGGAAAAAGTCCCTCAGTCATTACCGGCGCGGCCATTTTATCCTTGCAAAAAGAGCAAGGAGTATTTGGCAACGTATATAAAGGCAAATCCGATTTGCTCGTGATTGAGGCCGACGAAAGTGACGGCTCCATCGTTAAATATCATCCGTATTTGGGCTTGTGTTTGAATTTGCGCAAAGACCATAAAGAAATTGATGTGTTGCAAGGCTTTTTTACCCAGTTTGTGAAAAATTGCCAAAAGGCAATCGTTAATGTAGAAGAAGATAATTTAAAAGCCGCGGGCGCAGGCTGTAAAACTTTTGGACTTCATCACGGTGACATCCATCCGGAAAATATCCGCGCAAACGGTTTTGGTTCGGACTTTGAAATCAACGGACAGAAATTTCATTTAAACATCCCCGGACTTCACAATGTAGCCAATGCCACAGCCGCCGTAGCGGCTGCGTTGGAATGTGACGTAGACTTAAAAACCGCTGCCGCCGCACTAGAAAAATTTTCCGGCATTGCACGGCGTTTTGCTTCTATCGGCACGTACAACAACATTGAAGTGATTGACGATTTTGCCCACAACCCGCACAAACTGCACGCCACCATTGATGCGGCACATTTGCGCGGCAAACGGGTACTCGCTTTTTATCAGCCGCACGCCTTTGCGTCCATTAAGTTACTGACGCCGGAATATGTGGAAAATTTGAGCCAATGTATCGGTCCAAATGACAGCCTGTGGCTGACCGAAGTGTATTATCCGGGCGGCACTATCCCCGAAGGCGTAACCAGTAAAAGCGTTTACGAAGGACTTAAAGCTAATGGTGTCCCCGTATATTTTGACCCGTGCCGCGAACACCTTTTGGCCGATATGGCCGCCGCGGCCCAGCCGGGAGATATTTTATTGGTACTTGGCGCGCGCGACCCGACGCTGACCGACTTTGCCAAAAAACTTTTGCACGCGGTAGAGAAAAAGCAGAAGGAAAATTGTACGTGCAAAGAATGTATGCTCGGCAATTGTTGTATGGCATTTAAGAAATAGCTTATAAATACAACCCTCGCACAAAACTGCGAGGGTTATTTTTGATTATCTACACTTTCGGAATTGATATTATCAAGGCAGTTTGTAGCTTTTGAAATTATCATAAGTCTCCGTGTATACACCGCCCATAGATTTGCATATTTCCTGCCCTTTGGTGTCATTTTCATTTGCTCTACACTGTTGTTCGCCCAAACGGCAAGGAGAAACAGCTTGCAAATACATAATGTTTTTATAAAAACCATAAGCCGCGCCGCTTTTCCCGTTATCACTGACCCAAAGCTCAAAAGCAGTTCCTTTATTGTCATAAGTGGTTTTTCCGCTTGTGTTTACTTCAAACAAATCCGGAAGTCCGGTGTCTAATTGGCGGAAATCATCTGTTAAATTACCGTTGGCCAAACAGTAGGCTACTTCTGCTTCCGCGATATGTCGGGTCAAGACGATGACTTGTGTCAGCCGCGCCCGCAAAACTGCCTTTTGATATTGTGGCAAGGCCACCGCCGCCAGTATACCTATAATTAAAACAACGACTAACAGCTCTATGAGCGTGAATGCACGCGCCATTCCCGAGGTACACCCACTTGTCATCCCCGAGAGCTGGTATCGGGGATCTCGTTTTTTTCTAAGGCTGAGATTGCCGAACCCTGCGGGCCGCCAAACATTCGGTAAT
>JAZNWO010000036.1:0-3739 GCA_045593365.1 Candidatus Avelusimicrobium sp.
CCCTCAAGGGTTTCCCCACACGCTCCTAAGGCGTGCGCGTATACCAATTCCGCCATCCGTCCAAATTTTGTTTGTTAGAAAATGGGCCATGTGAGGCTCGAACTCACGACCTTACGCTTAAGAGGCGTCTGCTCTACCAACTGAGCTAATGGCCCTTGTGGTTTTATTATACCATATTTGCAGCGGGAAAGGAAAATTTATGACGAAAAAGTGCAAAACAGCGCGTTTTTACAGAAAATATATAGCTCAGGCGTTAGCCTGACGTTAATTAAGTAGCCGTCATCCTGGGTATAAAGGTCAAAAAATGTTGGTTTTTTAGAGTGTAAAAATGATTTTCTACGTCGTGAGTTAGTGTAAAATACTAGCATAAGAGTTAAACCGGTTTAACTCTTATGAAAAAATCTTGCATAAAATGTGGCAGTAACTACGTCCAAAAATATGGGCATACATCTACCGGAGACCAACGTTATAAATGTCTCTATTGCCAAACGGTCTATACTTGGCAAAACTCTCTCAATAAGTACAAGCAACAGCAAATTTGGTTTAAATATTGGATCAAAGAAGGATTTAATATACGTCAATTAGCGCAATTAAGCGGACATAGTCCGGCAAAAATCAAGCGCATTAAACAATACTGGCTTAGCCAGCGTGTTCCACCCATACAATGTGATTTTAGTAAAGTTAAATACTTGTTATTGGACGGCACTTACTTTAAACACGAACATTGTTTACTTGTATTGATGGATAATACTAGCGGTAAAGTCATTGGGTATAAGTATACCATACGGGAGAACTACGAAATAGTATACCAACTATCCACAGCGTTGAAAGCCAAAGGCTTAGACCCAATCAGTATTACTTTAGATGGTCATCTAAGTGTTATAAGAGCCTTAAGGGAAGTATGGCCTAACGTAAAGATACAACGTTGTCTGTATCACATAGAACATCAGGGGCAAAGGTGGCTGAGGACATACCCTAAGACACAAGCGGGCAAAGCATTAAGACATCTTTTAAGCGGCTTGGCACATATTACAACTCAAATGGGCAAAGAAGAATTTGACCGATATTACCAGTATGTTAGGAAAGAATATGAAGATTTTATCCGACAATTAAGCAGTAAAACGATAGGAGAAAAAGATGTTAAAAAGACATTGTCTTTGATAAACAACGCATACGGCAATATGTGGCATTTTTTGGGGGATAGGGCTATCCCGGCAACTAATAACAAAGTAGAAGGATATTTTAGTGAGTTAAAGCAACAATATAGGAAACACAAGGGATTAAGTAAAGCGCATAGGGAGGCCTATTTGAAGTGGTATATTTATTACAAAAATCAGTAAAAAACCAACATTTTTTGACCTTTATACCCGCAATGACGAAAGGAAAAAATAAGGAGGAGATCCTGGATCAAGTCCAGGATGACATCATGATTAAATGTTGTCATTCCCGGTATAAAGGTTAAAAAGTGGTGTTTTTTAGTGTCTGAAAATAATTTTTTTACGTCGTAAATTAGCATAAAATACTAGCATAAGAGTTAAAACGGTTTAACTCTTATGCAAAAATCATGTACAAAATGTGGCAGTAAATATACCCGCAAAGATGGTTTAACCTCTGCCGGGACTCAGCGTTATAGATGTCTAACGTGCGGACATAGATATATATGGCGCAATTGGGTTAATAAAGCCCGCCAAGAACAGGTTTGGTTTAAACGGTGGATACAAGGGGAAACGATGAACAAGATAGCCCAACAAAGCCATTGTAGTTCCTTTAAAATTAAACAAATTATTCGGTATTGGTTAATCCAAGAACCCCCCGTTATTAAATATAACTATAACACCTTAAAGCATCTATTACTAGACGGAACCTACTTTGGACACGACAACTGCCTAATCGTCTTAATGGACTATCCGACAGGGCAAGTAATAGGGTATAACTATACCATCCGTGAAAACTATGACAGTATCTATGCGTTAGGTCAAATGTTACGGTCCAAAGGAGTCTATCCTCGAAGTATAACAGTGGACGGTAAACCCGATATGATAAAAGGGGTATTAGCTGTATGGCCGGATGTTAAGATACAACGCTGTATATATCACATTATACACCAGGGGAAGATGTGGCTTAGGACGTATCCAAAAACGCAAGCAGGCAGGGATTTAAAGCATTTAATTGAGGGATTAGGAAACAAAGAAACAGATATTAAATATATCTTTGATAAAAACTTCCAAAAAGTCATTAGACAACACGAAACATTTATCAAGCAACTCAGTAGTAAAACCATAGGAGAAAAGGACGTTAAAAGGGCATTGGCCCTATTAAAACACGCGTATGGGAATATGTGGCATTACAGAGAGGACAAAAATATCCCACCGACGAATAATAAGTTAGAGGGATATTTTAGTGAATTAAAGCAGCAATATCGCAAGCACAAAGGTCTAAGTAAGGCACATAGAGAGAGCTATTTGAAATGGTATATTTATTACAAAAACATATCAAAAAACACCACTTTTTAACCTTTATACCGGGAATGACGGTTTATTTTTATGTTAGGTTTACCCCCAATCTATATGTATTGTCAGGCTGACACCTGACCTATAATTATCTGTCATCCCCGAGTGTCTTTATCGGGGATCTCCACCTTGTTTGCTAAAACGGTCTTACAAAAAACAAAAACATACCCCCGCAAAAAATTGTAAAATGTATGGGAAGAAGTTAAATTTTTTAGGAGGCCTTACAATGACCGTTTCTTACAAAGAACTTGGCTTGGTAAATACCCGCCAAATGTTCAAAGACGCTATGGCCGGCGGCTATGCTATTCCGGCTTACAACTTCAATAATATGGAACAATTACAAGCCATCGTAACCGCTTGTGTGCAAACCGGTAGCCCGGTAATTTTGCAAGTTTCCAAGGGTGCCCGCCAATATGCCAACTCCACGCTGCTGCGTTGGATGGCCCGCGGTGCGGTGGAAATGATGAACGAACTCGGCAAACCGGTGCCGCTGTGCTTGCACTTGGACCACGGAGATAGCTTTGAACTGTGCAAAGACTGCATTGACAACGGCTTTTCGTCCGTGATGATTGACGGCTCCCACTTGCCGTACGAAGAAAACGTAGCACTCACCAAAAAAGTAGTGGAATATGCCCACCAGCATGATGTAACCGTGGAAGGTGAATTAGGCGTTTTGGCCGGTATTGAAGACGAAGTTTCCGCCGAACACCACACCTACACCGACCCGGCCCAAGTGGAAGACTTTGTAAAACGCACCGGGGTAGATTCCTTGGCTATTTCCATTGGTACTTCCCACGGGGCTTACAAATTTAAAGTAAAACCCGGCGAAAAATTGCCCGAACTGCGCTTTGATATTTTGGAAGAAGTATCTAAACGCTTGCCCGGCTTTCCGATTGTACTACACGGCTCTTCTTCCGTACCGCAATGGGCTGTTAAACAAATTAACGAATACGGTGGTAAATTAGACAACACTGCCGGTATCCCCGAAGAACAACTGCGCAAAGCCGCTAAATCGGCCGTGTGCAAAATTAACGTGGATTCCGACGGCCGCCTCGTGATGACCGCCACCATCCGCAAAATCTTTGCGACCAAACCCGGCGAATTTGACCCGCGCAAATACTTGGGTCCCGCCCGCGAAGAACTCATTAAAATGTACGCCGAAAAGAACGAAAACGTATTTGGTTCCGCCGGCCGCGTCAAATAGGGGCGAGCCGCCCCGGCCTTTGCCC
>JAZNWO010000037.1:0-76409 GCA_045593365.1 Candidatus Avelusimicrobium sp.
TCCTGTATTTAAAAATATTTTAAAATATTTTTTTGAAGCCCTTTTTCGTCGGGGCTTTTAGTCTCAAATGTGTCTGGACCCAAACATAGTCCTTGACTCGTTTTTTTTTTTTGGCATAATTTTAATATCCGGAAATTGAAAGAAAGGAGAGAGTATGAGAAAAGCATTTACAGTAATAAAAAATAAGAACCATCCTGAATTTATTTCAGGATTTACTACTTCCCAAGTTGTTGCCATAAAAGAAACGGCAGGGAAGCGGGAGACCCTGAGCAAGGACTCCTCAGGGTGGACTTGGTTCAATAATGGTAAAAGCGCTTTTACGCTCATTGAACTGCTGGTCGTCGTACTTATCATTGGTATCCTGGCCGCTATTGCTCTGCCGCAATACCAAAAGACAATTGTTAAAGCACGTGCGAGTACTATACTTCCTGTATTAGATTCTATTGCCCAAGCTCAAGAAATCTACTATATGGCAAACGGTTACTATACCAAAGACCCGTCGGAGTTGGATGTGATGCTTCCGGCAGAATGTCGGCCAATAAGAGAGGGGGTGACAACCAATTGGATATGTGGAAATGGCTTTCATGTGGTGACAAATACATACGGAGGAATTGTAGCAAGTTATTGTCCCGGGTATAACGAAGATGTGTTATCTTGTATTGCGAATCGTAGCTTTTTTCTCCGTTACGGTTTTGAACACTGCACGGAAGGAAAGGAAGGAAATTGCGAAAAATCAGAAAAAGGATATCTCCCTAAAGAGAGAGTATGCAAGGTTACGAATGAATCTTCGTTAGGGAAGGCCGTATGTTCTTCTATTGGATTAGAAAAAATATGAGAAATATCCAATATATCTAAACTTCCGTTGAGAAACGGAAGTTTAGGTACATTATCAGGACTACTTTGCCAGTTTTTGCAGTTCTTTCACTTTATCAACTGTTTCCCACGGGAAAGCCTTACGTCCAAAATGTCCGTAGGCCGCGGTGCGCAAATAAATCGGACTACGCAGTTTAAAATGCTCAATAATTCCTTTGGGTGTTAACGGGAACACCTTGCGCGCAACACGCGCGAGTTCTTGGTCGGAAATCTTGCCTGTACCGTCGGTATCTACATAAAATCCCACGGGCTCGTCCTTGCCGATAGCATACGCAATTTGTACCGTACACTCTTTGGCCAGTTTAGCTGCGACAATATTTTTGGCAATATAGCGCGCCATATAAGCTGCTGAGCGATCCACCTTGGTGGGGTCTTTGCCCGAGAATGCACCGCCGCCGTGCGGACAGCGTCCGCCGTAGGTGTCTACGATAATCTTGCGCCCGGTCATACCGGTATCGCTTTGCGGTCCGCCAATAACAAATTTTCCCGTCGGATTAATCAAAATTTTGGTGTCCTTGTCCATCCATTTTTTGATAGCGGGCAAAATGGCTACGGCTTCGATTTCCTGTTTGGATTTCTCAGTGATTTTTTTGCCCGTGCGGTCCAAAATATCTTCCGTGTGCTGCGTGGAAACGACGACGGTGTCTACGCGCAGTGGTTCTCCGTCTTTATATTCTACAGTTACCTGGCTTTTGGCGTCGGGACCGATGTAGGGTAGTGTGCTGTTTTTGCGTGCTTTTTCCAAATTGCGTAAAATCTCGTTAGACAGCACCAGCGGCAGCGGCATATATTCCAAAGTTTCATCTACCGCGTAGCCAACCATTAATCCCTGGTCGCCTGCTCCGCCGATGTCCACGCCCTGGCTGATGTCCGGTGATTGTTTACCAATGACGTTTACCACGGCACAGGTATCTGCATTAAAGCCATATTTGGCATCGGTATAACCGATATCCTTAAGTACCTGGCGCACAATATGTTCTACATCTACCCATGTTTTGGTGGTGATTTCACCGCCGACGATAACCATCCCGCGTGTGATGTAGGTTTCACAGGCTACGCGTGCAGCTTTATCTTTTTTTAAAATTTCGTCTAAAATTGCATCAGAGATTTGGTCGCATACTTTATCGGGATGCCCTTTGGAAACAGATTCAGACGTAAAAAAACAAGTGCCTTGCTTAATCATAACAGCCTCCGACATTTCATATAATACTTATTATACCAAGTTTAAAGGAGGGCTTATGCTGACTAAGTTGATTTCATGGAACGTGAACGGTTTGCGGGCCGTAGAGAAAAAAGGATTTATAGATTTTTTAAATACCTGTGGGGCAGATGTGTTGGCCGTCCAAGAAACAAAAGCCGCGCCGGAACAATTATCAGACGCGTTGCGTGCTCCGGCGGGGTGGCACGCGTATTTTTGCCCGGCGGAGCGCAAAGGGTATAGCGGCGTGGCAGTGTATACGCGTCGCGAGCCGATTAACGTGTGGTATGGTCTAGGCAATAAAGAATTTGACAGCGAAGGCCGCACGCTGATTTTGGAATTTCCGACGTTTTTCTTTTTGAATATTTATTATCCCAACGGCGGACAAGGACCGGAGCGTATTGATTTTAAATTACGTTTTTATGATTGCTTTTTAAAGAAAAGTAAGGAGCTTTTTAAGACGGGCAAAACGGTCATTGTATGTGGAGATGTAAATACCGCGCATACGCCTATTGACTTGGCACGGCCCAAAGAAAATGAAAAAAACACCGGGTTTTTGCCCGAGGAGCGCGTGTGGATTGATAAATTTATCAAAGGCGGTTATACCGACACGTTCCGGCATTTTGTAAAAGACGGCGGACATTATACGTGGTGGGATTACAAGACGGGCGCGCGCGCACGCAACGTGGGCTGGCGCATTGACTATTTTTTTATTGATACACAGTCTGTCAAAAAACTTAAAAGTGCAGGAATGCTTTCAGATGTGATGGGTTCGGACCATTGTCCAATTGAGCTGATAGCAGATTTATAACCGCATTTTATGGATATAGTGTTTGCGAATATGTAAATTGGACATAATAAAAGGCCACCCCTACGAAGGTGATTCGGCGGCAATTTTATCCGCAAGTGTTTCATGACCGCCTTGGCGGTCCACTACAAACTTTGCGAAATTCCACAGAAATAGAAATAAATTTTCCTACTTATTCTTAATCTGTTTTTTCGGTGTAAAGTCCGGCAGGGAACTCTTGGGTGTAACTACCTTGGTTCTGGTGGCTTTTTCAAATTGTAAGCGCGCTTGTTTGGTAAGTATGCCACCGTGGAATGGAAGTTTAAGTGTGGTGATATGTTGACCGAGGCTCTCAAAAAAATGCATTTTCCAATTGAAATAGAAAATTTGAACGAGAGTTTTGAGCATTTTAAGAATGTATACGAAACCGCGCAAATGTTGCCAAGTGCCGCACAATGTGAGAAATACATTGAATAGCTAGGCATAAGCGAGGAATATGCTATGAAAACAATCAAAGAACTACTGATACCAATGTTATCAAACCGAAGTGAGGAGTAGGTCTAGCCGGATCACGCGGTTATAACGAAGGTGCAATTTGGTTATGCTACAAGATTTTTATTTGCCTTTGATTACTTCCGCGTGGTCTGATAGATTGTATCCTTCGACTTTCCAACAGCGGATGGCTTTTTGGTTACAGTCAATCTCGTACCAGTAATCAATGTCTGTGTGAACTTGGTAGACGATTTCGTACTCGTCATTTATGTCCTTTACAAGATTTCTGTCAAAAAAGAGTATTGACTTGGAGTTCACTCCAACTGCTACAATATCTTACAGGAGGTTTCTATGACCATTGCAGAAGTAAGCCAAAAGTGCGACGTTTCCCCCGATACATTGCGCTACTATGAGAAGGAAGGATTACTTCCCTATATCAGTCGTACTGAAGGTGGTGTGCGCAATTATACTGAGGAAGATTGTAAGCGCATTGGATTTGTGAAATGTATGCGTAGTGCGGGGCTTTCTATAGAAGTATTAAAGCAATACTTTGAACTGTTTGCGAAAGGGAAACGCACGCTGAAAGCCCGGCGGGATTTACTGGTTGCTGAACGCGAAAAACTAAAAGCCCGTATGACGGAACTGCAAGACACACTAAAACGGTTAGATTATAAGATTTCCGTTTATGACAAAGCTCTTAAATCTCCAACAAAGGAACTTAAATTTTAGGAGAAAATAATGATTAAAAAAATACTTATTACTTTACTTGTTTTAGCGGTCATCGGGGTAGTTTGTGCTATTGTGCATAACTTCAAAGTGGCCCATAAAAATAAAAAAGAATTATCTTCATTTACCCAAGCAGAAACCTATTCTGCCAACTTGGGTAAAGTGCTTGTTATTTACTATTCGTGGACGGGGCATACACAAGATATCGCACAACAGATTAAGACCCTTACCAAAGGCGACGAATACCGCATCCAAACGCAGGAACAATTTAAATCCTCTCCGGCTTTCTATGTACGTGTAAAAAAAGACCTGAAGGAAGAAAACTATCCTCACCTGACCGGACAACTGCCTGACGTAAGTGAATATGATACCGTATTTGTGGGCGGTCCTGTCTGGTGGTACACGATGGCAACGCCGCTTTATTCCTTTTTGGGACAGATGGACTTTGAGGGAAAGAAAGTAATCCCGTTCTCTACCCAAGGCAGTAACCCGGGAACTTTCCTCGCGGATTTTACCGCTACCGCCAAAAATGCCCAAGTGGGTACGTATGCCAATTTTAACAATGTAGGCGAACAATATAACACCGCCGTGCATAATAAAATTATCCATTGGCTGAATAATTTATAAGGAGAGAAATAATGAGAAAAAACATTATCGTAGCGTTTGTAAGCATGGCATGTGTACTGACGGCTACTGCCTATGGCGCAAAAAACAATTCGGAGAAAAAACCTATGACATCTAAAAAAATCGTACAAACTGCCGGACGTACTCAACTGGGAGATTTTGCACCGGATTTCGCCCATTACAATGATGATGTTTTATTCGGCGAAAACTGGAACAATACGGATTTAGACCTTAAAACTCGCTCTTTGTTAACGGTTACGGCGTTAATGGCACAGGGGATTACGGACGATTCCTTAAAAGCACATTTACAAAATGCCAAAGCGCATGGGGTTACCAAAGCGGAAATAGCCGCCGCTATTACACATAATGCGTTTTACTCGGGTTGGCCTAAAGCATGGGCTACTTTCCGATTGGCTAAAGAGGTGTGGGAAGATAAAACCCCTGCACTAACCGACAAAGACAAATACCAACAAACCATCATGTTCCCGATCGGCAAGCCCAATGATGCCTATGCCAAGTATTTTAAAGGGCAGAGTTATTTAGCACCTGTTTCCACGGAGCAAGTAACAATTTTTAACGTGACATTTGAACCCAAATGCCGCAACAACTGGCACATCCACCATGCTACTAAAGGCGGTGGTCAAATGCTTGTGGCTGTCGGCGGGCGCGGATATTACCAGGAATGGGGCAAAGAACCTGTAGAAATGAACCCAGGCGATGTACTCCACATCCCTGCTAATACAAAGCATTGGCACGGGGCCGCATCGGATAGTTGGTTTTCACACCTCGCTTTTGAGATAGAAGGCGAAAATACTTCTAATGAGTGGTTGGAAGAAGTATCGGACGAATATTACGGTAAATTAAAATAGGGAATTAACAACTATATTTTAGGAGAAATTATGAAAGTATTACTCATTAACGGCAGTCCGCATAAAGAAGGGTGCACATTTACGGCATTACAGGAAATTGCCAAGACACTTGAAAAAAACGGCGTTGATTCGGAAATTTTCCACATTGGAGTGAAACCGATTGCGAATTGTATCGCTTGCCGCAAATGCCGCGAAACGGGCAAATGCGTGTTTGATGATGACGTAAATAAATTAGGCGCGCGGCTAGATGAATTTGACGCCGTAGTGCTCGGTTCTCCCGTTTACTTTTCAGGGCCGAGCGGGCAACTGTGTTCGTTTTGCGACCGCTTATTCTTTTCCCACGGGTCTAAAATGGCAGGCAAATTGGCAGCTGCGGTAGTATCTTGCAGACGTGGTGGTGCTACGGCTTCCTTTGACCGATTAAATAAATATTTTGGTATTACTAATATGCAAGTGGTCGGCTCACAATATTGGAACATGGTGCACGGTTTTACGCCGGAAGATGTGCGTAAAGATTTGGAAGGACTGCAAACCATGCGTACGCTGGCGCAAAATATGGCGTGGCTCTTAAAATGCATAGAGCTGGGCAAAAAGAACGGGATAAATAAACCGCAATACGAACCCGTTACATTCACACATTTTATTCAAGGAGACAAATAATGAAAAAAACACTTGTAACTTATTTTAGTGCCAGCGGAGTCACCGCAGAACTAGCCAAACGCTTGGCAAAGGCAGTAAACGCGGACCTTTATGAAATCCGCCCGCAACAACCTTACACGGACGCGGACCTAAACTGGATGGATAAACAAAGCCGCAGCACGCTAGAGATGAAAGATTTATCTTGCCGTCCTGCGATGGTGCTGCCTGTACCGGACGTGCAAAAATATGATGTAGTGTTTGTGGGTTTTCCGGTGTGGTGGTACCGAGAGCCTAGCATTATTGATACCTTTATGGAAGCGTGCAAATGGAACGGACAGAAAGTAGTTCCCTTTGCTACTTCCGGCAGTAGTGGTATAGGCAGTGCAGATAAAAATATGCAAAAACTCGCTCCCTCAACTACCGTAGAAGCAGGAAAACGCTTGGATGCAAATATGTCCGAAAGTGCTCTTGCGGATTGGGCCAAAAAATATTTATAAGGAGAGAATATGAAGAAACTACTCACAGTATTACTGGGTGCTTTGGTGTTAGCGGCGTGTCAAACCGCTCAAACCACGCATGAGAAACCCGTGGTCTATTTCACGCGGGATATTAGCCCCGAAGGTCTTGTCAAAATCTATGATAAGATTTCCAAGAACATTGACGGCAAAGTGGCTATCAAAATCCACACGGGCGAACCGCACGGACCAAACATTTTGCCGGTGCCCATGGTAAAGGCGCTATGGGAACATATCCCGGACAGCACGCTTGTGGAGACCAATGTGTTTTACACGTCCCCTCGCCAAACTACCGAAGGCCATCGTGAAACGTTAAAAATAAACGGTTGGACGTTTAGCAAAGTGGATATTATGGATGAGGACGGAACGGTTATGCTCCCTGTAAAAGGCGGCAAACACTTCACGGAAATGTCTATGGGTTCACACGTGCTCAACTATGATTCTTTGGTAGTACTTACACACTTTAAAGGTCACACCATGGGCGGTTATGGCGGTAGTATGAAAAATATTGCTATCGGTATGGCTGACGGAAAAATCGGCAAAAAAATGATTCACCAAAAAGGCGATGAACAATGGGGTTACACAGGGGCGATTTTCCAAGAGCGTATGGCCGAATCTGCCAAAGCCACGGTGGACCACTTTGGCGACAAAATCGTGTACATTAATGTCCTGCGCCGTATGTCGGTAGATTGCGACTGTGCGGGTACTGCTGCGGCTGAACCCAAAGCGCGTGATATCGGTATTTTAGCATCTACCAACATTGTGGCTGTAGACCAAGCATCGTTAGATATGGTGTATGCCTTGCCGGAAGAAGAATCGCACGACCTAAAAGAACGTATTGAATCACGCGAAGGATTACGCCAAATCCCGTACATGAAAGAACTGGGCATGGGAACCGGCGAATATACCTTGGTGGATATTGATAAGAAATAACATTACAAACACATATAAACCGCTCTTGCTTAACAGCAAGGGCGGTTTTTTAGGCAAAAGTTAGGCGGATACTAAACGGTTTGTAGCATTTCCACAAATTCTTTTACACTTTCCCGTTTGTCACTTGTATGAGTACATAATACGCAGTTAAAATGTTCTTCGCAATCAAACCTCGTCCAAGCAAATCCGTCGTGTTCATCACGAAAAAATCCGGGCGATAAACATACGGCTTGTCCTGCCGCTATACGAACAAGCGTAGTATCATGGTCGGCACTGGTTAAATAATGTACTTTGCCACAACGCACCAAACGGTCCTGTACCCGTTTTAAGGCCGGGGGAGACCCACCTCCTACAAGCAAGGTCCGCCCGTATAAATCTTTTTCTTTAACCAGTTTCTTTGTAGCCAAAGGGTCCTCTTTTTGGCTTACTAAATAAATAGGGCTTTTATAAAGCGGATGCACGTTGATATCCGGGATGTGTTTCATTTCAAAATCCATCGCAAACAAAATGTCCTGCTCTGAGCGCAAAAATGCTTGGGCAGAGTAAAACCCCGTAAACTGCGGAGAAATCAATATATGTGGGTATTTTTTATTAAATGCCTGTATAACCTTGGGCAAATTAGGTAGTACCGAGCGCACAGGTAGCCCGATGACGATATTATCATCATACTTTTGGCTGAAATTTTGCCCTTGCTCTATAGCTTGTTTGAGTTCCTGACGGATATTGCGTAGCTGCACACAAAATTGCTCTCCGGCAGGGGTTAGTACAGCCCCTTTACCGGAACGCTCAAACAGCTTAAAGCCAATCTCCCGTTCGGCTTCTTTAATCTCATAGGATAAGGTTGGCTGGGAAACATATAATTTCTCCGCCGCACGGTTAAAGTTTAAGGTCTTGGAAAGCTCCAAGATAGCATCTATTTGTTTCGTATTCATAATAAAATAATTTAATTAAGTATAGCATATTTCAATTGGACTTTTATATTAAAAAACCGCTAAAGTATAGGTATCTAAACCACAGGAGGTCGTGCCATGCAGTATGTAAAATTAGGTCATAGCGGTGCAGATGTGTCGCGCATTTGTTTAGGTTGTATGAGTTTTGGTAAACCGGGAAGCGAAAACGGTGTTTTCCCGTGGGCGAAAGATTTTGAATATGCCAAACCTATTTTCAAAAAAGCCATTGATTTGGGGATTAATTATTTTGATACGGCCAACGTCTATCAGTTGGGTACCAGCGAAGAAATTACAGGCCACTTAATTAAAGAATACGGCTTAAATCGTGATGATATTGTCGTCGCCACGAAAGTCAACTTTGCTATGCGTGAGGGCCGCCCCAACGGAACAGGTTCTTCCCGCAAAGCTATCATGAGCGAAATTGACCATAGCTTAAAACGCTTGGGTATGGATTATGTGGACTTGTACCAAATCCACCGTTTAGACCCCAATACACCGATGGAAGAAATCATGGAAGCCCTCCACGACGTAGTAAAGAGCGGTAAAGCGCGTTATATCGGAGCTTCCAGTATGTTTGCGTGGCAGTTTGAACGGTTAAATAATATTGCCGAAAAACACGGTTGGACGAAATTTATTACGATGCAAAACCAGTATAACCTCATCTACCGCGAAGAAGAACGCGAAATGATGCCGCTTTGTATGGACCGCAAAATTGGAGTTATTCCATGGAGTCCGTTAGCGGGTGGCCGTTGCACCCGTCCGTGGGGAACGCAAACGCACCGCAGTAAAATTGACGGAGTGTCTCCCATGGTATGGGGTGCCACGCAAGCCGAAGATAAAAAGGTGGTGGATAACTTGGAAAAAATCGCTAAAGAATTAGGTTATACCATGGCACAAGTGTCCTTGGCGTGGATGCTCTCCAAGCCCTACATTACGGCCCCGATCGTGGGTTGTACGGACGCCAAGCACGTAGAAGAAGCTGTCCGCGCGTTAGACATTAAACTCTCTGACGAAACGATTAAAGCCTTAGAAGCCCCCTACGTGCCGCATATCAAAACAGGTGCTTTCTAAAAATGAGGGCCACCTCGTGCGGCCCCTTGACTTAGAGTTTACTCTAAGTGATACAATATTTTTATAGGAGAAACTATGAAAACTATTAAACTAAACGACGGTAATTTAATTCCGCAATTCGGCACAGGTGTATTCCAAGTGCCGGACGGCAAAGAAACCTTAGGCGTAGTTAAAAATGCGCTAAATTTGGGCATTCGTCATATTGATACTGCCCATGCCTACCAAAATGAACGTAGCGTAGGAAAAGCAGTTAAAGAGAGCGGCATAGACAGAAAAGAAATTTGGATTACTACCAAACTGTGGCCCAGTGAATACGGTGAAGGGGTTACCTCACAGGCCATTGATAAGATGCTCAAACGCTTGGACACGGATTATATTGACTTACTTTTATTACACCAACAATTTGGCGATTATTTGGGCGCCTGGAAAGATATGGAGCGTGCCGTCAAAGACGGACGCGTCAAATCCATTGGTCTAAGTAATTTTGAATCCTACCGCTTGGAAGAAGTCTTGGAACAGGCCACGATTTATCCGTCTGTTTTGCAGGTGGAATGTCACCCGTACTATCAGCAAAACGAACTTAAAAAACGGATTGCCAAATACGGCACCGTCATTGAAAGTTGGTACCCTATCGGCCATGGCGATAAAGGCCTCATCCAAGAGCCGTTATTTACGCGCCTTGCTAAAAAGTACCACAAAACCAACGTGCAAATCATTTTGCGTTGGCACATACAAGAAGGAACCATTGTCTTCCCGCGTACGATGAATCCGGTGCACATGAAAGAAAACTTCGACATCTTTGATTTTGAACTGACTGCTGAGGAAATGAACGAAATTCGCGCGTTGGACAACGGCAAGCGTTTCTTTACCATGACGTTAGAAGAACAAGAACGAAACTTAGGTGCTTGGAAACCGGAAGATTAAACATGGACTACAAGAAAGGATATGTGTACGAACTGATGGACAAGGGCGGCCCGACAGACATTAGAGAGCCGTATTTCAAAGAAGCCGTAGATGAAATGATGCGGGCCAGAACGCTCTGCGCCAAAGCCAACGCCAAACTGCCCGACGACCCAACCTATGTGGCTGATTTGGAAGAACTATTCGGGCGCAAATTGGAGGATGTGCGTATTTTAACTCCGTTTACGTGCGACTTTGGCAACCGCGTCAAATTTGGCAAAGGCGTGTTTATCAATCACTCGGCTATTTTGTCTGCCTCGGGCGGCATTGAGTTTGAAGACGGTGTGATGGCGGCCCCCGGGCTTAAAATCGCCACCATTAACCACGACATGTACGACCGTCATTTGACCTACACCTATGGCAAAGTAATCGTTAAGAAAAACGCATGGTTAGGGCTCAATGTTACCATATGCCCCGGCGTAACCATCGGAAAATACGCCGTGGTAGCCGCAGGAGCGGTAGTAACCAAAGACGTGCCCGATTATGCCGTTGTAGGAGGCGTGCCTGCCAAAGTAATTAAAATGTTAGACCCTGATAAAATGAAAGATTAAGGAAAGGAGCATAAAATGAAAAAAATACTGACACTTTTACTAACTGCATTATTTGCTACTGCCTGTAATGCCAAACCCAAAGAAGAGGTAAAATCTATGACAAATAAAAAAGTATTAGTAGTTTATTTTTCCCGCACCGGGGAGCAATACAGTGTCGGCAACATTAAAGAAGGCAACACGGCCATTATCGCCAAGATGATAGCCGCCAAAACAGGTGGAGATTTGTTTGAGATTAAATTAAAAAATGATACTTATCCCACGCAATATACGCCTTTAACACAAGTGGCCCAACAGGAAAAGAAAGCCAACGCCCGCCCCGAAATAAACGGCAAAGTAGAGAACTTTGCGGACTATGACATCGTATTTATCGGCTCCCCAAACTGGTGGGGAGATTTGCCCATGGTTGTCTATACTTTCTTGGAACAATATGATTGGACAGGCAAAAAAGTGGCTCCGTTTGTTACGCATGAAGGAAGTGGTTTATCGTCTATCCCCAGTAGCGTAAAAAAGACCACAAAGGCGGATGTTTTAAGCGGGCTAGCTATTTACGGCCACGAGGCACAAAGAGACCGTGAAGGTTCCCAACTTAAAGTGGACTCCTGGCTTAAAAAACTAGGGTTTTAGATGAAGAAATATCTGCAACCGTTACGCTTTATCGTACAGGCCTGTTTTATGGCGGGCCTATTTTTGCCTTTTATGCCGTTTGCCGATACCGTGGGGCAGAAGATTTGGATTACGATACTGTTTTTCGGTGTGTTTTTCTGCGGATGGCTTTGTCCTTTTGGCTCGGTGCAAGAGTGGATTGGGTGGATAGCTAACAAGCTCCGTATCCCCCGTTTCAAACTTCCGCAAAAATACCAACAATACGCGCAGTTGCTTCGCTACTTTCTCTACGGGTTAAGTATAGTCAATATCGTGCTTGCCGTCTTAAACAGCCGCTTCTTTTTTGAGCATAGCGTAGCTGCGGGCGCATGGGATTGGGTCAACGGCTCTGTGCTGATTTTATTTCTCGTAGCTGCACTGTTTACGGACAGGCCTTTCTGCAATTATTTTTGTATGAAAGGGGCATCACTAGGTGTGTGGAGTGTACTGCGTCCGGTCGGGATAGTCCGGCACGAAAAAACCTGCGTACATTGTGGACTATGTAATAAAGCGTGTCAGATGAACATTGCGGTTGAGAGCGAAAAGTTTGTCCGGCATCCTAACTGCATTAACTGTATGAAGTGTGTAACATCTTGCCCGAAAAATTGCATTAAGTTTAAATTGATAAAAGAATACAAGAGATGATTTTATGAATATTTTTGAAAGATTACATAACGGCGAAGCAATTGATATTCGCGACGAGGAGTATCAAAAACAAGCGCACGGAGAAATGAAAAGATGCCGTCACCTATGTTGGCAAATAAACTCCACGGATCCGAGCGATACCCAAAAGATAATAGCATTGGAAAACGAACTCTTAAACGGGCAAATGAAAGACGGCTCGTTTTTTACGCCGCCTTTCTAAGTAGATTTAGCCAATTGTCTGCGTGTTGGAAAAAATGTATTTGCTAATCACGGGCTTACGGTGATGAGTTTAGGCGGGATTACGATTGAGGACGGTGTAATGCTCGGGCCGGAAGTAGGGTTATTTACGGTAAACCACGAGCCGAACAATATCCGTGTGCTAAAAACAAAGCCGATTCACATAAAGAAAAACGCATGGATTGGCGCACGAGTTAATATCTTACCCGGGGTTATTATCGGGGAAAATGCCATTGTAGGTACAGGCAGTATTGTAACCAAAGATGTGCCGGATAATACGGTTGTGGTTGGAAACCCTGCCCGAATTGTAAAAACCATAGCGAAAAAATGAACGTAACACAAATAAAAGAACTGTACGACAAAATGTTTGGGTATATGGTAGCCAAGAATATCCCTGCTTTAAGTGAGTTGCACTCGGATGATTTTGAGCTTGTTCATATGACGGGCACTCATCAGAATAAACAAGAATATTTACGCGCCATACAAGACGGCACATTAAATTATTATGCCTACAGCGACATAGAAATACTTCCACAAACTGAATACACTTTTATAGGCAGATGCAAAGTACTTGCGGCGGTGTATGGTGGAGGTAAACACACATGGCGGTTACAGTTTGATGTAGAGTTATCCAAAGATAATAAATTTAAAAAGATAGTAGCTTCCACTTATTAACCCACCTAGCCGCTCTTGCTAACCGCGAGGGCGGTTTTTCTGTCTTATTTGACTTGACTTATCTCCCCATAGTAAGCGTGAATGTGGTACGAAGTAAATCACTTACTTAAGGAGATAAGTTATGAAGAAAAACACTAAAAAATCAGTAACAAAAACTAAACCTGCGCAACCTGCTGTTTTTCGGGGAGTGAGTCCTATTATTACCGAAGAAACACCGCTTGAAAACCTGCCTGTCCGGCCACGCGATAACCGCTTGCCCGCTCCGGGTAGTATTATCACTAAAACCTACCGCGGTAAAACCATAGATGTAAAAGTGTTGGAAAATGGCTTTGAGTACGAAGGCAAAGTATTCAAAAGCATTTCGCGTGTGGCGATGACGATCGTAAAGCGCCAAATCAGTGGCTATGTATTCTTTGGACTTACCAAATGACACCACGTCACTTGCCACCGGTATCGGGGCGATTTATAAAGGGCCGCTCGGGTAATCCCTTGGGGCGGCCCAAGGTGATAGAAGACAAAGAACTGATACTACTTGCCATCAAATTTTTTGATACGTTTGCCAAAGTGTATTTCCGGCAAGGGGATTCCAACGGACGGCTAGAAAGGATAAAACAGATACTTTATGAGAAGAAAGTGTTACCTACCAAAAAGTTTTGAAGAACTTAAAAACTTACCAGATGAGAAATTGCAGTTTTATTGGGACATGTTTTACACGTACCCTATGATAGGTCACAAGGCCAAATTGCGACCACTATGGTATGCTATTCAATGCGAATTAGGTCGGTGTAGGCTGCCGTCAAAGTACATAACACGTCTTAACCGATATGCGTCCAATCCCGAGAAGTATATTGAGCATGCTCATAAAAGTCGGTATGTTTTATCCGTCGGAACGTTACTCACTAAAAAGTATAAGGGAAAAATCTATCAGGTAACGGTTAAAGGCGAGCAGGAATACGAATGGGAAGGCAAAATCTATCCCAATTTAACAGTTATTGCATCCACCATATCAAATTGTCATGTGAGTGGCCCGGCCTTTTTTGGACTTATGGAGCGGAAAAATGGCAAAAATTAATTGTGCGGTATATACCAGAAAATCAAATGAACGGGGGTTGGATTCCCAGTTTAGTTCCCTACAGAATCAAGAGGAAGCATGTAAAGCATATATACAAGCTCAGGCCTTTAACGGATGGCAGTACTATAAGACATTTGAAGATGGGGGTATTAGCGGGGGGACAATGGACCGCCCCGGATTACAGGCCTTGCTAGAAGAAATCCGTTCCCATAGAATACAAGTGGTGGTTGTTTATAAAGTGGATCGTCTATCTCGTTCCATCTTTGATTTCCATAAAATGATGCAGGAGTTTGCCAAATATGACTGCAACTTTGTTTCTATCACACAGTCGTTTGATACAAGTAACTCTATGGGCAAATTGACGCTTAATATGCTGTTATCTTTTGCCCAATTTGAACGTGAAGTATCTGCCGAACGCATACGCGATAAAGTAGCCGCTACCAAAGCAAAGGGTTTGTGGGGCAGCGGTATTCTTCCGCTTGGTTACGATATCAAAGATAGGCAATTAGTTCCCAATGAACAGGAAGCCATTGTTGTGCGTCTTATCTTTCAAAAATATTTAGAAATTGGCAACGTTATGGGGGTGGTAACTTGGATAAATGAACAAGGATACCATTGCAAACTATGGAAAACGAAAAAAGGGGAAGAGCGTGGCGGAAGGCCATTTGTTTACAGCAGTGTTTTACATATTTTGTCTAATCCTTTGTACGTGGGCAAAATGCCCCATTTTGCGGCTAATAAGGTCTATCCAGGCAAACAGCCTGCTCTTGTATCCAAAGAAGTGTTTGAGGCAGTACAGGATAAATTAGGCCATTTTAAGAACGGCCTTAAAGAATACCATGCGTATATCCGGAAAATAACGCTAATGGCGGATAAATTATTTGATGATAAAGGAAATCCCTATAAGTTAACCAGTACCAGAAAGCAAGGACAAAAATACCAATATTATTGTATCCGCAAAGGGGTTCATATTCCGGTAATTCAACTGGATGATTTTGTGTTGGATACCATACGCAGAGCCGATTTATCCTCTGTAGACTTACAGGCGGATAGCAGCCAAATTACATCTGATGAAGTCAAAAAGTGCCTTAAACAGGTAATTTGTGTGAAAAATGGTACGAACTGCCGTTTGCAGATTACGCTTGATAGGATGGTATTTTTGGATAATTGCCGCCAATGCCAAAAACAAGCTGATAAGCCAAATAATCCCGTATTGCCGGAAGTAGGGGCTGAAATCATTACGCTTAGGGATGCTTTCTATATAGACAATGTAACATCTACCCGTTTACAACATGGAACATCGCAAAATATACTGACAGTACGCCAACTCAATGAAAGTTTGGTCCGTGGACTTTCCCGGGCATGGAAACTCAAAAAGCTATTGGAAAAAGGACTAACAACCCGCGAGTGGGAAAAGGCCAGCGGTATGAATAAACGCAATTTCGCGCGGTACATCAATTTGTGTTATTTATCCCCGCGTATTGTGGGAGATATTTTAGAATACAAAAACTCACGCAATTTTACCTTGCGGGAGCTTATGAATATAGCCGAGGGCAATGTGGATTTTAAGATACAAGAGCAACACTGGCAAAGTAACTAATTGTAGTGGCTTTCAAAAAAATATATAAGGGTCGCGGGATTAGAACCAGCGACCTCATTTTAAATATTATAGTGCATAGTTTATTTATAACACACTATACACTATGCACAAAAAGTGCGGTCCTATACCAATGATTAGATATTGGATTAGCCTATAAAATAGTGAGGTCGTAGGTTCGAATCATCAAATAGTGGGGTCTACCCTAGAATTTTGGATCCTGCGAATTTGGCCTACAGAGAAAAAGATGAAAAAACGGCCTTTTACGACGGGAAAAATACTACTCTAAGACCAAGATGGATTAAAAAAACAGTTGTTTCCCGACGAGAAAAGATAAAATCTTAGACGAAAAAAGCACCCTAAAAAGGGTGCTTAAAATAGAAATCGGGGCGGCGGGATTCGAACCCACGACCTCACGGTCCCGAACCGTGCGCGCTACCAACTGCGCTACGCCCCGTAAAAACGGTGTTACATCAATAAATGGTCGGGGAAGCGGGAATCGAACCCGCGGTCTCTCGCACCCCAAGCGAGCACTCTACCACTGAGCCATTCCCCGGGAAAATTGTCAAACCCGCTGGCGGTACCCAACAGGCCACAGATATATTCTAGCATTCTTTGAGCAGTTGGGAAAGGGTTTCTTTAATTTCTGTAAGAAATTTAACCGTTACAGGGTTGCTTTCTCCGTTGGAAAATCCGCCCGAAGGTTTCAGCAGTTGTTTCTTGGCGCCTTCTAACGTCATCTTATGTTTATAAATCAAATCTTTAATTTTTAGGATACTATATACATCAGCTTTGGTATAACGGCGGTGGCCGCTTTCCAACCGAATGGGTTTGATTAATCCAAACTCTGCTTCCCAATAGCGAATGGAGTATTCCGGCACACCAGTAATGCGTTTGACATCGCCAATGCTGAAATAATCCTTCTGTTCAATTTCCTCTAGGCTCATACATTTATTATAGCAAAAGCGAATATTTTGTTCGCAAGTAGTAATATTTTTTATTACCGGGTAGTGATATTTTATTGTTTATTGGATAGGAAAAAATTATTTAAAAACAGGCCTTGACTTGTTTTTTTTTTTTGGTACACTTTTCTTATGTTGGAATGAAAAAAAGGAGGGAAGTGTATGAAAAGTCGTGCATTTACATTAATAGAGCTGTTAGTCGTTGTTCTAATCATCGGTATACTGGCATCCATAGCGTTGCCGCAATATCAAGCGGCAATAGATAAAGCTCGTTATGCAACGATGATGCCTTATGTACGTGCGTTGTACAACGCGCAAGAATTACATCGTTTGGAAACAGGAAGTTACAGTAACAGTTTTGATGATTTGGTTATTAACTACCGGAAGGTACACCGTTGGACAGCTCTAACCGGCCTATTTTGGGTTCTATGTGCCTGGAAACAAACAGACAGTATGTTGCAGGGCATTATATTGACTCAAATAAAAGTGCCATTGCTTCTTATGGCAGATATTTTCCAACGGCTACGGTTAAATTCGGTTCAATATCGGCTGCGGGAAAAACTACGTGCATATCTTATGGGAGTTATATAGTGAGGGGTGATAAAATTTGTAAATCATTAGGCGGCACCGTGATAGCGGAAGGATATAATTGTGGCATTACTTGTAATGTTTACGAATTACCTTAATTAAAAAATCCCCGGTATAGACTGGGGATTTTTTGTGCCCGTAAAATTTATTTGAATATCAAAACTTTAATTCAGTAAGCCAGTGCCGAAACAGAACCGATATCTACAATCGCAGCAGTTTCCGGTAATTTTGTAATTTGGGCTTTGATGGGTTATCAATTGTTTTCGTTTGGCGGGCTGCGATTTGCTATACTACAAATATGAGTGAATTTACAGCAATCATTCCAGTGGCAGGTAAGGGGGTACGCCTACTGCCCTACACGGCGCATTGCCCCAAAACGATGTTAACTGTGGCAGGCAAGCCTATCATTGCGCATATTCTGCAACAAATTGAAGCGTGTGCTATTCGGCGCGTTGTATTTATTGTTGGATATCAAAAGGATATTCTTATTGATTTTGTCCGTAGTCATTATCCGCATTTGGAAGTTAGTTTTGTGGAACAGCAGCATCCTAAAGGACTGGGGCACGCTATTTATTTGGCTAAAGACGCGGTAAAAGGACCTTGTTTTGTGTTACTGGGAGATACAATTATTGACGGAGATTTGCGCCCGCTAGTGCAAGCAGGGCAAAATGCTGTAGGAGTAAAAACAGTAGAGGATCCGCGTCGCTTCGGAGTCGTGGAAATGAAAGACGGCATCGTTTGCGGCTTTGAAGAAAAACCGGAGCATCCCAAAAGTAACTTGGCATTAATTGGAGCGTATTCCTTTCAGAACAGCGCGCAACTTTTTGATGCGTTGCAAGAAGTAATTGACTCCGGCAAGACGGTCAAGAATGAAATACAATTGACAGATGCGCTGTCTGTGCTGCTTCAAAAAGGGATATCGGTTAAAACGGTTTGCATGAAGGATTGGTTTGATTGTGGTACAGTAGAAATTTTGTTACAAACGAACCGGATTTTACTGCAGCGTCACCAACAGACCCCGGCTCAAAACAAATCCGGGGTGCGCCTCATTGCGCCTTGCTGGATTGCCAAAAATGCTGTGTTGGAAAATTGTGTTTTAGGGCCTTATGTATCTGTAGCAGAAGGAGCGGTGTTGCAAAATTGCACGCTGGAAGACGCAATTGTGTCTAATGACACGCATTTGGCAAACAAGACTACCCGGCACGTCATTTTTGATAAATACTCTACTTAATTTTTAGACGGGGTGCGGGTGGATAAAACCGTCAAAGCAGCCGCAGCGGTAGAGACCACCGCAGGACCTTCCAGGTCAGCCGATAAGGGGGGAAATAATTCATCAGCGCGTTGTTCCGTGCGTTGTTTGGCCGTTTGGTATTCAGAAGCGGCGTGTGTAAATTGTGCTGTTTGGCGGTTGCCCTCAATGTTCTTAGCGATTTCAGCTTCGTAGGCAGCTTTTTTTACTTCAAAATTACTTAGTGTCAAAAACAAGGAAATTCGGTTAAACAGAATATCCTTCTCCTGCCCCACTACTACGGGACAGGCGGATAGGGCCTGCATTAAAGTAGAAAGAGCTTGTTGTGCGTCTTCCTCTGAGGTTTTTTGTAATGCAGGATTAGTAGTATCAAGCGGTGGCATAGAAATAGCAGCAGCAATGCTTTCATTATGTTGGGGAATATAAAAGTTACCAACCAGCATTCCTGCCAAGAAAACTAAAGCTAATGTAAAGAAGTAAAATACATACCGCATATACATATTTTAGCAAAATGTTAGCAGCGCGTAAAAAATTTTTTACCGTCGGTGAAACAGAGGTTTTTGTAAAACGGTTTACACAAACCGGATAAAAATTGGTATAATAATAGCACCTGAGTTGCCGGAGGAGCAGAAAAGTTTTTTTCTCCGTGCCAATTTTGGTATAATACTTAGGTGTGAGGGTACCTGCAGCACAAAACTCTCTAAGTTCCTTGGCCGTTTTTCGCGCTCGTAGCTCAGTGGTAGAGCATCCGCCTTTTAAGCGGGGGGCCGTGAGTTCAAGTCTCACCGGGCGCACATTTTGCCCTCTTCGTCTATCGGTTAGGACGTCGGATTTTCAATCCGAAAAGAGGAGTTCGATTCTCCTAGAGGGCGCCATTTGACACACCACGCGTAAGCGTGGTTTTTTTGTGTCAAAGGGTGCCCTCTCTTGTGTTAACTATAATTTACTTTTCAGACGGTGCCTAAACCGCTTTTTGCAATCTGGGCCCAAAATAGGCCTTGACACCGTTTTTTTTTTTTGAATACTTAAAAGAAGCCTCCTGGAGCAAAAAAACAGTACAGGGCGCTTTTTGGTTTTAAACAAAGCGGTTTGTTTTACGGAATAGGAGGGAATAAAATTTATTGCGGGCTGTTGCAACCATTCTCTCTTGAAATTTTGGACTATTTTGTTATACTATAAATGTGCCTCTTTTTCGTCCGCTGTGCGCGGTCGGAGAGCTAGAGGGGATATTATATGAAGCGCTTATTAATGGCAGTGGTATATTTTTTAAGTTTATTCTTGACTCCGACCGCACAACTGTGGGCGGAGGAGTCGTTTGAGAAAAACTTGCACAGAAAGATTTCAGAGGAGGCCAAACAGGCTGAGGAAAAACAGGACGACACCTACTGGGTGGCTAAGGGCGCGGCTATGGTAGGAAAAGAATGTTCTGTGCAGGGTTTAGATTGTGTATTGGAAATCTTGGAATCGGCCAAAAAAGAAGCCAACGGAGATGTGCTGCAGGCCGTGGTGTGTTTGGCAAATGGGGAAGACTGCGTGGCAGCTTTGGCGTACGGGCAAGGAGCCGTCCACTACGCTTTGGAAAATTTAATGTATCATCAAAACCGTCCGGTGTTTGAAACCGGTCCGCAATTTGTGGAGTTGGTCAGTGAATACGGTTTGCATAGCGAATGGGACCGCCAGCTGGCCATGAAATATCTTTATTCATACCTGAAGCAAACACGCAGTGACTGCAAAAGCAGAGTAACTGATTCCATAACGGTGGGCAGCGTTGCCCGCATGACGGCCAAACAACGCAGAATTAAACAGCGTCAAGGTGCGTGTGCTAGCGGAATAGCGGCGATGCCGGTACTGGCCATGCTTGCCAAGACCCGTGAAGAAAAAAACCAGGTAGCCGATACAGTCTACGATTTTTTGAAACGGCGCTATAAAACTCCCAGCGGCAGTGCAGTGATGATGGTAAGCGTAGTCGCTTTTGGCGTGTTGGGTTCCAGCCGGGCGTATGAGCATTTGGAAAAGTTTTTAACCGAGAACAGTGTTAAAAGGCCGGATACGGGGGTTGGACGCATCATGGCGGAGCCGGGTAAATTTGCGGCAGAAACAGGCATTCAAATAGCGAACAGCGGCCATGGTGGTGCGGACCGTTATTTAAACCAAGTAAATGAGGCGTTCCAATATGCCGACGAACAGGAAGCAAAGCAGTTGGGGACCGATAATACAAATGAGCCGACCCGTAACTTTATGGAGGATATCGGGAATGTGCTGGCGGACCAAAGTACGGAAAATATGTTCGCGCTGGCTTTGGCGAAAAAATTAGTTTCCCAAACCGAGCAATACATTAAATCGTTTGATAACCTGGGTAATGTTGCTGCCCAAAATCAGGCGGGTGGTAATCCGATGTATGCAGATAGTATGCGTGCCATGGAGCTGCGCAGCTTTGAGATTGAACAAGCTAAAATCCATTTTCCGTTAGTGCTGGGTATTTTAGACGGGTGGGCCCAGCGAAAAAAATATGCTTCTATCCCGTCTGAGAGATTATTGTCCTTTTTCTATCAGGGAGATTGGTGGGATATCAACGAGGCCACCCAACGCAGCATCCATTATAAGGCCTATCAGTTTGCCAATATGAGAGGGCTTGGCTTTGCCGCGCCTGTCCGGGATGAAGCTAAGATGAAACGCTATGCGCAAAATCAGGCTGCTTTGGCGGTAGCCAAAAAGGTGGATACGGTTTACAATACCGCGATGTTTGTCAGCTTGGCGCTTGCACTGCCGACGTTAATTAAAGGGATTCCACAGGCGGTGCGGCTGCTTTCCAAGCGGTCCGGTTTGGTCAGGACCAAGAATTTTATCAGTAAACTGCCGCGTAAAGCCAAAAAGATGAAACCTGCCAAAGGAACGGCGGCAGCGGCGGCCGACGCGCAAGGAGCAACAAAAGGGGTCAAGCTTGCTTCAAAAGCAAAGGTAAAAACACAGGTTTCCGGCGGTAAAGCTGCTCCGCGCAATCCGGCTGGCTCAGCGGGTGCCCCGGAAAAAACGCTTGTTACCAAGGAAAGGACCGAACAAGTAAATGCATTTCAAAAACAGTTGGCGCAGCAGCCTGTTGCCGCGCCGGATGCCGGAGCGGTGCCAGTTGAAAAAATTGACCAGGCTATAACCGGTCCGTTAGAGCAAAAAGTAGCGCAAGCGGGGAAACGTCCTTATGTCAAGCCTGAGATGCGAAATAGCGAATTTGGCCTTGACAAAGCTGTGGCAAGCAGCGAAAGTGAGCGTCTGGCAGCTGCCGGAAAATCCAAGGGCGGTTTGTTTGATAAATTATTTGGTGGGCGAACAGATGAATGGGGTCAAACCAAGGAGGTCCAAAAGATTTTGAAAGATCCAGATAGACTCATTTCTTATGAACCTGTGTTTCCTCCTGGAAAAGGTGCGCCTGCCTATTATGATATTTACTCACTGGACGAAAAAGGGCAGGTTGTTCGTGGCCAATTGTCAAATGCTAAGGCGACGAAATTAATAGAGTCTTTGCCCACGGACAGTCAATCTGATCGCGCACGCGCTCTCAGAAAGATAAAGTATGACAAGGAGGTAAAGGCTTTAAAATCTGTTTCCGACAAGCCCAGTATTAAAGTTGTAAATCGCGAAAAGCCTGGTATTGAAATTATAAATCGCGAAAAGCCCGGTGCCAAATCTATCGCTAAAAACGCGACAGGAGAGGAAATGCCCGTGAAAGAGGCTTTGAGTGATAATGTAGCAGCTGCCCGCAAAGCCGAACAGACTCGCAGAGCTGAGGAGGCGCGCAAAGTTGCAGAGGCACGCAAAGCAGGAGAAGCAGATGTTCTTTATCGGGGAACTGGCCCTCAAGCGGCGGTTACAAATCAAACTGCGCAAAAGATTTCCGAGTTGGGTAATCAAGCTAAGACTGGCAAAAGTTGGTTTACCGAAATCTCTGAAAATTTGAAGCAGATCCACTCCTCCGATGCTCCTCTTACACCAGCGCAACGGGCGCGCGTAGAGGAAGCAGAACGCTATTTCAGTAGACTGACACAGGCACAAGCGGATGATTGGGCTGTTATTACCTCACCAGAGTTCCAAAAATATTCCGCCGTGCTTCGTTCTCCAACCGCTACGGGACAGGCATTCTACGTGGAAGGAGCTGATCTGGATATGCATTTTAAGAATGCTCCATTTATGCAAAAAACAAAAGGATTTGTCCCTACAATCGTGGGAAACCCGGAGAAAGGGTTTGTTCGGGCTGATTTACAGAAGGCTTTTAAGACGGCAGAAAGGACTAATGAACCCGTATTAGTGCAAATTTCATCACACGGTGACATTGACTCCGCAGGGAAGTTTTATCTGTCCTCGCGCGGGCTATATAGTTCGGCAAAAGTTAAAACAGCCGATTTAGTAGAAGACTTGCAGCAGCTTCGCAAGGTTACTGGCACACCGGAAATCAACTTGCAGCTAGATGCTTGCCATTCCGGGCAATTCCTGCAGGAATTTGAAGCATTACCGGAAGTACAGCGCGCAGGAATTAACGTGTATGCACACGCCGGCGCCAGCCAACAATGCAATTTTGTGGAAGGGCTCGCCGCTGCGGCAAGAAGCCGTGGCACTGGCTCTATTGCTTCTTATCAGACAGAACTCCTTCTCAAGCATATTGATAGAGGCAATGTTTTTGCGCGTGGCTATGTGAACGGAGCATCCTTTAATCCGCTGGAGCAGGCTGTATGGCGGGCAAAAAGAGAAGGCAGCCCCTTGGCGGAGCAATTGGAAGTATTGCACAATATGCAAAGTGCAAACCGCGGAGAAATAAGTGCTGTTATGGCTAAATATAAACAGTTCAATGCGCGTTCTGGATTTTTCCGGGGTTCTGATTTTACCACGGGTCGTGGCATGGGTAGTGTAAGAGTTTCCTGGGAAGTTAATAGTTATATTTCAGATACAGCCAAAAAAATGTTATCCGGTCAACGATGGAAAAAACCAGGATCGCGTCTTATTTCTCCAACACGGGCGGTGAATGGAAATAATGCCAAAAAAGGATTAATTGTAATATGACAAACTTAATAGAAACACCACAAGAAAAATGGCCGTCTTTTTCTATGATGCTATTGTTTATCGCTGCTATGAGCGGTGCGGCGTTGTTTTTGTATAACGCATATCCGTATTTGTTTGGCTGGCTGGCGGGCGGTGCATTAGGTTGGGGGGAATTGCCCGGATTTTTTGCCCGTCATTCCTGGATATATGCCGCGGTCCAGGCGGCCTTGCGCGGGATATATGCATTTAGCGTAGTAGCAGTTTTTACTTTGATTTTGTTCTTTTTCGTTTACGCACTTTTGGACGAAACAGTATTCCAAAAATATACCTGGAAGGAGCGTTTTTGGCTGGCGGTACGCGCAGCCGTGCCTGCTTGGGGTTTGCAACTGGCGGGCGGAATGCTTTGTATGTGCGTCTTGGGCTGGATAAAAGCGTTTAATTCTCTGTATCTGCTGCCCTCTTTTTGGACGGCTAATGCGTGGCAAGCGCTCTACACTGTGTTGTGGGAAATGGCTTTGTGCTTTTTCGCCTGTGCGTTTATACTGACGGGTCATTGGAAATCCGCGCTTGTCAAAAGCAAGGACCTTTTTTGCACGCATTTGCGGGTATGGCTGCTGCTAGGAGGGGGATTATTTTTGCTTACGTGGATGCCGGCCTGGAGTCTGCAGCGCTTACACATTACTTCCTCTGTCGTGTATTTACTGGGCGGAGTATTTGTGCAAATGTATTGTCTGGGGCTAGGGCTAATTCTTTTCTTCCAGCAATCCGGCGAATTTACCTCTGTCTGTGTGCCGGACCAAACGTCTGACGGGACGTATCCTAATATTCAAAACTAACATACGGAATAGGGGAACAATTGAAAGAATTTGTTTTTCAAAGTATTTTGTTTTATGGCAAGGCCGCAACGACCAAGTGTACACTGTGAAAGGGGGGATCCCGAGGTGTCCGAGAGAGTGAGAACGAAGCCAAAAAGCAAAATACGCAGAAAAAAACGGAAGGGGAGGGATTCGAACCCTCGATACAGTTTCCCGTATATCAGTTTTCAAGACTGACGCCTTAAACCACTCGGCCACCCTTCCTTGTTATTATTTTATTAATTTTTCAGGCTGGGTGGCTAGTCATTGTAGTGTTAAAAATAATTTCCCTAAAAAAAGTACTAATCGGCTGAACGGATTTTTTCGTGTATCCTCCATTGGAACAAACGAAGGAAGTGCCGTTACTTATTGACTTGTTTTTTTTTTTTGGTACACTTTTCTTATGTTGGAAGTAAAAAAGGAGGGAAGTGTATGAAAAATGTAAATATGAGCCTTTTGTCATTGCCGAATGTTGTAATCGGCAATCTCAGCCTTAGAAAAAAACGAGATCCCCGATACCAGCTTTCGGGGATGACAGGCGGGAGTAGTCTGGAAATGACGCGTGCGCGTGCCTTTACATTAATAGAGCTGTTAGTAGTTGTCTTAATTATAGGTATCCTGGCCGCCATTGCCTTGCCGCAATATCAAAAATCAGTGCGACTGGCACGTTTGGCAGAATTTGCTTCCATTATAAAACCCGCCCAACAAGCTATTGAAGCCTATATTTTGGAAAATGGATTTCCTACCAAGACTACCATGTTTGTCGGTTTGAACAATAGCGAAGCATTAAGCATTGAAATACCGGGGACTGCTTGCCAAAATACACGGAACTGTTTAAAAAATATAGGTGCCTATGATGTGGGATGTACTTCAAAACATTGTGGTATTACATTACGTTCCGAGTATGACGAAAATGGTGGCACCGGTAATACTTGGTTAAATGGAGAAAGTATCGGATTGGTGTATTTGCCGGATAACCCTACTTGGTCTTTGGCAATCGTTCCACAAGATGGCAATATTCGCAAAATGATATGCTTGTGGTGGCAGGGGCCTATTATTGATGCTACGAGTGTAAATCCTGAATTCCACGCAAAAACAGATTGTGCCGCCGTGGGTGTAGAATAAAAATCCCTTTACCGAAATCCCGCCTATGGGCGGGATTTTTTATGTATAGCCAGGGGTGATATTTCGTATAATATATGTATCCTTAATTAAGAGAGAATACACATGGCAAAAAATAAATATTCTGCAACCGTTTTGCTCCCCAAAACGGATTTTCCAATGCGCGCGGGGCTGACGCAAAAAGAACCTAAAATTTTAGATTTTTGGAAACAAATGGATTTGTATCAAGCCATTTTGAAGAAAAATGAAGCGGGCAAACACTTCGTATTACATGACGGGCCGCCGTATGCCAACGGCGCTATTCACATCGGCCACGCTTTAGACAAAACAATTAAGGATATTATTCTCAAAAGCCGCGCACTCATGGGCTACTACACGCCTTATGTGCCGGGGTGGGATTGCCATGGCCTGCCCATTGAACAGGCTTTACTTAAAGAGTTAAAACAAGATAAAAAGCACATTACCGACGTGCCTGCATTTCGCAAAAAAGCACGCGAATTTGCTGCTAAATTTATTGATTTGCAACGTCAAGGTTTTAAACGCTTAGGTGTGCAGGGCGATTGGGACAATCCGTACCTGACCATGGACAAACGCTATGAGGGCATTACCGTCGGCGTATTTTTGGACTTGATTGAAAAAGGCTACGTCTATAAAGGTCAAAAAACTATCACGTGGTGCAGTCATTGTGAAACTGCACTCGCTGATGCGGAGACCGAATATAAAGATGTTAAATCATCGTCTATTTATTTGCGTTTCAAATTGGTAAACCCGACGGCAGAAATTTTTGGCAACCTGGATTTTTCCAAACCTGTTTCGCTAGGCGTTTGGACCACCACCCCGTGGACCATTCCTGCCAACCAAGCCGCGGCGGTAAATAAAGACGAAGCCTATGCCGTACTGCAAGATCAAAACACGCAAGAATATTATGTAGTGGCCGATAAGTTGGCAGAAGAATTTATTAAAAATACCGGCGTGAATGTACAAAAAGTAAATACAATCCTCGGTGAAAAACTCGTCGGGCAAAAATACTATCACCCGCTTACGCAAAAAGAAAATCCGGTCATTTGGACGGATTTTGTCACTATGGATGCCGGGGTCGGGGTGGTGCATATCGCTCCGGGCCACGGGGAAGAGGACTATCAGGCCGGAAAACAATGGAAATTGGAAACATTTTGCCCAGTGGACGAGAAAGGTTGCTATACCAAAGATGCGGGCGTATTTGTGGGTATGCACGTATTTGAAGCTAACCCGCTTATGGTCAACAAATTGGACGAACTGGGCGCGCTGATTAAAGAGCAAGAAATCACGCACAGCTATCCGCATTGTTGGCGTTGCCACAGCCCGATTATTTTCCGTGCGACGGAACAATGGTTTATGAGTATTGACAAAGACGGTCTGCGCGAAAAATTAATGAATAATTTAGATAATGTGCAGTTTTATCCCGCCACCGGACGTGAGCGTATGCGCTCTATGATTGGCTTACGTCCGGACTGGTGTTTGTCGCGCCAGCGTTTCTGGGGAACGCCTGTTACCATTTTGTATTGCAAAAAATGCGGCAAACCGCAGGTTAATCACGAGCTGTTTGAATTTATCAAAAACCGCGCCATGAACGAGGGCTCGGATTTTTGGTTTACCGACCCGGTGGAAAAACTAATGCCGCAAGGGTACACGTGCCAGTGCGGTTACCATGAATTTAGAAAAGAAACCGATATTTTAGACGTATGGTTGGATAGCGGGGTATCGTGGGCGGCAGTGGTAAAAGACCGCGGCATGGACTTCCCGGCGGACGTTTATTCCGAAGGGTCCGACCAGCACCGCGGCTGGTTCCAAAGCTCTTATATTCCGTCTTATACGTTGGAAGGAAAAGCTCCTTTCAAAACCATTTTGACGCATGGTATGGTGCTAGACGGACAAGGCCGCCCGATGCACAAGTCACTCGGCAACGCTGTAGATCCGGCCGATGTCATCAATAAATACGGCGCGGATATTTTACGCTTGTGGGTGGCATTTTCCGACTATCAGGGTGATGTGCGTATTTCGGATGAAATTTTAGGCGGTCCGATTGACACCTACCGCAAACTGCGCAATACCATTCGCTATGCACTGGGCAATTTGTCTGATTTTGAGCCAGCTCAGCATGCCGTACCCGCAGATAAACTGACGGAAATGGATAGATATATGCTCGGTAAATTGGACAATTTAATTGCCGAAGTGCGTGCGGATTATTTGGAGTTTAATTTCCGCAAAGCTATGCGCGCGATTACAGATTTCTGTATTTTGGATTTATCAGCATTTCTGTTAGATGCGTCTAAAGACCGCTTGTATACATTGGGTGCTTCTTCTGCAGCGCGGCGCAGCGGTCAAACGGCGCTGGCAGAGATTGTGCGCACACTGCTACAGTTGCTTGCCCCAGTGCTGTGTTTTACGACGGAAGAAGCGTGGCAGGAATTGCTGAAATTGCCGTGCGGAGCAGGATTAGCTAAGAGTATTTTCTTATCTGATATGCCGGAATGTGCCTCTATTTCGGCAGATAAAACTTTGGAAGAAAAATGGAATAAAATCCGCCAAATCCGTGAAAAAGTGTTGAGCGCATTGGAAGAAAGCCGCCAAAAAGGATTAATCGGCTCGGCGTTAGAAGCGCAAGTAACACTCAAAACAAATGACGGGGAAACAAAGACATTTTTAACAGAAAATGCCGCTTTGTGGCCGGAAATTTTCATTGTGTCTGTTGTGCAAATTAGCGACGGAAGTTTACCATTGGAAGTAGTGGTAACGCACGCGCAAGGACAAAAATGCGCGCGTTGTTGGCAATGGAAACCGGAAGTCGGAACGGCTGGACGTAAACATGAGGATTTGTGTGACCGCTGTGCCGCTGTATTAGAGCGGGAAGGAATTGCTGTACCCGAGGAGCAAAAAGTTGCGTAAATATTGGCAAGACAGTTATATATGGCTGCGTGAAAATAAAGCGATTTGGATCACGGTGATTTTGCTGCTACTGGTAGATAGAATTACCAAACGTTTAGTGCTTACTTTTTTGCCGGGGCAGGATATAGAGTTGTGGCCGTATTTACATTTAAACTATGTACAAAATACAGGTGCGGCTTTTGGTATGATGCAAGGCGGAAACCTGATTTTAATAGTTATTACCTTACTGATTATCGGTTATGTTTTAAAAAGTTGGAAAGAATTGTGCGCCTATGGACCTATGGTAAAATGGGGCTTAATATTAATTTTAAGCGGTGCATTGGGCAATCTTTATGATAGAATAACCTTAGGATTTGTAGTAGATTTTATTGATTTGCGTGTATGGCCCGTATTTAATGCGGCCGATTCTTTTATTACGGTAGGGGGTGTGCTACTTGCATATTCCCTGCTTCGGACAAAACAGGAGGAAAAATGAAAAAGGTTTTACTAGCTTGTTTGGCAGGATTTCTGTTGGCAGCGTGCGGCGGTTCGGAGGAATCGTTGTTTAGCAAGGCGCAACAGTTAACTGCAAAAGGCGAATTTGCTAAAGCGATACAGGTTTATTCGCAGATCATAAAAAATAATCCGAGTAATGTGGGGGCGTATGCCAGCCGCGGACTTCTGTATGAACGGTTGGAAACTAAAGATAAGGCAGAATTAGATAAAAACCGTAAATTTGCCCAGCGGGATTATGAGCGAGCACTTTCTCTGGATTCCCGGCGACCGGAAATTTTAAACAACTTAGCAGCTTTATACATTGATGAGGGGCGTTATCAAGAGGCATTGCCTTTGTTAAACGTGGCCTTGGCTTTACGTCCCCAATACTTTTTAGCCTTGATTAACCGCGGAGTCGTTAAAAGCCAGTTAGGTAAAATCGGTCCTGCGTTAGTGGATTTTTCCCATGCAGAAGAGTTGGATCCAACCTCGCCTTTATTGTATTTAAATCGCGGTTTAGCTGAATATGCTGCCGGATATTATGCCACAGCAGCAGAAGACTTTGCTATGCTGGCAGAAGTGGACCCGCAAAATGCGCGTGCCTATACGGAACGTGGCCGCTGTTTTGTGAAAATGGGATATTACCAAAATGCCATGGATGATTTTCAATTAGCTATTGCCATTCGTCCTACTTATGCGATGCCGTATTATTATGCGTCAGAATTGTTATTTAACCGCGCCGATGTGGAGGAAGCTTTGGCTTATGCCCAACAAGCCAAGATTTTGGCGCCTAACAATGCACGTATTTATGAAACACTGGGGGATATGTTGGCACTGGAATCTCCGGTGGAAGCTACCCAGCATTATTTGGCGGCCCGGCGTTTAGACCCGGCCCATGCAGCCCGGTATCAGAATAAAATCCGTATGATGACCAGTGAAGCTGGCCGCAAACGGGTAGTGACGGACAGCTTCTTTAATTTAGAAAAAAAATAGTTTTTTATGACCTCTGCCCGTCCTAAAGCCGAAATAGAATCGGCGGCCTTATCTATTCCTGCAAAAGCCTATCTTTACAGATTTTGGCTTTCTGTCTTATTTTTAATAGTATCGGCGTATTGTGTATTTATGTCCAGCTTTGCCGTAAGTATTCTTATGCTGGTACTGCTGGACTTGTTATTGTGTGCGGATGTATCTTTGCGTAATGCCTGGCGGGATATAGCGCAAGGACGTTTTAGTCTGTCAGTATTAGTAGCAGGCAGCTTGATATGCGGTTTTGGATATAGTATTTCTAAGGCATTCTTAAATCCGCCGTTAGCCGGACGCGTGCCGGATTTATATTTGCCGATAGTAGTTTTAGTCAGCTTATATTTGTGGGTGTGTATCCGTAATGCTCGCGGAAAAGAAAGAACCAATGTGTTTATCAAAAAATTGGATGATTTCTTACCTAAATCCGGCCGTTTGATAAAGGATCGCCGGGAATGTATGGTCTTTGCAGATGAATTAAATGAAAATGATATTGTCCGTGTAAAAGCGGGAGAACGTATCCCCTGCGAAGGGTTAATTGCGCGCGGAGAGACAGCAATTGATGAAAGTTTAATTACTGGAAATATGATGCCTACGGCTAAAAAAATTGGAGGACGAGTGTATGCGGGGACTTTGAATACGGGCTCAGAAATTTTAATACGGGTGGAAAAAGCAATAGATGATTCTGTTATTGCTGAAATCATACGGGCTATTAAAAATAGTGAACGGCGCCGTTGTATCCGTAAAGATGTATTAGATACATACGCTCCTTGGCTTTTATTGTGGACGGTCTTGTTGGCGTTGGGGGGATATTCTTATTTTTATTGGGCAGGCGGTTATACGCGTCCGTTACATAACTTGGGAATTTTGCTTTTAATTGCGGGTATGGGTTGTCCGTGGGCCTTCGTCTTTAGTGCAGCAGTTCCTTCTTTATTTCTGCGCTGGGGAGCTAAAGCGCAAAAAATTGATTTACACGCCATGGGGGCATTGGAAGTATTAGATAAATCAAATGTTGTTTTTTTTGATAAAACGGGTACGTTGACCTATGGCGAATTGCGCATTGCTTCCGTGCACGCTGGCAATGAAACGGCCCGCAAGCGCCTGTTAACCAGTTTAGCTACTGCTGAGCAGTTGGTGGACGGAGCGTTTGCTAATGCAGTTATGATTTATACGCAAGAGCAGCACATACAGCCCAAGCCGCTACGTTGCTTTGATGTATTGCCAGGACTGGGAGTTAGCGCTGTATCGGGTAAGGATAAGATTTTGGCCGGGCGGCCGGAGTGGTTACATGAACAAGGAATTGAGATAACAGTCGGCCCGCATGACCGTCAGGCAGTCATTTGTTGTGCTAAAAACGGTAAAGCTTTAGGATATGTATTATTAGACGATAAATTAAGGCCAGGCGCGCCTGAAATGGTACAAGCCCTGCAACGGCAAGGAAAGGAAGTAATATTAATGTCTGGAGACAATGAGGCTTCCGTCAAGGCAATAGCTGACGAAGCTGGTATTGAAAAATTTAATTTTGGCGTATTACCTCAAACAAAAGCAGAAATTTTAGGCAATTATGCTGCCCTTGGTAAAAAAACGGTAATGGTAGGTGACGGCTTTAATGATATTACGGCATTACTGCGTTCGGATGCGGGGGTCGTGTTTTCCTCTGGCAAAAATGTATATAATAATTGGGTGGACGTAGTTATCCGCCGCGGAGATTTAACAAGTGTGACGGACTTGTTTAGAATGCACCGCCGCTTGGCCAGCTGTATACGTGACAATGTAATTTTGAGTGTTTTATGTAACGGCGGTCTGTTAGCAGGTGTACTGTTTGTTCCGTCTGAAATGTGGCAGACTTATTGGGTGCTGCCTGCCGGAATGGCCGTTGCTGTAATGCTGGTCATCCTAAATTCCATGAGGTTATTAACAGACAAATGAAAAAACAAGAAATTGATTTTGGATATACTGCAGATCATGCACGTAAGAATGCAGATGCCGTTTTGCCAAAAATCCAATGCTGGCCAAACCAATATAAACGGGATTATCAAATTAAGATTGAATTGCCTGAATTTACCTCGGTGTGCCCGAAAACGGGCTTGCCGGATTTCGGAGTAATTACCATCGATTATGTACCAAATAAGCTATGTTTGGAACTTAAAAGTCTGAAATATTATTTGCTAGAATACCGCGATATGGGGATTTTTATGGAAAACATCGCTAATAAAATTTTGGATGATGTGGTAAAAGCGTGCAAGCCTAAACACGCCACCGTGACAGGTGTTTTTACGCCGCGCGGCGGTTTACGCTCGGTCATTGTTGCTTCATACGATGAGAATAAAGGCTATGGCAAATAACCGATTGAAAGTAATAGCCTTTTTCCTTACCTTTGCAGCGGCATTTGTGGCCGGCGGCTGGTTTTTCAGCCGTATTTTAGTGGGAATGGGAAAAAATAGTGAAGTGCTCCAACT
Organism: Candidatus Avelusimicrobium sp.; assembly: GCA_045593365.1. GTDB lineage: Bacteria > Elusimicrobiota > Elusimicrobia > Elusimicrobiales > Elusimicrobiaceae > Avelusimicrobium. Next base: position 32,738 of record JAZNWO010000037.1, read on the forward strand.
ATACAACCAAGATAGAACTGCGGTTGGTATTTTTGATGAAATTCCGGAAAATGAACAAATTCAAGAATGGCAGCAGCCCGGAGAGGAAATCGTTACCGGAGAACAAACCGAATTATCTGTTTTGCCTAGCCAAATGTTATTGACAGATTTATCTGAAATTGCCGGTATTGCTCCTAAAGAAAAGCAGCAAGACAGCGGGAACTCTCCGGATGAGGTGCAACAGGAAACACAGAGACCTGCGGTAGAACTGGATTTGACCGGCAAGGAGGTAACCAGTTTAGGGGCCCGTCCGTTACCGTCTTTGCCTGCCGGAGAGGGAAGTAAAATTTCCTTAATTGCAGCCCCGGTACGTCATTTTGTAATCAGAAATACTGACGAATATAAAGAATTTAAGCGCCGGGCACAAGGCAGTTACCCAACTGTAGATTTTGCCAAACAAATGTTAGTGGTATTGGAGTCTGACAGTAACTTGCCTGATAAAGTATTTGAGCTGATTGCTGCCGAGGATAAAGACGGGGAATTACTAGTTACTTACCGGGTAAATGTTTTTGGTTTGAATGAAAAAATAAACAGCCACACGGTGCTGGCCATCCCCAGAACAACTTCAGATGTGAAATTAAAACAAGTGTTATAAGCAAGCTTTTTAAAAGAAGCCAGTCCCTTTGTGCAAAGCAGACTTGCTTATCTTTATTCTGTGTAAAAATCAGAGCGGTTGTTTGAAATCTTCCCCGATGATGATACGTGCATCACAAATAGCCGTTTCTTGTTTTTCGGATACAATTTCATTATTTACACCAATAGCGCTACTGAGTTGTTTCAGTTGGTTACGCCGTCCTGCATAATCAATAATGCGGGTCTGCTTTTGCCGTTCCCCCGGAAAATTGTCATATTGCAAAACATCTACATTTAATAATCCTTTTTGGCTTTGGTCTCGTAAATATTGTGTCAGTTCCAGTGCGGCTCCTTTCACTCCGGAGGCATTTAAAATTTCTACAATTAACGGACGGTTTTCTACAGCCAGTGGAGCTTTATCTTCTACCGGAGGTAAAATAGCATCCGGGGCTGCCCCGGAATATTTGGCTGCTGTTTTTTTCCTTTTATCGGCAGTAGTGTGTTTTACCGTAAAATCTGTTAATTCCAAACGGCTGCCATCCAGGGCAAGTAAGGCAAATTCAGACGGCGTTAAATTGGTGCGTTTGTCATGCAGTGCCTGCAAATAACTCCACAATACCCGACCGGCAATAAAGGGTTTGGTCCGCCAGTCTGTCAGTTCGGAGCGGAAATTTTCCCAGTATTCCTCGCGCCGGAGGTGTTTTGGAATATAATAACGCGGTTGCTGCAGCATTAATCCGGCGGTTTTAAATACGTCCTGTGCGTTTTCTAGCGGCTGGCTAGGAATATCGCGTCGTCTAATAGTGGTTAAAACAGCTTTGCGGTTGTGCGGGTTATACGAAATAGTCATGGCCGGTTGCGTTAAAATGGCAATATAAATCGGTGTATCGGTCTGGGCTGCCAATGCGCGTACCAATGGGGAGCTATATTGCTTGTATCCCGCCCATCCAGTGCCTATCAGCAGCACCACTAAAAGTGCTTGTCCGATTAATCGGCGCGTTCGATTAGGTGATTCCATAGTTCAATTCCGGCGGGACAGAGCCATTTTTGGCTGTCTATTGTAAACCATAATTTACGGTTGGCTGCATACAAGAGTGCTTTTTCAAGTTCTTGCATAGCCAAGGTGCGGATGACAAACGCATCTTTATATTTACGGTCTTTAGATGAAATATCCGCTACAAATAAAATTTTACTCAGTTGTGTCATTTTCAAGCTGCCTAAGGTATGTTCGGAAATGGCGTTTAAAATTTCCTTATCCTTAATACCAAATACTTTTTTAGCCAGCGATGCCGATACATAGGAATGTAACAAGGCGGGTTCGCAGCGGCAAATATCCTCAAAATAGGGTACTTTTATTTTATGGCTGCGGCAGTAGGAAATGAGTTGGGTTGCTGATAATCCTTTCCCAGCGTCGTGAAAAATTCCGGCTTGTACTGCTTTTTCTACTGGGACTTCATAAATATCACTTAGTACGGCGCATAATTCGGCCACCTTAATGGAATGCAAATAGCGGTTAGGTTTTAGGTGCTGCATAAGCCAACGGTGTTGGTCTAGACCGTACAAGTCATTTTTTTTAATAATATCTCCGATGGAACTAGATATTTTATCTGACGGGATTTCACCGCTAGCTAAAATATGCGCCCGCACACGGGTGGAGGACATTTTTGGAAATTGCCCGGGCAAAAAAATGTGCTTAAACGAGGCTTTGTTCTCTGAAAATCCTTTACGCCGTCCGGCCACGACAGTGGTATGGTCAAAAATATAATTGGCATTCTTCCACGCGTGTAAATCATTGAGACAATCCGTTCCCACCAACAAATAAATATCGGCTTTGGTATAGCGTTTTTGTAAGTACTGTACCAATTGGTACGAATAAGTTTTGCCTCCGCATTGTAGTTCATAATCATCAAAAATTAAATTTTTGCTTAGCGGTTGGAAAGCAGCCTGGGCCATTTTCATGCGCAATTTAAACGGTGTAGGAGATTTAGCCTTAAAGGGGGAATGATAAGCCGGTACAATGTGGGTTACATCAGGTTTGATAACGGCCAAAGCCTTTCGCAGCATCGCCACATGGCCTTTGTGCACCGGGTCAAAACTGCCGCCAAAAATGAGTATTTTCATAAATTTATCCGCGTATAAGTTGATGTGCTATTTCTTTGCCTTGTAACAAACTTCGTTCCATAAAGGAGTATTCCCACAGACCGTACCGTCCGGCACACACGCTTCCGCGTGTTTTCAGCCAACGTAAAATAAGCCGTTGGGCTGCAGCACGCTTGAAATCGTATACCGAGTAAGCGGGAGACAGTGTCCGCCAAAAAGAACATATAATCCGATCCTGCTTTTTTATTATACCTTTTTGGACAAGTGTATGGAAAAAGGCTTTTTGTGCCTGTTTAAAATCAGTAATTTTTTCGGCAGTTTCAATGTAGAAAGAGGAGGTATTGCGCGGAGCATTTTCCGATGAAAAGGCACTTTGCATCCCTACCCGGAAAAAGGGCACCTCAGGTTGCGGAAAATAAATCCAATGGAAAGGCTCCACTTTCCGGTCAATTGCCAGCTGCCACACGTGCACCGTGGTAGCACGCAGCTGCTTGGCTGCCTGGGTAACAGAAACAGGCACATCGCGGCATAATCTTATGAAACCGGGCAGCGGCAAAGTGTTTACCAAACGGTCAAAAAATACAGTGCGTCCATTGATGCGTGCACAGTGTTTCTTTAAATCAATTTGTTGAACGGTGGCATTGACCCAAATGTTTGGAATGCGTTCCGCCAAGGCTTCTGTCAAAGCTCCGCAGCCGCCGCGGCGCGGATAATAAAAATAGGCATTGTATCCTAGTGTATTTTGATGCGGAGCCTGCCGGGCATTGCGGGTAATTTGTGCCAGGTTTGGTCGCGGTACAAAGGTCCCGCACCAATCCCACGTCATGCGTACGGGATTGGTTTGCCATAATTTAGTATTGTACGGTTTTAAAAAATGGCGGTAAATGCCGTTTCCAAAGGCTTGCAAAAACCATTCTTCTAAATTTTTGGGTCGGCGGTTTTTAGTGTGTGCGGCTTGTTTTACACCTGCCAGGCATTCTTGGCGTACCTTTTCCGGAACGGCCCATAAATTAGCCTGGAATGGAAAGGGAATGCGCTGTCCGTCAAAATCAATAAATGCCTGGCGTTTGAGACGGGATAAATTGCCGCGCAACAGACGCCGCACCAAAGCAGTAGCGTACGGAGTATGCAAATGCAGCAAGTGCCCGGAATAATCAAAGGTGAAGCCCTTATGAACCTCACTGGCGCATAAACCACCTAAGAACGGTTTTCTTTCTACTAATAAATAATCTGTTTCCTTTTCCTGTTCCAGGTGGTAAGCGGTACTGAGCCCGGTCAAACCGCCGCCTAAAATCAGGTATTTAACGTGTAAGGAGGAGGTTTTGGTATTATTCATTTGTCCATCCGTATACGGGCCAAAAAAATAGCGGCTGCCAACCAGCCGGCAAGGGTTACCCCATAGATGGTCAGGGCAGTGGCGCAGTGTACTTGTGTTACGGTAAATGCCAATAAATTGAAAAGGAGGCCAATCCACAAGAATATGTATAAAACGGAACGGGAGGAGAGACCTAATTTGGCCAAACGCAGGGCTGCATGGTCCGGGCTGCCGCGCAGAGGGTTTTTTCCTTGCAGAAGTCGGACAACACTGACAAATCCTGTGTCAAACAGTGGCACTGCAAAAATGAGCAGCGGTGCCAAAAAGGCCACATTGGAATATTGGGTATAGTCAGCTCCCATAGCTAGCGCTGATAGCAAAAAGCCTAGCAAGGTACTGCCGCTATCACCGAGGAAAGTTTTAAAATGTTGGGCGTGATTATATGGCCAAAACCCGATACAGCTGCCCAACAGTGCACACGCGCAAAAATTAACATATAAATGTTCACCTGGCAAAGTAATCAGCAGCAGTCCCAGCGAACAGACTACCGCCTGCCCTACGCATAGTCCATCGGAAATATCCAGTAAATTAAACGCATTAGTGAGCCCGACCACCCACAAAAAAGTCAGCGGATAGGACAATTGCGGCGAGTCAAACAGCTCAATGTGCACGCCATACCCAAGCAAACATAAGGCAGCTAAGGATTGTATGGCTAATTTGAGCACAATGCTCACACCGCGCGGCTTGGTCATGTCGTCCAATACGCCCAGTGCAAAAATTATCGCTGCCCCGCATAAAATACCGCGCAGACTATGTAAAGTGCCCGTTGGGAAATTGGTGGTATAACGGATGAAAATCAAACTGGCTGCCAAGCCCAGCATAATGGCGCAGCCGCCGAGTACCGGTACAGTGGTTTTGTGTTGTTTAATCCCGTACGGGGCATCTATAAATAAAGAACCGATCGTACGATGAAGCAGCGGCAAAGAACCAGCTGTCACAATACCTGCCAACAAAAAAGCTACAGCGAAAAGTACTAACGTATTCATATCATTTATATTCTATAATATTAACAAGTGGGCTGTTGATTGGATTGCTTTGAAAATGAGGAAATTTTTTCTTTTATATATCACAATTATTTTTTTGTGTGCGTGTGCCAGTTTGCCTAAGACAGAACAAACGGATTGTCTGGACGGTTTAGTCCGCCCGTCTTTTTTTGCCCAGGAGGAGCTGGCGGCGTTTCGCTTTACCGTTCAAGCACACAATTACGGTTTAGACGGCATTTTACAGATTAAAAAACAAGCTCCGCAACAGTATGAGGTAACGGTTTTTACTGCGGCGGGGGGGTATCGGTTATTGCAAGCTAGTGTGAGCCGCGAAAAAGTGGAATATTCTTTTGTGGCGGCGGTATTGGACCGTTCGGCTGTACGCGCCAAGACCGCACGGTTTTTAAAGCTATTGTTAATTCCATCGGTTTGCGAAGCAAAATGCCGGGTAAATTCCGATGTTAGAAAAGTGTATTGCAAACATTCCTCGTATACATATAAATACCCGGCGTCCCAACGGTATCCGGCAGAAGTATCCGTTTCTAAAGGGTGGGGACGTGCCCGCCTGACCTTTAATCAGTACATGCCGTATGGCGCTGGAGAATTGCCCTCTTTGCTGCATTATCAGGATGGAGCGGTGGCGCTGGATTTGGCGCTGCTCCGGCTCAAGTAATTCGTTTCTTTTCTAAAAATTTCCAAATTATTTTTAAGCTTTCTGTTTGGTTTTCCGAAAATTCTTTTTTTCTTTTTCTATTCGGAAAGGACGGAAAAAGTGAAAGTTACCCTTGACTCGTTTTTTTTTTTTGGTATGATATAATGGTAAGGTAGGTATTTTAGAATCAAGGAGAACATTATGAAAAGAGCGTTTACGCTGATTGAATTATTGGTTGTTGTATTAATTATCGGTATTTTATCGGCTATTGCCTTGCCGCAATATGAAAAAGCTGTTGTGAAATCGCGTGTAGGGGCTATGTTGCCTTTCATGGCCACGCTTCAAGCTGCACAGGAAATCTATTATTTGAATAATGGCACATATACCAATGATGTAAGTGCTTTAGATGTAGATGTACCGGCGGCTTGTACTCCCTTAGAGGATAATACCGGAGAGTTTAGCTGTGGTCAATATTTTTTGTTGGGGGTATATGAAACAGGACAGGTAAGTTTGAATTATTGCCCGGGTCATAATGCAAGTTTTGCTGATTGTAAAGAAGTTCGTACCGTACATATTGCCTTTCGTCCGCAGAATATAGGAAGTAATTTTTCAGCTGCGGAAAGAGGACAGCGGGAGTGTAAGGTCTATCATGATTCTGCTGTAGCTAAAGGGGTATGTGCGAGTTTGGGGTTAAAAACGTAATAAAATTAATTTAACGATTTTTTCTACATCAAAATCCTGCGGGCGGTTGATATCCAAACGCAGGATATTTTTGTATCGGTTAAACCATGTGCGCTGGCGTTTGGCATATTGGCGGGTGCGGATAATAATTTTCTCTAATGTTTCTTGGCGGGTCAATTTCCCGTCAATCCATTGTATTATTTCGGGATAACCTAAACTCTTAAGTCCCGCACAATCCGGCGCAAACCCGCGGGCCAGCAGTGCGCGCGTTTCCTCTGCCATAGGGTCTAACATGGCTTGCGTGCGGCGCGTAATACGCTCATTTAATAATTCTTTATTCCAATGCAAATACACAAATAAAACTTGGTCAGCCGGAAACTGCGTTTGAAAAAAAGCACCTGTTTTTACGTCGGAAGCGGGGCGACCTGTCAGCTTGCAAATTTCCAAGGCGCGTATTACGCGGTGAATGTTTTGCGCGGGAATTTGCTTGGCGGAAACAGGGTCCAACTGCGCCAAGCGTGCGTGCAAAGCCACGCGCCCGTTTTGTTCGGCAAAAGCGGTCAGCTCGGCGCGTAAGGCCAAGTCTGCGGGGGGGAGATTATCTATTCCGATAAACAACGCATGTAAATACATGCCCGTACCGCCGGCAAAAATAAACGGTTTTTCCGGTTGGGCGGCCAGCAGTGCGCGGCTTTTTTCACAAAAAGAAAATACATCAAAAGTATGGTCCGGCGGCAAAAAATCTACTAGATGATACGGGATATTTTCCACTAAATAATGACCGTTTTTCCATGTACCTTGCGGTTTAGCAGTACCGACGGTAAGTTCTGTATAAATTTGGCGGGAATCTGCGGAGATAATTTCACTATCCAGTTGCTTGGCTAAGGCGAGGGCCAGTTCTGTTTTTCCGCTGGCGGTTGGTCCGGCGATGACAAGGTGTTTCATTTCTATATTGTAATAAATTTGGTCGGCTCATCCACAAAAAACCCGCGGTACGTGTGGGCAAAATTATTTTTTCTTTTGTTGTTTAAGTGTTTGGGCTAATTTATTTTTACTTTGCAAATATGCTTGACGTCGTTTGGCCACACAAAATAATTTAAAACACTTTTCTTTAGCTTCCAAAAAATTAGCCCGTGCACGGCAGATGCTTTCATATAAATCTTCCAATTCCTTTTGCGTAATTTCCGGCGGTGGAGTAGGCATAGTTAAGCTCCTTTTCGGGCGACAAAAAAGGCGACGCCCATATTTGAGGATCGCATTCCCAAAATGGACATCGCCTGCCGTCCCCGCAGGGAACGGCAAAACGATACCCATTTTTTGGTTGCGATCAACCGGACAAGTCCGGCAAGCCTCCTAAACGGAGGTACCAAAAAATCGGTATAAATTTGTAAAGCTTCACACTACTTCTATTATTGTAACATTTCCGGCGCAATTTCTTTCTAATCTGTTTGTAAGAGAAAGAAAAGTATTTTTTATTAGTTTTGCAGCAAAAAACCCGCCAGAAATAGGCGGGTTTGAGGGCGATTTAAAACTCTATTTTTCAAACAACGTATCGTCTTTTTGGATTTTGTTACAAATTCGGCACGCCTTGCAGTTGGGCACGCATACTTCTGGCAAGCGCAGCAGAATGCGTGTATCACAATCGTTAAAATCATCTGCCATGGCGCTAATTAAAGCGGCATTTTCGGGGTTGATGTGCGTAAATTCAATCCCTACCGTATAAACATTTTCTTTTTGCTTTACCCAGGCCATACGCGCTTTGATTTCCATTTTTTCAGTGCCCGGCAATTGTAAGGAGATGGAAAAAGTTTCAGCCAGCGGAGCTCCTAAAAAACTAATCATACGCATACCTGAAGCGGACAAATCTGCCAAAATGGCAACCAAAAAAGTTTCTTTACCATCAGGAGTTTTATAGCTTAAATTGACCGGTTCAATTAAATTACTCAAAACAGGTAAACGACGGTGTTTACGTTTTTCAGAAAAATCTTTCTTCATATTTTAATCCCTCGTGTGTAATAAAGTCCCATCCGATGCAGCTACTTCACTTTGTATCATACTACCTATAGTATAACTTTTTTGTGTCTCTATCCAAAAATTTTCTGAACTGCGGCCTTTATGCGGCGTCTCCATAAGTACCTGTACTTGTTTGCCCACTTGTCCTGCGTAGGCAGCCTCAGCCAACCCTCTTACTTTATTTAACAAAATATCTAGTCTTTGTTCCAATGTTTTTTCATCCCACAATTTCATATCGGCTGCTGGCGTACCTTGGCGGGGGGAATATTTAAAGCAATACGCTGCCGAAAACTCGGCCTGGTCCACTAAAGAAAGGGTTTGTTCAAAATCTGCTTCCGTTTCGGTCGGAAATCCAACAATCAGGTCTGTGCTGACAGCAAAACCTAATTGTTTAAGTGAGGCAATTTTGTCTAAGAAAACTTCACGCGTGTAACCGCGTTTCATCTCTTGCAACACCTTGGTAGAACCGCTTTGTGCAGGCAAGTGAATATGCCGGGCAACTTTTGGATTATGTTTAATACCGGCTAAAAATTGCGGCGTAATAAAGGCCGGATGCGGGCTGACAAAACGTACGCGTTCCACACCGGGCAACGCAGATACTTCGTTTAATAAATCAGCAAAGGTTTTTCCGGGCTCCTGCCAAGCATTTACGGTTTGGCCTAGCAAAACAATTTCAGGATAACCTTGTTTAGCTTTTGCAGCAGCCTGTCGCAAAATTTCAGTAGCGGATAAGCATTTCACTGGCCCCCGTACAGATGGCACAATGCAATAGCTGCAGGCAAAATCGCAGCCGCGCATAATGGTGACATATCCCGTGATTCCTTGCACTGTTGCAGCGGAATCGTGAGGGGGACCCGGTAAGAAGCCGTTTTGGTCCAACAGTTGGGAAAATTGGTCAATTTCCCGTGCACCAGATACGACGTCTAAAAAAGGAAAGGTTTTCTTGAGTTTTTCTCCTAAACGCTGTGCAGCACATCCGGCAAAAATAATGCGCCGCCGCGGTTGAGCCCGTTTCCATTCACGCAGGCGGCCCAAAAAGGAAAGAGCGCGGTGTTCGGCGTGGTCCCGTACCGTGCAAGTATTAACCAATACCAAATCGGCCTCTTCTAATTTATCCGTGAGAATATATCCACGCGTGAAAAGGTGTGCGGCCATTTCTTCTGAATCGGCCAAATTCATCTGGCAACCGTATGTTTGGACAAATAATTTTTTCATGGCATTAAAAAAGGCGGCGCTAGTACGCCGCCTTTTGAATATACGGGCTTAAAACAATTCACCCAGTTTTTTAATGGCTTGGGCCACAGGTTGTTTGAAATGCAATTTAATCACGCGGCGCTCTTTATTTTCCAAAGCTTGGAAATCACCTAAAGCCTGGGCATTACATAATTGCCCGAAGGTATAATTTTGGCCCGGGATTTTTATATCGTTTTCCGGGTCGGCCGACAGGATTAAAAAGACTCCGTTATTGCCGTCTCCTTTATGCAATTGACCACTGGAATGTAAATAACGTGGGCCATATCCAAATAAAACAGCCCGTTTGGTGCGGCACAGAATTTTATCACGCAGTTCATCAAGTGCTTCCTTTGTCTCTTGCGAAGGCCACAAATACGGCAAAATAGCAATATAATCATTACTTTCCAGTAAGGAATAAAAATCTTGTGGCAGACTTTCTAATTTCACTTCATCTTTTAAGTCTTTAGAGACTAATAATTCAGCGGTAACTTCTGCAGGAATATTTCCTTTTTCCAAGGAAGCCAAGATATTTTTAGTCAAAGTTTTAGCTTCCTGTACATTCGGCTGGTCAAACGGGTCAATAGCCAAAATAGCACCCGCTGCAGCGGTGGCAATTTCCCATAATAAGAACATCGCTCCCAACTGGTATTTATCCGATAAGTCCAGCGTCGCTACCGGGAAACCGCGTTCTGCCAGATCTGACGCGATATCTGCTACACGTTTATTATCGTCTGTATCGGTAGAAATATAAACAAAGAAGCGGTCCTCACGGTAGTCAAAATTGCGGTGTAAGGTTTCACCGACCACGGGAACAATGCCCTTGCTTTCTTTCCCGGTAGATTCAGCTACTAGCTGTTCTGCCCACAGACCAAAAGTAGCTACTTCTTTAGGAGCTAAAATGGTAAGCTTGTCCTTGGAATGATTAGAATAACACGCCCCCATATAAGCACCCAACCGTACTGCGGCATTTTCTTTTTCCAAAGCATCCGGGCCAAAGGTGGCTGCAGCTTCCTTTGCTATAGTTAAGATTTTTTTCACATCTACTCCCATAATGGCAGCTGGAACGATACCGAAAAAAGACAAAGCAGAAAAACGGCCCCCGATATCAGACGGATTGGTGAAAACATGGCGGAATTTAAATTTCTTGGCTAAGGTTTGCAGGCCGGTTCCTTTATCAGTAATGGCAATAAAGTGCTGGCCAGGCTCTTTTACACCTGCTTTTTTAACCTCTTCATAGAAATAAGCAAACTGGGAAGACGGTTCTACTGTTCCGCCGGATTTGCTGGCAAAAATGAATAAGGTTTCCGCCGGGTTTAATTTACCGCGTACGGCTGCTATCCAGTCCGGATTGGTGGTATCTAGCACAAACAATTCAGGATAACCGGATTGTTTACCAAAAATAGTGCGGAAAACTTCAGGGGCTAAGCTGCTGCCACCCATTCCCATTACCACGCAGTACTTATAATCTTTTTTGACTTGGGCGGCAAACGTAAGTACTTCTTCTAAATTTTCTAAAGTCCAATTATAAACTTTTTGCCAACCCAAAAATTTAGGAATAAAATCAATATGTTCCGGATCTTGTTTCCACAAAGTAGGGTCTTTGGACCAAAACTTTTTATTAAAGCTAAGTCCTTCTAATTTAATTAAGCCTTCACGGACAATGCCTTCGGCCAGGGGGTTTAAGGTTAATTTCATAGTATTTACTTCCTTGTCTGAGTTTAAAATTCTACTTCTAATGCTTGGATTTTTTCCACGCGTTTTTTATAATTGCCGCGGTTGAAATACTGCGCGGCTAAAAATTCCTTTATCAGTACCGGGGCCAATTCTTTTCCAATAACCAGGGCACCTAAACAAAGTACATTCATATTGTCATGTTCTACTCCCTGGCGGGCGGAATAAGCATCATGACATACACTGGCATATATCCCATGTATTTTATTAGCAGCGATGCACATACCGATGCCTGAACCGCAAATCAGTACAGCGCGGTCTGCTTGTCTGTCTGTAAGCAGTTTTGCTGCTTTGGCTGCGTAATCCGGAAAATCAACCCGCCGGATGTTATCTGTTCCACAGTCTATAGCCTGATGACCTAAATTTTTTATCGCTTTTAGTACGGTATCCTTTAGTTCAAATCCAGCGTGATCACAAGCAACTGCTACTTTCATAAATGCTCCTAAAAGCTTTGGTCTACTAAATCACACACCACGTGTCCGATAAAAATATGACATTCCTGCACATGGGGGGTATTGTTACATTTTACGACAAGGGGCAAGTCGGCTACGTTTTTAATAGTACCGCCGTCCTTACCCAAGAAAGCTGCGGTATAACATCCCTTTTGCTTGGCTAATTCCAAGGCCAGTTGTACATTTTTGCTATTACCTGAGGTGGAAATCCCGATAACGACATCACCTTTGCGTGCAAAACCGTCAATTTGGCGGGAAAATACAACATCATACCCATAATCATTTCCAACGGCGGTAACGGTGGAGGTATTAGTATTTAAGGCTAAAGCTGGAAACGATCGACGCTCTTTTTTGAACCGTCCGACAAATTCTGCTGCGATATGTTGGGCATCACCGGCGCTGCCGCCATTTCCCATTAAAATAACCTGGTTACCTTGTTTAAATGCTCGGATAATTTGTTCGGCTAATTGTTGGATTTGTCCGCCTAAATTTTCCTTAACATAGGTAATTGTTGCAATTAATTCATCGGCTTGTTCTTGTACAAACATATATGCTCCATACCTTAAATTTTTTCCAACATTCCAGCTTCCATCCATCCTTTAATGCCTTCAGACTTAACAACTACTTCCCGCCAGTTATCCCGGCTATCTTGTACCAACAGTAAATGCCCTTGTGATACATTGGCACTGGCTGGGAAATTAGTACCCGGTCCGCTGCGCAGTTCCGCTGTAGGAACAGCTACTACTGCCAGCGGTGCGTGGTCTAACTGGTTTCTCCACATATACCACGTTCCTAACAATAGCAACACTCCAGATGTAATACAGAACATTTTACCTAGACGGTGTTTCAAAAGCCACACGCATCCCAGTAAAGTCCAAATCCAAAAAGCCCCAAACAAAAGTCCTTTTAACTCGGTTCCGGTCAGGCCGAAGAACAGTTTATGCAAAATTTCCGGCATTCCGGCGGGTACCAAACGTTCGCCACTGTTTTGCAAAGACAAACTTAAATTGTGGCGTACATCTGCATCCCGCGGGGCGAGTTGGAAGGCATGGTAATAATTTGCGGTTGCCAATCCTAAGGACCCCATTTTAAAATAGCAATTTCCTATATTGTAGTAAAGATTTGGGTCGTTTGGGTAGGAGGATAGCAATTTTTCGTATTCCGTCAAAGCGGAAGCAAAATGTCCCTGGCGGTATAAATTTTCAGCTTGCTGCCAATCCGCACTCCAGCTTAATCCGGCCAAGCATAGCAGAGCCGCGGCGGCTAAGAAATATTTTTTCATTTGCTGCCTCCTTTGTCCATGCGGTTTAATAAATCAATGGCTTTGCTGGCTAAACTGCCGGTATTTTGGTTTTGTTGGGCACCCGGTGCAAAGCGTGCAGCTTCCAATTGCTGCCACAACAGGGCAAATTGTTCTGCCAGTACTGAAGGACAACCTTTACAGGTAAGTGCTGCTTGCAAATTCCGCAGCGGCAAGCTGGCCGTGTGCAGACCATATTTAGTTTGTAAATAAGTGGATAAAGCATCAGCCACGGCTTGTTCATTTTCTGCGTGTTTTAATTGGGTTTTTGCTTGTGCCAGGGCGCGTTTTTCAGCTAAAGTGGTTTTATCCAACAATACAAAGGATAGGGAAAAAATGAGCAAGAGAAGCGCTATATAATTGCCAACACTAAGAGAAGCTAATGTAGCAAAAAAATGCCATTCGTCATCATAAACGGCAGATTTCACATAATGGATATCTTGGCCTAAGGTTTGAAATCCGGTCCCTGAATCTGAATGAGCAGTAAAGTCAAATCCACTGTCGGCTTTAGAAGAAGGAGTTACGGATAAAGAAATAGGTTCGGTATAAATAGTGCGGTATTGTTTGGCAGCCGGGTCATAATACGACCAAGCGAAAGCAGGTACCGTATAATTGCCGGAGGAAAGCGGAACAAGTACTGTTTTAAAAATTTTATAACTGCGCAAGGCACCATTGTTGGCAGAGGCAGCCGCTGACGAAGCTACTTCATACGTTTTCAGACCCGGGAGATTAGGTATTTTTAAGTCAGAAGTAGATTTCAAGTTACCGGGTCCGGTTACTTTAACAGATAAATTTACCGCATCACCCGCTTCTACTTGGTTGCGGTCTACAGAGGCAGTAATGCCGTAGCCTTGGCCAACTGCTCCGTAAAACGAGGCAGGCTGTCCTTCCGCAGGAACTGGGAGTACTGTCAATGAAATAGCGGGAGATTGAACCGTTTGGGGTTCAGCAGATAAAGAAGCAAACATTCGGTCAAATAGGGACGCGTTCCGTTGGTTGAACGGTATATAGGTAATTTGTGCTGGACCGATTTCTGCTTTTCCAGCGGTTACACCAATGGCCGCGTAGCGTATTTCTATATACTGGTACCGCCTTCCGGCGATGAGTTGGGAACCTTCCGTGCGGCCTGTTTCCTCTAAGAATAAATTAGAAATAGTTGGGGCAGTATACGGGGCAGAATCTGAAAAAGGCTTATCATAATAAAAACGGACAGCTAATGTAAAGGTTTGGTTAGCGTACGGTGTTTTATTGTTGACAGCTGATACCATAAAATAATCTTGTTCTCCTTGGCGGGCTGCCTGGTTATAGAGTGTCCGTTCCAAGAGAGGCATTGTCTCCGGAGCTTGCGAGGAAACTGCTGCTGTTGTAGGGATAGCAGCAGTTTTTGCTGAAGAAGCGGCAGCTGTACGGGAATTTTGAGCCGGAGTGGTACGGTATACAGTTACGGTAATAGGTTCTGTCTGATAGGTTTTATTGCCATAGCGTACAGAAACAGGACCAATGACGGTTTCTCCCGGGAAACGCGGCATCATAATATATTCAAAAGTACTAATGGCGTGAAAATTATGAATTTGCTTAGAAGTAGAGCGGGCGTATACATTAAAGGCAGGTATACTGGGTAGTTGTGGGTTAACATTACCGGCAGCTCCGTCTACCGTAACGGTTAAAACCAACTCATCCTCTAAGGTTAAAGTAGTTTTATTAACGGAAGCTGTGACAGAAATACCCGCCCCCGTTGCTGCACAGAGATAAAACGGAAGCAATATACTTAGTAAGCACCACGCTATTTTACGCATTATTACCAATCCTTTTCCACGGTTTGGTCCGGTGAACGGTTGGCCGCCGCGCCAGGTTTATATTCATTTTCTTTGGCCATGGACATAATCCGGTCCGCGTCCTGCTGGCTCAGTTGGTTGTCTTGATTTTGGCTCTGCTGGGGCTGTTGCGGATTTTGTCCTTTTTGGTCCTGGTTTTGCTGCGGGTTTTGGTTATCGGACTGATCATCCTTGTTGTCTTGGTTGTTCTTGTTTTTATTTTGTTGTTGCTGTTGTTCCAAGAGCAGTTGTAAATTGTGTATCGCTTCTTTATCCTGCGGGTTTTGCAAGATAGCGGCTTTATAGGCTTCTATGGCCTGTTCCTTTTGTCCGGCACGATAATAGGCATTTCCCAAATTATACAATGCACTTTGTG
The DNA here is from genome assembly GCA_045593365.1 of Candidatus Avelusimicrobium sp. Lineage (GTDB taxonomy): Bacteria > Elusimicrobiota > Elusimicrobia > Elusimicrobiales > Elusimicrobiaceae > Avelusimicrobium. The sequence goes on from JAZNWO010000037.1 coordinate 48,060, forward strand.
CGTAGTCACCGTTTAGTTCAGCAGCTTTTTTATAAGTTTCCTCGGCCTGGGTATATTCGTTTAGGCGGTAATAAGCATTACCGGCATTAAATAAAGCACGCTGGTCTGCCGGGTATTCCTTCAGAATATTTTGGTACACGTTTAGTGCAGAACCATATTTTTTATCCTGGTAAAATTTGCCACCCTGGCGTAATTGGCCGCGCACTCCCGCATACAAGGTGCTGGTTAGTAGGAATAATAAAACAAGGGTTAGTAATTTTTTCATTATCTTTATTCTACCTTTTTTGAAAGTTTTCCGCGGTTTCTTTCTCGTTGTTGCGTGGTTTAAAGGGTAATGCTAGCCATACAGCTAAACAGAGCAAAGCTAATGCCAATGGAAGTTGATAACGGTTTTTATATCCGGCTCTGGCGGAAACCGAGGAACGGCTTTGGTCTAAATGTTGTAAGGCTTCTTGTACCCGGGCAGCTACTTGGGCCGGGGTAGTATATTTGATGTAAACACCTTGGGTGGCAGCAGCCAATTCCGCTAATCCCTTTTCATCCAGTTTAGTTACGACAGTTTTTCCGCTGCGGTCTTTTTTGTATTCTACTACCTGCCCGTCTACGTCAGTACGAACAGGAATCAACTCGCCTTCCGGTGTGCCGATACCGATTGTAATAATTCGTATTCCTTCCTTTTGGGCGGCGGCTTGGGCTTCTTGGATTTCCTGCGGGGAATGGTCCTCCCCGTCTGTCAATAAAATTAATCCCTTTTGGCCGGGATATTTGGCTAACATATGAGCTGCTAATTTGACAGGAGCAGCCAGCGAGGTACCCGCCGTTGGCAGCATATCCGGCTGTAGTGAGGAAATAAAATATTTTAGCGCATCATCATCAGTTGTAATCGGGCATTGGATAAAGGCTTGCGAAGTAAAAGCAATCAGTCCGATGCGGTTATTGGGTAATTGACTAATCAGCATACGCAACATATTTTTAGCGCTGGTTAGGCGGTCTGGCTTAACATCGCGTGCCCGCATGGAAGCAGACACATCTACTGCAATAACCGTTTGGGCAAAGTTACCTTGTGCCTCCATAATCTCCAAACCCCATTGGGGGCGTGCCAAGGCTGCAAACAGGAAAAATAGCCCTGCTAAAAATAAACCATTTTTAAGATGTAAAAAGCGGTCTCCTCCGCTAGTCAAACGTGCATACACATTTGGACCGAATAAAGCGCGTACTAGACTATTTTTTCGTTTAGCACCCAACCAATATAGTATATACCACGCGGCAGCTGCTGCGAGGAAGTATACAAAATAAAGAGGAGAGGCAAATAATTCCATAATCAGGGTATCCTAATAAAAATCAATTTGCCTAAGGCAAATCCCGCCAACAGCAACGCCAGCCCCAACCATATAAACGGTTGGTAAGCATCATAATGGCTGATGCGCGCTGATTGCGTAAAGTCCGTCTTTTCCATTTCATTAATTTTATCGTAAATTGCTTGTAATTCCTGTTCGTTTTTGGCCCGGTAAAAAGCGCCCCCTGTTTCTTTGGCGATATTCATAAGTAACCCTTCATCAATTTCATCTTCCACACTGGAGAAAATGGAATCTCCCGGCGGACTAGCGGTGGCTATCGTATAAATTTTGATACCGTATGCCGCTGCAGCTTTGGCTGCTAAAAGTGGGTCGAGGGCACCCGCATTATTGGAACCGTCCGTCAACAGCAAGATAATCTTACTTTTGGCAGAACTGTTTTTTAAATGATTGGACGCAACTCCCAGGGCATCTCCAATGGCGGTTAAATTAGGGTCTACAATCCCGAGGTACAGCGAGGCTACTAATTCTTGCAAAGCCTCGTGGTCCAACGTAAGAGGCGCAGCCAGCGTAGCATTTTTGGCAAATACGGTTAAACCAATACGGTCATTAAAACGCTTGCTGATAAAACGGATGGCATTCTTCTGCGCGGCGATAAAACGAGTTGGAAAAAAATCATTTTTATTCATACTGGCCGAGGCATCAATAATCATCATAATATCAATTCCCTGAGTAGGGGGGAGCTTGGCGGTGCTTAGTACGACTGGCCTTGCTAAAGCCAAGCAAAACAGAATTAATGCCATAAAAGTGCAGGACAATTCCGCCCAGCGCGCTAAGAAAGCGGTCACGGAAAAATCAGCAGTCAACCGTCCCGCCAACGGATATCCGATGGGTTTTGTAAATCCGTTTGGCCAAAAAAGGCGTGTTACCAATAATCCAACCGGGATTAGTAACAAGAGTAAATAAAGAGGTTGCAAGAAAGTAAATTGGTTGCCATAAAACCGTTCCAAACACATTCCCAAAAAGAGTAGTACCGTAATACAGCTAAAAAACAACACAAAACTGCCTGTAATCCGCTTGGCACGTTTAAGCAGCGCAGAAGCTGCCAAGGATATCATCAGCAAGACAAGCGATATTAAGAAAAGCGGAGCAAACATTTAGCGCACCTCCTGCGGTTGGTCCGGGGTTTGCATTGCCGGACGGGGGGAAGTGGTTTCTACTACGGTGCGTATATGGGATATGTCCTGTTGCATAGTGGCTTCATTCGGGATAACTTTAGCAAATTTCACTAAATCGGCCGAATTTAAAAAAGCCCGTAATTGTACTTGTAAAGCTGTCAATTGCGGCAAGGTACGCACCCGGCGTAATAATTCGGCGGAAGTATCTGACGAAACATCTAAGCGAAAACGCCGCCAGAGATATTCACGTAAGATATTCCCTAGTTCGCTGTAAAATAACTTATACTGTTCTTTTTCCCATAAACCGCTTTGCAAAAGCTGTTGGATTTTATCTAAAGCAATGACATCTGCCGGACGTAAATCCGGTACTTCTTTCATAGCATATACAGGGATAGATTTACGCCGTATGCGGCGTATGAAATAGACGGCCAGTGCCAATAGTATTACGGCTAGCAGCCACCACATCCACCCGGAAGGAATATAAGGCGGACGGATATCCCGCATATTTTTGTCTTTAAATAACTTAACGGGGCTGACTTGTATTTGTACCGGGTCTGAAGCAGCCTGCGCCACCGTTTCTCCGTTGGAATCTTGCAAGAGAAAATTAACGGCGGTAAAGGTTGAGACTCCCAAGGTAAACGGGAAAAAAGTTGCTTCGTAAGTTACTGTATTAGGAGAAGAAATTTGTTGCGTATCCTTATCCAAGGAAAATCCTTCCGGTAGAGTCTGTTGGTCCAGTTTCACGGTATAACCGGGAGTGTGGGTGATTTCAAAATGCACATCAAACGGTTGGGCAAATTGGGCTTGTGCCGGAATTTGTTGGGCTGCCAAATCAATTTGCTGGGCTATGAGATTGCCCGCATACAAAAAGAATAGAATAAAAAGAATAAATAACCGTTTCATCTGCGTATATTCCTTGCGCGTTGTTTGAAAAAAGAAATCACCGGATCTGCAGCCGGACGGGCTGAATCCACCCAAATGGCTTCTATATTAAGCGGAAGCAATAAACCGGAGAGCTGTTCTATCCAGGTTTGTTGGCGTTGCGATAATAAGCGGTTGATTTCAGGAGTTGCCAGTGAAATGAACTTGCGTTCACCGCTTTCGGGGTCTTGCATATCCAGGGCGGCGTGCACGCGCGGCAGGGCTTTTTCTAATTTGTCTTGTATAATTACTGGGATTAAATCAAATTTTTGCGCTGCCAACTGCAGCGGTTTAGCAAAATCAGCTGCCTCGGCCAAAAAATCCGAAATGAAAATCAGAATACCCTGCCGCTTCATGACCTTGCTTAGTGTCGTCAGTGCCAGTGCAATATCTGTTCCGGTGCTGGTGGGTTCAAAGGCTACCAATTCGCGGATTAAACGTAAAATATGTTTCTTACCTTTTTTTGGGGGGACAAACAATTCCACTTTATCCGAGAATAACAGCAGTCCCACCTTGTCATTGTTTTTAAGCGCGGAAAAAGCAAATAAAGCAGCCAGTTCGGCGGCTGTTTCTTGCTTAAATTTGTTACGCGAACCAAAATTTTGAGAGGCAGATACATCACAGGCTATCATGAGCGTCAGTTCGCGTTCCTCATTGAATTTTTTAATGTAGGGTACATGGCTGCGCGCGGTAACGTTCCAATCAATGGAGCGCACATCATCGCCGGGGATGTATTCACGTACTTCGGAAAATTCCATCCCTTGTCCTTTGAAGGTACTAAGATACTCTCCGGCAAAGGTTTCTTCTACCAGCTTTCCGGTTTGTATTTCAATCTGTCGTACCTTTTTTAGAATGTCGGCGGTATCCATGCGCATGATTTACCCCCAAACTACCTTAAGGTACGTCTACGGCTTCAAAAATTTGTTGTACAATTTGGTCCGAAGAAATATTTTCAGCTTCAGCTTCGTAGGTTAACAGCACACGGTGGCGCAAGACATCTAGGCCGATGGCTTTGATATCCTCCGGCGTGACGTAGCCGCGGCCATTTAAGAAGGCATAGGCTTTGGCTGCCTGAGTGAGGAAAATAGTAGCGCGCGGGCTGGCCCCATATGCAATAAAGGAAGCCAGTTTATCCAGTTTGTAAGCTTTGGGATCGCGGGTAGCAAAAACCAATTCTACAATATAATTTTTAATTTTTTCATCTACATAAATACTGTCTACCACGCTGCGTGCTTTTAAAATCATTTCCGGCGTAACATTTGTATTTAGTGTAATGGGTTGATGCGAGGCCATACGCTCTAAAATTTGCTTTTCTTCTTGTTTGGTCGGGTATGTAATAAGCACCTTGAGCATAAAGCGGTCTACTTGTGCTTCCGGCAGAGGATAAGTACCTTCCTGTTCTACCGGGTTTTGGGTGGCCAGGACCATAAACGGTGCAGGCAATTGATAGGTTTGCTCACCGATAGTTACCTGACGTTCCTGCATAGCTTCCAACAAAGCACTTTGTACTTTAGCTGGAGAGCGGTTAATTTCATCAGCTAGGACAAAGTTAGAAAAAACAGGACCGCGTTTGGCAGAGAAAGTACCTTCTTTCGGATTAAAAATCAAAGTACCTGTGATATCAGCCGGTAACAAGTCCGGTGTAAATTGGATGCGTTGGAATTGTGCATGAATGGCCGAGGCTAATGTTTTGACGGCCAGAGTCTTAGCCAATCCAGGTACACCTTCAATCAATATATGACCGTCTGCTAATAAGGCAACCAACATTTTTTCAATCAGTCCCTCTTGTCCCACAATTACCTTGCTGACTTCGCGTTTCAAATCTTGCAGAAACAGACTTTCCGCCTGTACTTGTTTGTTGATGGTAGTGATATCCATATTTCCTCCTGCCGGCCAAAGGCCGTCTCTATTTATTATATCTAAAATGGAAAATTTTGCGCTCAAAGAAATGTATTAGATGCGTTTTTACAGACGGTACATTTTCCAGCATAAACGCATTAAAGAGGTACGTTGCCGGATTGGAAATATACGCAAAGCCGTGGAAGAAAGCGGCCAAGAATTATTACCCGGTTCAGACGTGATTTGAAGTGGATAAAACGATTGCGCGGCGGCCAGTATCGCCGGACGGCGGGGCGTCTGCTGCGGATACAAAATAGCTGCGGAATATAACTGGTATAAATTTTTTAGCCTGGCGCGGCTTTCTTCTAGTTGCCAAATTGCTTGGTCTGTATCTAACGAATCCAAAGAAGTATTATCTATTCCCTGAGACAAAAACGCAATACGTTTGCTTTCTTGCAAAATGCTGATTTGTTTTGGTGTAAGTAGATTTTGCCACGGACCGGATTTGTTCCAGGCATCATACTGGCCGATCAAACCCACTGGAAGCGCTATCGTGGCGCAGAATTTATATTTTTCTAATAAGGGTAAAAGCTGCATATAGACCTGGTACCCGCCGGAGAAAACCAGCAATACCGGGTGCTTGGGCAATTTGCCGGAAATAATATCCTCCGGGAGGACGGGGGCAAACTGTTTGCGTTTCAAAGCGGTAAACAGTCGCTCCACGCGCTTAAGGGAAAGACCGTTTGAGGCGTGTTTTTCTACAGAGAAAGGAGTGCCTACTTCTTGTATGAGTAATACGGGGAGAGCGGCTTGCTCCTTGCGCAACAAAGGCCAAAGCCATCTGATTAAGCTTATCCCTGCTACAGCTGTTATACACATTGCAATCATTAGAATCTGCTCTTACCGCGGGTGATTTGAATGTAAAAATCCGTCATTGTTTCGCCGCCGCGTGGAAAAGCGCGCAGCAAGGCATTTTTCTTTTTCCACGGCCAGGGATTAATGCCGGGTTTGGTACTGAAATCAAATTGGTATCCGGCCTGGAAAACCAAAGGCCGAATGCGTTTATCCAAGCCGCCGGAGCCAAACGGATAACAAAAGGAAAGGCAAGGTACGCCTAATTTTTCTTCAATGATTTTTTTACTTTCGGTCAGTTCGCGCAAGACTTCTGCATTGGATAATTGGCGCAGGCGTGCGTGACTGCACGTGTGCGAGCCAAATTCCACTAGGCCGCTTTGTTGTAATTGTTTTATTTGTTCCCATGTCATATAATCGGGCTGTGTGCCAATGAAATCGGTAATTAAAAAAACGACAGCTTTTATTTGGCGTTTTTGCAAAATGGGAAACAAAGCCTCATAAGTATCCAGGGTGCCGTCGTCAAAAGTAAGCAATACTGGTTTAGCAGGCGGCTGGGAGGATAATAAATCACGGCAATGTGTGGGCGTAAAACCTAGTTGTGCCAGTTTATCCAGTTGTTGATTAAAGCGTTGTGGGGTAATAGTGAAGGGATATTGCCAATCGGTTGGCGGCAAGTATCCGATGTGATGGTACATCAGCGCAAGCAAGCCTTTTTTAGAGGGACGCCAAAACTGCCAGCGGTTTGCGGTATATAAAAATAAAACCAGTCCAACCAGGAGAAAAACAGCTAGTATCCAACTCATTTTTTAGGGCCCTTCTTTTGTTCCAACAGCCAAAGTTTCATGTACTTTACAAATACATAAAAAGCGGAAAACGAAGCCCAAATAAAACCACGTATGCCGTCTAAAAATCCAAGTTTGAGCAGATAGCGTTTGATAAATTCAAACGGAATGGTTACTAGCACAAATAGCAAGGAGAAGCGGCGGCCTTTTTCGTACATTTGTAAGGCAGCTAAAGAGGTGTATTTATTGAATTTACGGAAATAAGCTTCAATACTATCGTACGAATAATGACGGATGGGTTCTTCCAATTTGCCCACAGTGCCGTCTACCTTTAGTCCTTCATGTACCAATCCTCCTTCATAATGAGCTTTATCGGTGCGAACCAAACGCAAGTGATATTCATGGTTAAGTCCGCTGTGCTTCATTTGCTTACCTAAAAAATAATTGGAGAAGGCAATATCAAATCCGGCGTGTGAAGTATCTTTAATAACGTGGCGGATTTTTTCTTTTAATTCAGGGGAAAGGCTTTCGTCCGCATCCAGATTAAGCGCCCATGGGCAGCTGACTTTAGATAAAGCAAAATTTTTTTGCGCAGCAAATCCTTCAAACGGATGTTGGAACACTAAAGCACCGTGTTCGGCTGCGATTTCGGCGGTTTTGTCTTTTGAATAACCGTCTACTACGATTACTTCGCTGGCCAAATTCTTTGCACTTAAAATGCTTTTGGCAATTTTGTGTTCCTCATTTTTTGCAATGATAAACAAACTAATCCGTTGCGTCATAGTTTTCTCCGTTCGCTTTATTGTAGCATATTCTGTTTCACTTAAGAAAAGGACAATTTGAAACAAGCAAGGATTCGGAAAAAATGACAGGGATTTTGAGTGTTGTGGCACTTTCTATACCGTAACTCCTAGTAAAAAGCCCCGCTGTGTGGCGAGGCTTTTTTGATTTTTATTTCTTGTTTTGGTGTTTCAAACTGGCCTTTACCAGACCGTCAAACAGCGGATGCGGGCGCATCGGGCGCGAGCCAAATTCCGGGTGGAATTGTCCGGCAATAAAATACGGGTGGTCCGTGCGCTCCACAATTTCTGGCAATACACCCTCGTGCCAGCCGGTTACTTTCAGGCCGACTTTTTCCAGTTGCGCCACATAGGCGGGGTTTAATTCATAGCGGTGGCGGTGACGTTCCACGATTTTATTTTTGCCGTATAATTTGCTCGCCAGCGAGCCTTTTTTCAAATCCGCGGTATAATTACCCAAACGCATTGTGCCGCCTTTGTAAACGACATTTTTTTGTTGCGGGGTTAAATCTACGACGGGATATTTTGTTTTGGGATCAAATTCGGTAGAATTAGCTTTTTTCAGTCCGCACAAATTACGTGCTGCTTCAATGACGGCGCATTGCATCCCCACGCAAATACCCAAAAACGGCAATTTGTTTTCACGTGCATATTGCACAGTTTTGATTTTGCCTTCAATGCCGCGCGTACCAAATCCGCCCGGAATAAGTACGCCGTCTACTTCTTTGAGCTTGGCTATGACGTCATCTTTTTCCGTGTTAATGTAAGTGATTTGCACTTTGGCATCATTATTCATACCCGCATGGCGCAAGGCTTCATTGACAGATTTATACGCATCTTGCAATTCGGAGTATTTACCCGCGATAGCAATTTTTACAACTTTAGAAGGATTTAAGGCTTTGTCAAAAAATTTGAACCATTTTTCATCTACTTTGTGTTTGGGTTTGAGATGCAATAATTTGACTACCAGTTTATCTACATTTTGTTTGTAGAAATTGCGCGGCACATCGTAAATAGATTTTGCATCGGCACATTCTATGACGTGTGTGGCTGGTACACTGCAGAACAGCGCCAGTTTATCTTTAAGCTTGGCTGAGAGTGGTTTTTCGGTGCGGCAAATCAGCATACTGGGCTGAATACCTAATTCGCGCAGTTTGTTGACGGAGTGCTGCGAGGGTTTTGTCTTGAGCTCTTGTGCCACGGCAATATACGGGATTAAGGTCACATGGACGTTAATTACATTTTCCGGGCCCTTTTCTTGAATGAGTTGACGGGCCGCCTCTAAGAATGGCAAGGATTCAATATCGCCCACCGTACCGCCAATTTCAATAATAGACACATCAAAATCTTTTTCAAATGCGCAAAAGCGTTTTTTGATTTCATTGGTAATGTGCGGAATGACTTGCACCGTCGCGCCCAAATACTCGCCGCGGCGTTCCTTGTCAATAACGGTTTGATAAATGCTGCCAGCGGTATTGGTATTACCCTTGGTCATTTCTACGTCTAAAAAGCGTTCGTAATGGCCCAAATCCAAATCGGCTTCCGCGCCGTCTACAGTTACAAATACTTCGCCGTGTTGGTAGGGGGACATCGTACCGGGGTCTACGTTAATATACGGGTCGCATTTAATCATATTGACTTTGAGTCCGTGTAACTGTAACAATTTTCCGATACTTGCCCCGGATATGCCTTTTCCTAAAGAACTGACTACACCGCCTGTAATAATAATGAATTTTGACATAAAAGACTCCTAATAAATAAAAATAAATCTGCCCCAAAAAGAGGAACTCCCGCCGAAGCGGGAGTTCTCGCTTTATGCTATTTTAAAATATTCTTCAGCCGTTTGTAAATCCTGCGCGGTGTCTATGGCTGGACCCGCTGAATCTATGATGACACACTTAAGTGTCATGCCAGCTTCCAATGCACGCAATTGCTCCAGTTTTTCCAATTTTTCCAGCGGACTTTGCGGCAAGCTGACAAAGTGTTCTAATGCCTTGCGCTGGTAGCCGTAAATGCCGCAATGCTGCCAGTACGGGATATTTTTATTTTCGTCGGTAATATCGCGTTTGTACGGTACGCGTGAGCGCGAAAAATACAAAGCCTTTCCGTCTTTGTTCAGGACCGCCTTGACGCAGTTGGGATTATCAATTTTTGCCTCGTCTAATGTCGGGGCAACCGCAGAGGCAATATCGCAATTCGGCTCAGCCTGTAAAAGCGCGGCAATTTTTTGTACGGTGGCCGGCGCGATAAATGGCTCATCTCCTTGTACATTAATGACAATTTTTTCCGGCCGGTTTTTAGCCGCTTTATACACGCGGTCCGTGCCACTTTGGCATTGGTCGCTGGTCAGCACAGCTTTTGCGCCGAATTTGGCCAAAGCGTCTACTACCAATTGGCTTTCAGTGGCAATTAATACGTCGCCCACATTGGCCTTTTTACACGCCTCGTACACGTGCATCACCACGGGTTTGCCCGCCAATAATTTAAGCATTTTACCCGGCAAGCGTGAAGAACCATACCGGGCCGGAATGACTATTAAAATATCACTCATGGAAGTACCTTCTCTATTTCTTGGACGGTGACGGTAGCCGTACCGGATTTGCTGACTACAATGCCAGCAGCGTAATTGGAAAGTACGGCGGCTTCATGCAATTTAGCTCCGCATGCTAAGGCCAGCGTGAAAACAGAAATAACGGTGTCGCCTGCCCCTGTAACATCAAATACTTCCTGCGCGGTGGCCTTTACGGTAATGGGTTTCTTTTGCCCTTTTTCAAACAGACTCATACCGTCGGCGCTGCGGGTAATTAAAATAGACTGCGCGTTGAGCATTTTCAAAATTTTCTGTCCTAATTTTTCAATGGCTTCTTCGCCGGATTTGGGAGACTCGCCTGCCCCTTCCCACGCTTCCTTGGTATTAGGAGTCATGCAGGTGATGTTTTTGTACTTTTTGAAATTATCAATTTTGGGATCTACACATACAGGAATTTTGTGTTTGCGGCAAGCGTCAATAAGAGCTTTAATGTTACGGTCGCTCAGCATTCCTTTTCCGTAGTCGGACAAAATAACACCTTTGGCTGTTTTAAGGGCAAGCTCAAAATTTTTCATACATTCCGTTGCTATGCTATGCCCGATGGTTTGTTTGCTTTCTCGGTCATAACGGACAATTTGTTGCTGTTCAGCCATCACACGGATTTTTTGGGTAGTAGGACGGTCATAATCCTCGGAAATAGCCCGGATATTGACATTTTGTTTATGCAGAAAATCCTTTAACAGTTCTCCGCCTGCGTCACGTCCAACAACGGATACCAAGGTCGGTTTGGCACCCAAAGCAGACAGATTTACAGCTACATTTCCGGCGCCGCCTGCTACAAAAAATTCTTTGTTCACAGCGACCACCGGAACCGGGGCCTCTGGCGAAATACGCGATACAGAACCTTTGATAAAATGGTCTAGCATTACATCACCGACCACAATCATTTCTTTGCCCTTAAAGGCTTTCAAAATTTCCTTGAGTCTTTTGGTAGTTACAGTTTTCATAAGGGGTACCCTCTATCAAATCATTATAAAATATTTACAGGTGCTTGTCTTTGGTACTCTAACAGTTCGGCTGATACGGAGCCTATAAATACTTCTACGGACATCTTGACAGGCATTTTATATTCGTCGTCGGTCAACCATACCTTTAGGCTTTTGCCTTTGGCGACAAAAATACCTTCCCCGCGAAATTGCGGCTCTACAATAACACAGTTAAATTTTCCGGCGGGTGTTTTGACGGTTTCTTTTTTAAGTACCTTAACCAGCAGCGGGTATTGTTTTTCGCGGTTAATAATATCAAAACTGATATCTTTGCCAACTTCTAATTTTTGGGCGCGGACATAGTACAGCGCGCTGAGCATATCTAATACCTTTATATCCAACGGACCGGAAATCGTTTTCGGGGCTTCCTTTTTTTGGATTTTTCCTACATATTTTTTAGCGGGATAATCAAATTCCAACCATTCATCACGCTTATAATTTCCCTCACGTACGCTTTGGCCGTATCCATAGGAATAAAATTCCGCTGCATCTAACCAGGATTGATTGATATCACGTACTTTAAATACCGTATCAATGACTGAAGCGGAAAAAGCTGTTGTTTGAAATAGATAGGCCGGACGGCCATTAATATTGACGATACCCCGGTTATGAATGTAGGCAGTACCTGCTTTTATGAACGAATAATAGAGCCCGTATTTTAATTGTTCATACGCCCACGGGGCGGTTTGGAGGGCCGAGGCATCCGGCACCAAAGCGGCGTATGGATGCAACATACGGTCATTGGTATTGATGATTTCTTCTCCCTTGAAAGTGGGAGTAAACGGGGCGGGAGTTGTAATTTGTTCTGTTGCAGGGACGACAGCTTTTGTAACGGTGACGCGCGGAGTTTGCGGTTTGGGGTTTGTGACTATTTTTGCGGCAGCTGCGGCGGCGGGTTGCTGTTCTGTTTGCACTTGCGGAACAGAAGAAGCGGTTATTTCCGTTGGTTTTTCATCGGTAATTGGTGCTTGCGGAGCGGCAGCTACCGAGGTTTCTTCTACCGATGGAAGTGCCGCCGAAGTTTGCTTTTTACACGGGCAATGACACGCTGCCACTAAGAATAAAACCAACGCACAGGGACATATTTTACGCATTTCTTTTCTCCTTTAATATATAGCGTGCTGCAGATAGCATATCCCTGGCAACAAAGTTTGGCTTTAAATCGGGATATTTTTTTAGATGGTTTTTACCGTTAGCAGTAGTTACCAAAATGGTGTGCAAACCTAAGGTATGTCCAAATTGTATATCTGCTTTTTTATCGCCGACCATAAAAGAATGAGCAGTGTCAATGTGGTATTTTTTAACCAAGCGCTCTCCAAGCAGCGTACCGGGTTTGCGGCAAGCACATTGCTCATCGGGTGCGTGCGGACAAAACACAATTTCACGTATTTCTACAGGCCAAAGTAGTTGGCATAAACGTGCGTGGACTTTATTCACTTCTTTTTCGGTAAAATAGCCGCGGCCGATACCGGATTGGTTGGAGACAATAAAAAATTGAAATCCTGCCCGGGCAAGTTTTTGCAGTGCGGGTTTAACGGGAGCATACAACCGTACAGCCGCCGGGTCAGATAAATAGGTGCCCGGTTTTTCATGAATTAAAGTACCGTCCCGGTCAAAGAATACTGCCTTTACTTGATTTGACATTTGGGATGCTCCTTAAACCAACGGTTTCCTTCCTGTTCTCGTTTCCAACGGTTATGCGCCCATAACCAATTGCCCGGATTTTGGCGTATCCACCGTTCATAAATATCAGTCAGTCTGCGTGTAAAAGCGCGGATGTTTTCCTGGCTGTATTCAGCAGGGGGAAGCAAGGCTTCTTCTACCGTACAAACCAGTTTACCGTTTTCGCGCGTGACGACAACAGGGAAAACCGGGATTTGCAGTTTAATGGATAATAGAGCTGTAATGGGCGAAACCGCTGCTGCCCGGCCTAAAAAGTGCAGAAAAATCTCGCTGGCGATGGCATTTTGGTCTGTTAAAATGCCCAGTAATTGGTGTTTTTTAAGCAGCCGTACTGCGGTAAAAAAAGGATTAGCGTGATGATTACTATAGACGGTAACACCACCGAAAGTGTGGCGCAAACGGTTGGTTTCTTCGTCCACATACGGATTATCTACTTTTTGGGCCATTACATTGGCCTCCAACCCGATTGCCCCAGCCGCCAGGCCAAAAGCTTCCCAGTTGGTAAAATGTCCGGTATGAATAAGTCCGCCTTTTTCCTGGCGGGCTTTTAATAATTTTTCTGTACCGCGTACTTCTACTTTTTGTAAAAATTTTTCCCGGGACATTGCAGACAAGTGAACAAATTCCGCAAAAATTTGTCCCATATTGCGCCAGGATTGCATCGCAATAGCACGGGCTTCTTGAATGGATTTTTCAGGGAAAGCCAACTGTACGTCGCGTACACTACGCGCAAAACGCTTCTTCATAAAATGCGCAGTGGTACCGGTCAATAAGCGTCCCAGCGCACAAGCAGTCCGGTACGGTAATAAGCGCACGCTGAAAAAGACCGTTTTTAAAGCGGCATATTGGCAAAAATACGAAGGAGATTTTTGAAAGCGCATAATCTTATTATAGCAATTTTCAAGGCTTTATTCTGACGAGATAGGAAGCCCTGCAACAAAAAGGAAAATAAATGCTAAAATATAACCACATAATGCGGGAGGAGCAGGCATGGATTTTGTATTACTCAGGGAAAAGCTAAAAAGAAATTGGGTGGGCCGGTTACTGCTGCAAATAGCCAGTAAGATATATGGTTGGACGGTTAAACTCAATTTATTAGCGTATGAAAGTGGTTGGAAAACGGCACAAACAGTTAATTCCCGTGTGGTATGTATTGGTAATATTACTGTTGGCGGAACGGGCAAAACAACAGCAGTATTGTTGGCGGCTACGGAATTAGCTAAAAAAGGAATCCGTGTCAGTATTGTCTCACGTGGATACAAACGTCAAAAGGACAAAAATAATGTGGTAATTTTGTTTGATAACCCGGATGCTGATTGGCGTTTGGCGGGAGATGAGCCGTATATGATGAGCCGCTTGCTCATCCAATATAAGGTACCTGTTGTAATAGGACGCAACCGGGCCGCAGCTGCCACAGAAGCCTTGCGCCAGTTTCGCAGCCAAATTATTCTACTGGATGACGGTTTGCAACACCATAAACTCAAACGTGACGCTAATATTATTTTGATTGATGCAAAGAATCCGTTTGGAGGGGGGGAGCTGCTGCCAATGGGGAATTTGCGCGAACCGTTAACGGCGCTCAAGCGGGCTGATTTGGTGGTATTAACCCATTGTGACCAGGCGACGGAGCGTGAATTAGAAAATGCCAAGGATAAAATCCGCGAACAAAATGATTTGGTAGAAATTTTGGAAAGTGTACATGAGCCGGATTATTATTTTGATGTATGTAAAGCCAAGAAAATAGACTTGAAGGATATTAAGGGAGAAGTAGCGTGTGTGAGTGCTTTAGGGCATCCGGAAACATTTGAAGGAACACTTAAACGTTTGGGGCTTTCTCTCAAGCAAGTGTGGCGTTTTGCGGATCATCATACCTATAATGAAGCGCATTTGCGCACCTTTGAGGATACGCGCGCGGGTATGCCGCTAATTACCACCTTTAAAGATTTTGTCAAATTTCCGGATAACTGGCGCGAAATTTTGACGGATAAAGTATATGTGTTATCTGTTAATCTTAAAATACGCGGCGGAGAAGCAGAATTTGATAAATTTACCGACGTCTTATATCCAAAATTTTCAAAAATGAAAGAGTAAGCTATCCTTTTACCGGTACCTCTTTTCCCGTTTTTGGGAAAAGAGGTTTTTTGTGGTATTATTTTTTGGTAAAAAATTTTTTCCTTTTCTTGTCGAAAAAAACGAGAAAAGTGCAGGTTGCTCTTGACTTGTTTTTTTTTTTGGTACACTTTTCTTATGTTTGAATGAAAAAAGGAGGGAAGTGTATGAAAAATGTAAATATGAGCCTTTTGTCATTGCCGAATGCTGTAATCGGTAATCTCAGCCTTAGAAAAAAACGAGATCCCCGATACCGGCTCTCGGGGATGACAAGTGGGTATACCCCGGGAATGGCGCGTGCGCGTGCATTTACGCTAATAGAGCTGTTGGTCGTTGTTTTAATTATCGGTATTTTGGCGGCTATTGCCTTGCCGCAGTATAGAGTAGCAGTTAAAAAAGCCAATCTGGCAAAATATATGGGTTTGGTACGTGCCATTAAAGATGCCGAAGTTACTTATTATTTGTCAAACAATGAATATACGACCGATTTGACAGTGTTAGATATCCAAGTCCCGATAGGAGCAGACTGTGTATTCTATAAAGAGGCTACAGATGGATATTATGTATGCGGTAAAAACAAGGTACGTTATGGTGTGTGGAATGGGCCGACCAATGCCCAAGCGGGTGACGCTAGCATTCGTTATTTACAGTATTTTGCGGATTATGCTGATGAAGGCAGTGAAATTAATTTTAAACGGGGAGATATAGCTTGTTATTCTAAAGGGGATGTGGCGCGTCAGGTATGCAAAACCTTGGGGTCTGGTATAGAACATCCAAGTGGAAATAATACTTGGGATTATTACTTTGTGCTTGATAATTAAAGCAAGATTAAATAAAAAACCCCGCTCCAACGAGCGGGGTTTTTTTCAAAAACTGATATTAGAAACGTCCGTTGATGAAAATCATCGCCGGTAACCAGTTCTTGGTGGCAATGTTGACTAAACCGATTTGCAAACCATAAATGGTTTCGGTATAGTTTACAAAGCCGAACTGCAAGCCTTTCACATCTTTAGCAATGTTCAACCAACCCACTTGACCACCGGTAAAGCTATTAGAATAATTGCCTAAACCCAATTGAATACCGGTAAAATCTCCTTTGTTATAGTTAGCTAAGCCCAACTGCACGCCGGTAAAATGTTGTTTGTTGATGTTTGCTAAACCCCATTGAACACCATTGAAATGATCTGCGACATCTATCAAGGAAGATTGCACCCCGTTAAAGGAAGGAGCTGAGGCATAGATCCAAGAGGCCTGCACACCATTCAAATCATGGTTGACGTGAGAATAGATGAGGTCCAGTTGCACGCCGCATACGTGATTTGTGGTAGAACCAATACCAAAATCCAATCCGTGGACAGTATCGGTACCATTGGACACACCCACTGCAATGTCACCCCACAGGGACAATTTGAGCCAAGAAGCATCCTTGGCGGAAACAGCAGTTGGCCACGCGCATAGAATGCTCAAGAGCACAGCCGCTAATACTAATTTTTTCATCTTACTATCTCTCCTTTTGACTAAAAATGAACTACCCCCTCATTATACATTTTCTACAAAATTCACGCAAAGGTTTATTTTTTTATGTCTTGCCTGTCTGAAATAGATTTATTTGCTACAATAATATATATGGACGCTCCTTTTTATCAGGACTATGAAGTTCCGGAGGATTTGAAATTCCGTACGCAGGATATTTTGCGTAATGGCGGTTTAAATTGTTCGACTAAATTGGCCCCTAAGTATTTTCAGGGCATTTTCACACAGCCTAACCAAATTACGCAGGTACGAGTGGAATTGCAATTTTGGCCAACGGGAAAAGAAATTACGGTGCGCGGCCGCGTGTGGGGAAAACGCAGCGTGCGTTGCGACCGCTGCTTGAAAGAGACAGAGCAGTCCTTTGATGAAAATTTTTTAGAGACGGCTAGCGCAAGCGCTGAAATAATTGATATAATGTCCCTTGTGAGGCAGACGCTTGCGTTGACCGAGGATATTCAGTTTTTATGCAGTCCGGATTGCAAGGGGTTGTGCCCGCAATGCGGAATAAATTTGAACGAAGGTCCGTGCAACTGTAGGCCGGAAATCCTTTCGCCGTTTGCGATATTGAAAGGAAAATTTAAATAAATCAGACGTATATACGTAGAGGAGTAACAAAATGCCTAATCCGAAGAAAAAACATACTCGTTCCCGCAGAGATTTGAGAAGATCTCATAACTCGGTAATTGAAGTGGCCCAGCTGGTAGAGTGCCCGAATTGCAAAGCGATGCGCCTACCGCATAATGTGTGTCCTTCTTGCGGGTTTTATAAAGACCGTGTAGTTGTTGCCCAAAAGGCAGCCAAAAAAGAAGAAGCAAAATAACTTTTTCCTATGATTAAGATAGCCCTGGATGCTTTAGGCGGGGATTTCGGAGCCAAACCTAATGTGCTCGGCGCGTTGTCAGCGGCCAAGCAGTTGGGTTGTGAGATTATCTTGGTGGGTGACGAAACTGTCCTGCGCCAGGAGCTATCTTCTCTGGGACACAAGGATTTACCCAAACATCTTTCTATTGTGCACGCCCCCAAAGTAATTGACATGGGGGCAGAGCCGTCCAAAGAGGTCCGTACCAAAAAAGATGCCAGCATCGTAGTCTGTGCGGAACTGGTACATAAAGGACAGGCGGATGCGTTTGTTTCTGCCGGACACAGCGGCGCGGCTATGGTGGCTGCTTTGTTTGGTATGGGACGTATCAAAGGAGTGTTGCGTCCGGCAATTGCCAGCCCGATGCCGACGTATCAGGGGGTGAGCTTACTGTTAGATGCCGGGGCGAATGCCGATTGCAAACCAATACATTTGTTGCAATTTGCCGTAATGGGGTCTACCTATATGGAAAAGGTGTTTGACGTGGTAAAACCGAAAGTAAGCATTTTGTCTATTGGTGAAGAGGAAACCAAAGGCAATATGCTGGTCAAACATACCATACCATATATGCGTCAAATTGGCGTGAATTTTATTGGCACGGCAGAAGGACGTGATGTGAATGCAGGCACGACTGATGTGATTGTGTGCGATGGATTTGTCGGCAATATTGTTTTGAAAACAGCCGAGGGGTTAGCCAAAGCAATGCTCGGGATGATTAAGCGCGAAGTTAAAAAACGTCCGCTTGCAATTTGCGGTGCCTTAATGTCTAAAGCTGCTTTTAAGGCTGTAAAAAACCATACCAATCCGGACCAATACGGCGGTGCACCGCTGGTGGGCGTAAATGGGGTGGCTATTATTGCGCATGGAAAATCAAATGAAGTAGCCATTTTTAATGCTTTAAAAACTGCGCAAAAACTGGTAAAAAAGAATTTTGTAGCAGATGTATCGAATAAAATCGCCGCACTCAAGGATGTATTTGCTAAAATAGAACAGGAACAGCAGGGGGAACACAATGGCTGATTTTGCAGGTCAGGTGGTAGCTGTTACGGGAGCGACGCGTGGTATTGGCTATGCGCTCGCGGAAGAATTTGCAAAGGCCGGTGCCGCGGTTGCCATTTGCGGTACACATGAAAATGTCGTGCAAGATACCGTAAAAAAATTGCAGGCATTCGGCGGAAAAGTTTTTGGACAACGGACCGATATTTCCAGTTCGGCTGATTGTGAGACGTTCATTGAAAATACGGTCAAGGAGCTGGGCGGTTTGGATGTGCTGGTCAATAATGCGGGGATTACTAAAGACGGTTTAACCGTTCGCATGAGTGAGGCCGATTGGAACGACGTTATTAGTGTCAATTTAACAGGCACTTTTTTGATGTCCAAAGCGGCTTTGAAAGTAATGTTTAAAAAACGCAGCGGCAATATTGTCAATATTTCGTCTGTTATCGGACAAATGGGCAATGCAGGCCAAGCCAATTATGCAGCCAGCAAAGCAGGCATTATCGGATTGACTAAATCGTTGGCAAAGGAATTTGGTTCGCGCGGCGTGCGTGTCAATGCGGTCGCACCGGGTTTTGTGCGTACGGCTATGACGGACGCTTTAAGCGAAGAAATGAAGGAAAAAGCGTTGCAAGCGGTCGCGCTAAGAAGATTTGCAGAACCGCAGGATATCGCCAAAGCAGTAATGTTTTTGGCCAGCCAGGACGCAGCCTATATCACAGGGCACGTGTTGGCCGTCAATGGCGGACTGTATATTTAGGTTATATTCGGAGGACAACATGTCTGTAGAAAACGTACAAGAAAGAGTAAAAAATATCATCGTGGAACAATTGGGTGTAGAAGCTGATCAGGTAAAACCGGAAGCCCAATTCGTCAACGATTTGGGTGCCGATTCTTTGGATACCGTGGAACTCATCATGGCCTTAGAAGAAGAATTTGACATTGAAATCCCTGACGATAAGGCGGAAAAAATCAAAACTGTGGGCGAAGCTGTTAGCTATATTGAAGCCAACGCCAAAAAATAAATTATACCCGTGCCGACAGAGTTAGAATCTATTATAGGTTACTGCTTTGAGGATACGGACATTTTAAAGGAAGCACTCACTCATAAGTCTTTTGCAGGCGAACACCGGGCGGCTGTTCATAACGAACGGCTGGAGTTCTTGGGCGATAGTATATTAGGAGCTATTGTGGCCGACTATATTTACGGCCAGTGCCCGCATAGCGAAGAGGGGGTGCTTTCTAAAATCAAATCAAATTTGGTTTCAAGGCATAATCTGTATCTTTGGGCAAAAGAGCTGGAGTTGGGGCGTTTTTTGCGCCTGGGCCATGGGGAACTATCCACTGGCGGCCGCCAGCGCGATAGTATTTTGTCTAATGCGATGGAAGCTATTATTGGGGCAGTATATTTAGACGGCGGTTATGAGGCTGCCCAACAGGTTGTTTTGCCATGGGTGCGTACACAGGAACTTACGCAAGACAGCGGTGATTTTAAGAGCGTTTTACAAGAACTTATTCAAAAACGCTCGCACGGAGTCCCCCAGTACGAGGTAGTGCAAACCGTCGGTCCGGAGCATGATAAGATTTTCACTGTAGAAGTATCCATGGGTGGTAAGCAATTGGGTGTCGGGAAAGGACACAGTAAAAAATTAGCCGAGCAAGATGCTGCCCGTGCTGCATATTTGCATCTGAAGCAAAAACATACGGGGAAATAAATGGCATTTAAGAAAAATCCTTCACAAAGCAGTGTAAGGGAAGTAAAGCCAGTGGTTCGTCAGGCAATACAGCGAAAGCCTAAGACCTGGTTGTTTGTGTTGGCAATGCTGCCACTGTTGGTGTTAGTATTATGGACGCTTAAAAATATTTCCGTTTCCTCTAAACCTGCGAAATCTACTCCATTAAAAATCAATACTACCCGCCAAACCCCGCAGGAATTAGCCGAGGAAGCTACCGAAGCATTACGTACAAAAAATACGCAGGCATTTTTTGACTTACTGCGTACTAAAATTACAGATCCTAATATTGTTAATAGCCGAGGGGACAGTTTATTATTGGCGGCAGTTACTATGGGCAATGTGGAAGCGGTGGAGCATCTGCTTGCTTTAGGTGCAGACGTAAATCAGCAGAATTATAACACGCGTGATACGGCCGTACTGCGCAGTGTATACATGGGGCATGATGAAATTACCCGGCTGTTGGTGTATGACAACGCAGATTTGAACTTATCTAATAATTATCACCAAACTCCCATGAGTTTGGCCGTTGATAAGAAAAATTATGAATTGATCAATCTATTTCTACAGAATGGCGTAAAGGCCGGATTGGATGCAAATACCTTATTCAGGGCCAGTACACAAAAGAATTTAGTCGGTGTTTTGGGAATGTTAAAAGGGGGGGTAAACCCCAATGTTAAAAATGCGCAAGGCAATACCCCGTTAATTATTTCTGCTTCCTTAGGCGATACAGTAAGCGTGCGCAATTTACTGGCTTACCGGGCAGATGTGAACGCCGCTAATAAGGACGGAAATACGGCTTTGTTATATGCAGCGCGTTATAATCATCCGGATACCGTGCTTGCCTTGCTTTCTCCGCTGACGATGCAATACCGCGTGGATATCAATGCGCAAAACAAAAAAGGGGAAACAGCTTTATACTGGGCGGCGCAAAAAGGGTATGGACCCGTAGTGAAGATTTTACTTGCTAATGATGCCGATAAAACTATCAAAACAAAAGCCGGATTGACTGCCTTAGATATTGCTAAAAAATATAATCAACAGGCCGTTATGAAGTTGCTACAAATGGATATTAACCAATTGAAAGATTCTTACAACCAGGACCAACGGGCACGTGCCGCAGCTGCTGCGGCTGCCCGTCGATAGTATTCTATCCGTACTGGGTTTATCTGAAAGCAAATAAAAAATCTGTTGTCGGGTAGCTCCCGGCTTACATCCTGCTGTTATGAAACAAATGCTACGTAAAATGTGATTTTTTTACATAAAAATACCCCCTTCAGAGGGGGTATTTTATGTAACACACAAATTACTATTTCACGTTCTTGGAAATGTATTTGCTCATGTCGAACATGCTGATTTGGCTTTTGCCTTCAAAAATGGCGGCCAACTTGGCATCGGAATTAATCATCCGTTTGTTGGTCTTGTCCTGTAAGCCGTTCTTTTTGATGTAATCCCACATCTTTTTAACAATTTCCGTGCGCGGAAGAGGGGTAGCTCCCACCACAGCGGCCAAATTGGCGCTAGGTGTTAACGGGGCCATAAATTTTGCATTTGCTTTTGCCATATTTAAATCTCCTTTCGTAATAAGTTTGAATTTATTCTAGTATATATGGGGCCTATAATTCAATACAGGCCCCGCAGATTTTAAGCGGCGGTTTTCACTTTCGGCGCCGCAGCCAGTACTTCCTTAGACACTCCGTCCTCATATTTCTTAAAATTCTCTACGAACGCTTTGGCCAGGCTTTCATATTTTTCCATATAGGCAGCTTTGTCGGTCCATAAGTTCATAGGATTCAAAATTTCAGACGGTACACCTTCACACTCGGTCGGAATTTGGAAACCAAATACCGGGTCGGTAGTAAAGTGCACTTTGGCGAGTTTGCCATCCAACGCAGCATTTAATAAAGTGCGGGTATATTTAATGCTGATGCGGTTACCCACACCGTACGGGCCGCCAATCCAGCCCGTATTTACGAGCCAGCAATCCACGTTATGCTCTTGAATTTTCTTTTTGAGTAGTTGCGCGTATGTGTCCGGGTGCAGGGGCATAAACGGCGCGCCAAAGCAAGTGGAGAACGTGCTGGTCGGCTCTTTGACACCTTTTTCCGTACCGGCTACTTTGGCAGTGTAACCGCTGATGAAGTGGTACAAGGCCTGGTCGGGATTGAGTTTGGAAATCGGCGGCATGACACCGAACGCATCACACGTTAGGAAAATGATGTTTTTCGGATGTCCGGCGCGTTTGCTGGCTACGGAGTTGCTGATAAAATTGAGCGGATAGCACGCGCGCGTGTTTTCCGTCAAGGTATCATCATCTAAATTGAGTTTGCCTGTTTCCGGGTCAAAAACGACGTTTTCAAGCACCGTGCCAAAGCGCTGGGTCGTGGAATAAATCTGCGGCTCGGCTTCCGGGTTTAAGCGGATGACTTTGGCGTAGCAGCCACCCTCAAAGTTAAACACGCCCGAGGCATCCCAGCCGTGTTCATCATCGCCGATGAGCCCGCGGGAAACGTCGGCAGACAAAGTCGTTTTGCCCGTGCCGGACAGACCAAAGAAAATGGCGCTGTCGCCTTTATCGCCCACGTTGGCGGAGCAGTGCATCGTCATAATACCTTTCTGCGGTAAGAGATAGTTCATTACGGTAAACAAAGATTTTTTGTTTTCGCCGCCGTATTCGCTGCCGATGACCAATACGGTTTTCTTTTCAAAGTTTGTTACAATGACCGTTTCAGAGTTGGTGCCGTCAGTTTTCGGGTCTACTTTCAAGCGCGGCAGGCAGATGAGCGTAAACTCCGGCACAAAGGTTTTCAATTCCTCTTTTGCCGGCTCAATGAACATATTTTTGACAAATAAGTTGCTCCACGCGCATTCGGTAATGGCACGCACTTTGAGGCGGGATTCTTCGCTGGACCCCACATACGCGTCGCGCACAAAGAGTTCCTTGTCGGCTACGTATTTTTTAGCTTTTTCAAAAATAATATCCCAGTATTTTTCGTCAATACCGACATTACCCTTGCTAAACCACAATTTCCCTTCTACGTTTTTCGTTTTGACGAAAAAGCGGTCGTTAGGGCTGCGGCCCGTGTGTTTGCCGGTGCTTACGCACAGCGGCCCGCCATAAACGACGTTTCCCTCGCTGCGTTTAATGGCTTCTTCGTACAAGGCCGGAGTGGAATAGTTCCAGTACACGGTCTTGGTGGTAGTCAGGCCGGAATGTTCCAGCCCGTAGTCCGGTTTATAAAAATCCGGTTTTGCATTTTTTGTGTTCATCTTAATCTATTCCTCTTACTTCAGATTTTTTAGCGCCGCGGCTATTCGTTGGACTCCCGTAACAATACTGTCGCGGGAGGCGCAAAAGCTAATGCGCAAGTGTCCGTCCATCCCAAAGGCTTTTCCGGGCACCACAGCTACCAATGCCTGTTCCAGTAAATACTGCGCAAGTGCTTGCGAGTCGGCATTATAATAGCTAAAATCGGCAAAAGAATAAAAAGTGCCTTGCGGTTTTTGCACGGCGATATGCGGGATTTTGTCCAACTCCGCCAGCAAGACATTTCTATTCTGCTCCAGTAAAGAACGCAGGTCCTCAATACAGGCCTGATCCCCCAAGAGTGCCGCCGTAGCGGCTGCCTCTGACAAATCACAATTGCACGAAGTGCTTTGGGCCTGTATGCGGCCCATGGCGCTGATTAAGGACCTGTTTTCCGACACACCCCACCCGATGCGCAATCCCGTCAGCCCATATAACTTGGAAACACCGTTTGCGATCACCAAGTTTTGGCTATTGTGGCTGTACGCGCAGGGATTAGGGCATTTTTTGCCGTCAAAAACGAGTTGATGATAAATATCATCCATAAAAAGAAAAATATTTTTCTGCTCGGCCAGTTCCACCGCACCTTTGATAAAATCCTCGTCAAAAATAAGGCCCGAGGGATTATTGGGGCTGTTGAGCAAAATGGCTTTCGTTTTGTTTGTAATCGCAGCGGCGAGTTCGTCCAATGTAATTTGCAAGCCTTTAGCGGGGCGTACTACTACAGGGGTTGCTCCGGCAAGCTTTATCATTTCGGGATAACTGACCCAGTACGGTGCGGGAAAAATAACTTCATCGCCCGGACCTGTGGCGGCAAGCAGGAAATTAAACAAAACTTGTTTGGCTCCGGCGGAAATTAAAATGGTTTCCGGCGCAGGCGTGTAGCCATAATATTTTTGGGTATATTGGGCAACGGCCGCTTTGAGCTCCGGCGTGCCGGACGACGGCGTATATTTAATGTTGCGCGTTTGTGCTTTGGCGATAATCGCGTCCACCACGGCTTGCGGCGCGGGGAACACGGGCTCTCCACCGCCCAGGTGAATAAGCGGTTTGCCTGCTTGTTTAAGGGCGCGGGCCAACGCATTAATATTCAGTGTAGGCGAATCGCCAATGGTTTGCGCGCATATACTTAGTGTTAAATCTGACATACCGAAACTTCCTATGATATTATTGTAGCATTTAATATAGAAAGAAGTATCGGGTATGTTGGGTTAGGAAATAAATATACTACAGCTTATAAACCGTACAACCTCCGGCACAATTTTCATTCACTCCACCTATCCGCGTTCCCATAGTGGCGCATAATTTCCGGCCGCGCTCATTATCGGCTAAATAAGCAGAACACAGAATTTTACCGGGACTAGGTGAATGATCTAAATACATCAAAAAAGAATTCCCCACTCCGACTTTATCTTTTTGTAAATAACCATACACATAATAACCCACCTCATTAGTTATCGCCATAGATAATACAAATTTACCGCAATTATTCCCACCATTACATTGCCCCGGTAGTACGCCTTCCATATTACTCCAATCGGTAGTATAGTTACCATTGGCCATGTAGTACAGTTCTTGCTCATTTTTCAGCGCGCGCACCGCGGCCATCATGGTACTGTAATTAGCTTTATCCACCGCAGTTTGATATTGCGGCAATGCAATAGTGGCTAATATACCAATAATAAGGACTACGACCAGTAATTCAATGAGCGTAAAGCCATTAGTAGATAGGGTCGTCATTGCCGAGTGTTTGGCGGCCCGCAGGGTTCGGAAATCTCCCTTATTGGTGTCGTTTATTAAATGAGAAAATAACTCCATTATTTTGCAGCGGCCCAGGAAGTTGTAGATCCTGAGTAACGACCCCTCAGGATGGACCTTATTTATGATATTGTTTCTTATTTCTTTCATATATTCTCCTATATTGTTTTGTAACCTTGCGACACATCGCAAGGGGTGTCAAAAAATGATTTCTTGCAATTTAAGACCACAGATAGTTTACCAAAAAAAAAAAACGAGTCAAGCCCTACTTTCACTTTTCCAAAAAAAAGCCCTCCCTGTACGATGGGGAGGGCTTTTTCTATTTTTCAACAAAAAATTAGATTTATTCCAGTTTGTTTAAGACCGTTTCCAATTGCGGCAAGGTTAAACCCTCTACGCCGCCGCGGTCTGCTGCGGCTGCAATATCGGCGCTTAACGGCAGGCGTGCCGTTGCAGCGATTTGGTATTTTTGCGCTAATTCGGCCAAGTGGCTTTTGCCGAAAATTTCATGCTCTTTGCCGCAGTCCGGGCATTTGAAATAGCTCATATTTTCTACTAGGGCCGTTAGCGGCAAATTCATCATCTTAGCCATTTTGACAGCTTTCTCCACAATAAGCCCTACCAATTCTTGCGGCGACGTGACAAACACAATGCCGTTTACAGGTAAACTTTGAAATACTGTCAGCGTAACATCGCCCGTGCCCGGCGGCATATCCACAAACAAAATATCCACATCGTCCCAAATTACTTCAGTCCAAAATTGTTTGACCGTGCCTGTGATAATTGGCCCGCGCCAAATGACCGGGTCATTTTCATTTTCCAACAGTAAATTGAGTGACATTAGCTGCACGCCGCCCGCCGATTGCACGGGATAGACGCCGCTTTGGTCTCCTACCGCATGCTCATGTACGCCAAACATTTTAGGAATAGACGGCCCGGTAATATCGGCATCCAACACGCCTGCGCGCAGGCCTTTTTTCTGCGCCGCGGCGGCAAGCAAAGCTGTTACCATAGATTTACCTACACCGCCTTTTCCGCTACAAACCGCGATGACTTTTTTGACGCGGGCGTGCGGATTTAATTTCTCTAAAAAACTTTGCGGCTCGGTGCGCTGTTCGCAATTTTGCGAACAATTTTTGCAATCGTGTGAACATTCTGCCATAAAAAACTCCTGAAATAAATTTCCTATATTGTAGCATTTAGCGATACCAGCGAAGTTTGCTATAATATAACTAGATTTGGAGAGGTGTGTGAGTGGTTGAAACAGCAGGTCTCGAAAACCTGTAAGCCGCAAGGCTTCGAGGGTTCAAATCCCTCCCTCTCCGTAGTTTATCTTATAAAAATGCTTTCTTTCGTTGTTCTCGGCTCTTTCGGGTACCTCGGGCTCCGCCCTTTCACAGTACACGCTCAGTCGCCAACGCCTAGAAAGAAAGCATTTTTCTTTGATAAATTTTGTGAAACTTACTCCCCAAAAATAAGTCGTTTGCCTTTTTATACCAAAAATTTTATACTTACAGTATGAGAGTTTTTGCAATTTTAATACTTCTGCTGATTGCAATAAGTTATTTGTGGATGCGCTTTGGCTATGGTCGGCGTAAGATTTCGCTGGCCCGGGCGCGCCGGGAATTATACAAACAACTAGACCAACGAGCCAGTGCCGGAGACCAAGAGGCGATGTACCGTTTAGCAAAACTATTCTATAAAGAGAAGGATGCGCAGTATTATCCGCTGATTTTTAAATGGGTGCAGATTTTAGCTACGCAAAAGAAAGATCCTGCCGTGTGGCTGATGCTGGCGGATTTGCTCGCCAATGGATGCGGCACCGATAAAGATTTGCAGCGTGCCTTAAGCTGCTACGAACAAGCTTTGGCCTTTGATATTGCTGCTTCGCGCGATACCCACCTGTCTTTAAAAGCGCACAATTATTTGGAACAACAAATTGTTTTGTTGCGCTGCAAATTAGGTTTGCAAGACTAATTAATTTTTCAGCTTTCCAAAAAAAACCGCAATTGCTATCATAAATTCGTTGTTTTTATTCCACCTTTAGGAGGCTTTATGCTGAAAAAATATGTTGCACTGCTGGCCGTGTGTTTGTTAGCGGTTCCGGCGTTACGGGCACAAATACAACAAATACGTGATCTACTGCCCAATGACAGGGTTACCTCTTTAGAATTAAGTCCGTCCATGGATGTGATAGATAATTCTGGGTCTACTTCCCTTTCTAAAATGACGATGAAAGGTTACTATAAATTTGCGCCGTACATGACGGCGGGAATAGAAGTACCGCTGGCGCGTTTTGAATCTCCGGCAGAGAGTAAAAACGGACTGGGCGATATTACGCTGTCGCTTTCCTTAGGGCGTTACAATGAAGGGGAAACATGGTCTTTCGGCGCGGTAGCAGAAAGTGTTGTGCCGACGGCTACTTCCGATGAACTCGGCACCGGGAAATTGCAATTAAATCCGTCTATCTACGGAGTATATATGCCCACAAAGAATTGGTTTTTTGCATTGGGTTATAAACAGCATTGGTCCATAGCGGGTGACGGCGGTCGGGATAATATCAACAATGGCCGCATCCGCGGAGCGATTGCTTATTTATCGGATACAAGCTGGTGGGCTATCTTGGACCCGCGGTATTTTATTGATTTTGATAATCCGGGTCAGGCCAAATTCCAGCCAGAGGCTGAAATCGGTACGATGATTAATGAGGGAACGGCTGTTTACCTGCGCGGTGGCGGAAAAATGGGGGGCAATATGCCCGGACCGGATTGGACCATTAGTGCAGGTTTTAAAGTGTTATATTTATAAAGGAATATTTTTTAAGTCACAAAAACCGCCGCTTGTTGTGGCGGTTTTTGTGTTATAAGCACAAGTTTCTCTATCACAAGGTCCGGGGACAGATAATTTTTTAATTGTTTTTTTGCTGAAAAACAGGAAAAGAGCAAAGTCGGAGGCCAAGCGGTCTTAGGAAGACAAGGCATATTATCAACTCCTTGGCTCACAGAACGACATGGCTACGATCCGACTTTGGCGGTTTTTGTGTTATAAGCACAAGTTTCTCTATCACAAGGTCCGGGGACAGATAATTTTTTAATTGTTTTTTTGCTGAAAAACAGGAAAAGAGCA
>JAZNWO010000038.1:0-8596 GCA_045593365.1 Candidatus Avelusimicrobium sp.
CGGAAATTGGGAGAAAGGAGATTGTATGAAAAATCACGCATTTACACAAAATAAGAACCCTTTGTCATTGCCGAAAGTTGTCATCGGGAATCTCAGCCTTAGAAAACAACAAGATCCCCGATACCGGCCCTCGGGGATGACGCATGCGCACGCATTTACGCTAATAGAACTATTAGTAGTTGTTTTAATTATTGGCATATTATCAGCCATTGCCTTGCCGCAGTATAAAGTGGCGGTTGTTAAAGCGCGCGTGAGTACTATTTTGCCGGTACTTCAATCCATTCTGTCGGCCCAAGAAGTGTATTATTTGGCTAACGGGGATTATTCATCTAATGCACAAGAATTGGATATAGAGCTTCCGGCTCAATGTAGGCAGGCTTATGAAAGTTCTTTCGATAATTGGGTGTGTGGCAAAGATTTTCACGTAGTTACAAGGTCTTGGGGTGCAACGATGGCTAATTACTGTCCGGGTTATAACGATGATATTCGTACATGTATAGCCCACCGGGACTTTCATATCCGTTTTGGTTTTTCCCATTGTCAAAAGGCAGGGGAATCAAATTGTGAAAGTACAGAAATTGGATACTTGCCTAATGAACGAATATGTGTCGTGTCAAATAATTCTTCTTTAGGGAAAAGAGTTTGTAACACGCTTCCTTTTGATAAAACCACGAGATAAGCCAACTCCCCCGATAGCCGGGGGAGAACTTCATTTTTTCACAATTTCTGCTAGTTGGCTAACGGCGTCGTTTAAACTCCACCGCACGGCATCTTTTTCGCGGCGGTTTTTATATTCAAATTGACCGTCAGCTACCGTGCGGCTGCTGATAACTACGCGGTGCGGCAGGCCGATTAAATCGGCATCTTTGAATTTAATGCCCGGGCGTTCGTTGCGCTCGTCCATAAGCACAGTTAGTCCCGCCGCTTCCAACTTGGCGCACATTTCGTCTGCGGCCTTTTTGACATCGGGGTTAGAGTCATAATCAATGGCCACCAGCTCCACATCAAACGGAGCAATCCCGGCGGGCCAAATAATGCCGTTATCGTCGTGGCTTTGCTCAATGGCGGCGGCTACCACGCGGCTAATACCGATACCGTAGCAGCCCATAATAAACGGCTCGGACGTTTGTTTTTCCGTCAGAAAATCAGCTTTCATCGCTTCGGAATATTTGGTACCGAGTTTGAACACATGGCCCACTTCAATACCGCGCGTGAAGTTAAATTTGCCGCCGCATTTGGCACAGCAGTCGCCTTCAGACGCAATTTTCAAATCGTAATAACCATCTACCTCTATATCGCGCGACGGATTGACGTTGATGACGTGTACATCGTTTTCATTACCACCCGCCACGCCGTTAATTACGCCTTTGACATAATTATCGGCGAAAATTTTAACTTTGGGACTACGCGCTTTAAGTCCTTGGGGACCTGCAAATCCGACGGGAGACCCGGTGACTTGCGTGTAAACTTCTTCGCTCGCTTTTGTGAGTTCCGTGCATTTTAACAGTGCGCGCAGTTTAGGCTCATTGAGTTCATGGTCGCCGCGTACGAGTGCCACCACCGGTTCACCATCAGCGGTAAACACCAAAAGTTTAATGAGTTTATCCGGCGTAACGCCCAATAATTTTGCCACGTCTTCCACTGTATAGGCTTTGGGTGTGGGGCGTTTTTCCATAGGTTTAAAATCAACGGAATTTATAGAAAATTCCGGTGCTTTAATGGCGGCTTTTTCCGTGTTGGCGGCGTAACCGCAGGACGGACAATCGGCAATGGCGTCTTCGCCGTTGTCGGCCAGTACCATAAATTCGTGTGAGAAATTGCCGCCGATAGCGCCGGTGTCGGCCTCTACGGCTTTAAACTTAAAGCCGCAGCGGGTAAAAATGCGCTGGTAGGCGTCATACATACGCTGGTACCAATCGGCTGCCTGTTTCTCGGTAGCGGCGAAAGAGTACGCATCTTTCATATAAAATTCGCGCGCGCGCATTACGCCAAAGCGCGGGCGGATTTCATCGCGAAATTTCGTACCGAATTGATATAAACAAACGGGCAATTGCTTATAAGAATAAATATCTTTGCGCGCCAAATCGGTCATCACTTCTTCGGCGGTGGGTGCGACGCAGAACTCGGCTTTTTTACGGTCGGTTAATTTTAAAAGTTGGTCTCCAAAGTGCTGCCAACGGCCTGTTTCGTTCCACAGTTCGGCAGGTTGCACGACGGGTAGCCATACCTCGCACGCTCCGGCACGATCCATTTCCTCGCGCACGATGTTTTCCACTTTCTTTAAGACGCGCAATCCGAGCGGCAACCATTCATATAAACCGCTTCCGAGTTTGCGAATCAGCCCCGCGCGTATCATTAGCTTAGCGGAAAGATTATCGGCATCTTTCGGCGCTTCTTTTAAAGTAGGAATGTAATAGTTTGAGAGTTTCATTTGGTGTCTCCTTTTTGGGCAGGTACGGGAAGTCCGATTTTTTCCAAAGGCAAATATTCAAAATAATAAAAACATTTTACCGAATGAATATAATCCAATACGTCTTTATATTCCGGTTTTCTGAACCAATTACTTAAAATGTAGATATACTCCACATCTATGTTAAGTTGGGCCAATAGTTTTTGGTATTGTTTGCGTTTGAAATCACAGGTTTGTAACTTCTCATCTACAGAACCGGCGACTTTTTGGAATTTGACTTCAATAATGTAAAGTGTGTTTTTGATGATTACAAAGATAGCATCATCAGGCAACAATCGTTTGGAAATAATCTTTTTCCAATCCACGTTATTTTCTTCTAGGAATTTGTAAAAAGCATATTTCTTATAAGTGCGAGCAACTTCGTTATTGTGATAATACACGATATTACCTTTTACGGTATAATTTTTTTGTTTAGACAAAAAAGTTAAAATATCCGTTTTGCCTTCAAAAGCCAAACCCGTTTTTGTATTTGCCCCGCCAATGCCACCTGTTTTCATTTTGTTTTTCCTTTTATTTTTTGTTGTAATTCATTAAAGCGTTTTATTGATAAATCAATATATTTTTGCTCAATTTCTATTCCTACAAATTTACGTCCGTAATAAGTCGCAGCCAAACCTGTCGTAGAACTACCGGCGAATGGGTCTAAAATTAAATCTCCCTTTTTTGTACTGGCCAGTACTATGCGGCGTAATAATTCAAAGGGTTTTTGTGTTGGGTGTTTGCCAAAAGTTTTTTCAGTGGGTTTTGGGGTTGAAATAGCCCATACAGAGCGCATTTGCAAATTGGGTTTTTTTAAAAAGTCATCATCCCATGCCCCATTTTTCATTTGTTCGTAATTAAAAGTATGTTTGCCTTTTTTGTCTTTGCGTGCCCAAATCAAAGTTTCATGGCTGGCTGTAAAAAAACGGCAACTTAAATTAGGGGCAGCGTTTGGCTTAAACCAAGTTACATCATTTAAAATGTGATATCCGTTACGTTGTAAGGCAAAACCACATTGATAAATGGAATGATAAGTGCCACTAATCCAAATCGTTCCATTAGGTTTTAATAAACGCCTACATTCAGAAATCCATGTGTTTTGAAATTCAAAATCTTTATCAAATCCATTACTGCGATCCCATGTGCCTTTATTGACACACACACGTTTACCTGCTTGTACGGAAAATCCATCATTGGAAAGCATATACGGGGGATCGGCAAAAATCATGTCAAAAGTGTTGTTAGGCAGTTCTTTCAGAATTTCTAAAGAATTACCTTGAATTAGTTTGAAATTGTCCTTTTCAAAAGCGTAATTCATTTTTTCTTCCATGTGTTAATTTTTTCTATGAGAAAATCTACCCATTTTTCTTGCGGGAGTTTGAACATCGTTTGGCCGTGCTCAAAATAAAGTCCTTCGCCTTTTCCGCCAGCAATACCAAAATCGGCGTCGCGGGCTTCGCCAGGGCCGTTGACCACGCAGCCCATAACTGCAATTTTAAGTCCGGTTGCTTTGGCAAGCAATTCTTTGTCATTATAAATGCGGTTTTCCAATTCGTGTACTGTGCCTGTAACATCCACCTGCGTGCGGCCGCACGTAGGACAGGAAATCAAATTCGGTCCATATTCGCGCAACCCTACCGCCTTTAAAATCTCATACGCCGTGCGCACTTGTAAGCGCGGGTCTTCCGTTAGAGAAACGCGGATAGTCGCGCCGATTCCTTTTTGTAAAAGTGTGCCAAGGGCTACGGCGCTTTTCACGGTGCCGCTTAAAAAGCTGCCCGCTTCGGTTAGTCCGATATGCAGCGGAATATCGCTTTGCTTGGCAAAGAGTTCATTTGCCAAAACGGTGCGGCGGAAATTGTCGCTTTTAAGCGAAACAACCACATTTTTGAAATTTAACTGCTCTAAAATGTTGGCTTGTTCTAGGGCTTCATTTACCATGACTTCTGCCCATTTTTCGTCGGAAAGTTCCATACGGCCCTGTACACTTTTTAGATACTTAACCGAGCCTGCATTGACTCCGATGCGGATTGCCACGCCCTTATCGGCGCACGCGCGGACCACCTCTTTGGTGTTTTCAATCGCGCCGATATTGCCCGGGTTAATGCGCACTTTATCTACGCCTTGTTTAACCGCTTCCAGCGCGAGTTTATAATCAAAATGAATGTCCGCCACGAGGGGGGAATGAATTTGCTTTTTAATTGCGCCCAGCGCTTGTGCTGCCTGCATATCCGGTACGGCCACGCGGTTAATTTCACAGCCCGCATTTTCCAATTGGATAATTTGCGCGGCTGTTTGTGCGGCATCGCGCGTATCGGTATTACACATACTTTGCACGCGCACCGGATTGCCTGTGCCGAGGGTAAAAGGGCCTACTTTGACTTGTCTCGTTTTATGCATTATTTACCTTCTTGTGAAATTTCTTGCGTTTGCGCGGCGGGCTTAGGCGTAAAGAAAATACGCTTGACGTCCGTGTATGAGGCATACAGTACCAGTAAAATCAAAATATAAAATCCCACATTTGCCGCGCGCATAATGTTTTTGGTAGACGGGAGTTTGCCCGTTAATCCTTCCCACAAATACACGAGTGCATAGCCGCCGTCCAGTATTGGAATGGGAAATAAATTAAACATCCCTACCGCGAGCGACAGCATAGCAATTAAAAAGATAAAATTTTCAATCCCCGTATGTACCGATTTGTGAATGATGTTCACAATGCCGATAGGCCCTGCCAAGTCCGGTGCTTTTTTGCGCGTGAAACTTTCCCATAAAGAATTTAAAGAAAATTTCGTCCAATAATAGCATTGGTACACGCCCAGCCACGCCGCATCCAACGGACCGACAGGGGTGAGTTTGCTAGCGACTGCAATGCCTATGACCGTGGGTTTATCTTGCAGGAAATCGCTGTCTTTAATGGTAAGCGGCAGAGTTTGTTCGCCGCGCAAAACGGTCAGCTGTAAATCGCCTTTGCGCGCTTTGACGGTATCAATGAGCTGTTTCCAATTGGTAATTTCAGTGCCGTTGATAGCTGTAATTTGATCGCCTACGAGCAGCCCGGCGGGTTTGCCGGGATATCCGTCTACCACTTCGCCAATAACGGCAGGCAATTTGGCGGGGTCATGCTCCGGCATACCGCGCCAATAAATCAGCGCGCTAAAAATGAGTGCCGCCAACACATAATTAAACAGAGCGCCATTGACGACCATAAAAAATTTGGCGTACCACTTTTTAGCGGCAAATTCCTGCGGTTTAGGAGCGGGGTCATCTTCGTCTAAAAACATTTTTCCTTCCGGCTCAACGAAACCGCCAAATGGGATTGCGCGGATTTGAAAATCTGTGCCTTTGGCTGATTTTTTATGCCATAAAATTTTGCCAAATCCGAAAGAAAATTCCTTGACACCGATGCCCGTTAAGCGGCACGCAATAAAGTGTCCAAATTCGTGAATAATCACAATCGGACTGAGCGCAATTAAAACCCCTAAAACAGATAACAACATAATTTCTCCTATATAATGGCTTTTTTGTATTTCTTTTCGGCCAAGTGCTGTCGGGCCTTTTCTTTACCCCACTCATCGGCCTCGGCAGCTTGATTGAGCGTAACACGTTCCGGGCGGCCATAAGTTTCCTTCAATACGCTATAAATGAGTTTGGGAATATCGGTAAATTTAATTTGCTCTTTTAAGAACGCATCCACCGCCACTTCATCAGCAGCACTAAGTACTGCCGGAAAAATACTGCCTCTTGCTTGGGCGGCTAAGGCTAATTCCAAACATGGAAAACGGTCAAAATCCGGCTCAAAAAATTCCAGTTTTTGCGCTTGAAATAAATTAAGTGGCTGCACTGGGCTCGGCATACGTTTGGGATACGTGATAGCGTATTGAATGGGGATACGCATATCCGGCTCGCTCATTTCGGCCAAAATGGCGCCGTCCACATATTCCACCGCAGAATGAATGAGTGATTGCGGATGAATAACAATTTGCACTTTTTCCTGCGGCAGATTAAACAAATTCATAATTTCAATGGATTCAAAGCCTTTATTCATCAGGGTTGCCGAATCAATGGTAATTTTTTTACCCATTTTCCAACGCGGATGTTGCAGCGCTTCCTGCGGGGTAACCGTAGAGAGCGCGTGTTTGCGCCGGGCAAAGGGCCCGCCGGAGGCTGTCAAAAATACTTTAGAAATAGCCTTGTTTTCTTTGTGATAACTGAGCGCGTCCGTGCCTTCTAAACATTGAAAAATGGCCGACGGCTCGCTGTCTACCGGGATAATCGTAGCCTTCCAACGTTGGCATTCCTGCATGACGGTTTGGCCCGCCATGACCATGGGCTCTTTGTTGGCAAGCGCAATTGTTTTACCTGCTTTGATAGCGGCAATTAAAGGCTGAAAACCAATAGAACCCACTAGTCCGTTAATAATCAAATCGGCACTAGGTAAGGAGGCCATAAAAGTGAGGCTGTCCATTTCCGGCGGTAAGAGGCGCGTCTCTTTGGGCATTTGGGACTTCAAAATTTCATAGCTGGCAACGTCTAATACGGCTGCAAAGCGGGGCTTAAACGTATGTACTTGCTTAATAAAAAGTTCGGTGTTTTTGTTGGCAGATATTCCGAGCACGCGGTACTCCGGTCCAAGCGCGGAAATCACACTTAAGGAGGAAGTGCCGATAGAGCCGGTAGAGCCTAAAATAATGATGTTTTTCATTTTGCAATACAGTAAAGTACCACGTAGTAAAATATGGGTGCCAGTAACAAATAAGAATCAAAACGGTCTAAAAATCCGCCGTGTCCGGGCAGCAAATTAGAGGAGTCCTTAACTCCAGTGCTGCGCTTGATAATAGATTCAGTTAAGTCCGATATTTGTCCGATAGCGGCCACTAAAAATCCCAGCCATATTGCTTGCATTACCGTCAAAAAAGTGGGCAAAAATAGATGCTGCATTAGTACCGCACCGCCTATAGCCAACAGTGTACCGCCCACTGCGCCTTCCCAGGTTTTTTTGGGGCTAACTTCTTTGTTTAGTTTGTGTTTGCCTAAAAAGCGTCCTGTGAAGTATGCGCCCGTATCGCAAATCCATACCGTTACCATCATAAATAAGGTTAGGTATTCACCGTACTGAGCAATATCACGGATATTAATCAGGTGCGCCAAGGACCACGGAATTAAAAAGATACCGATAAATGTATTAGCGGCGCGTTCCCAGCTGCGGCGGGGGGTTAGTACTTCTATAAATAATACGCCGCAAATGACTACGCTAATGGCAAAAGGATATAAATTGTCCGGCAGTTCCAAAGACGGAATTTGCGCCCGGCCCAAGATAGCTACCGCGCCCATTAACAGGCCAAAGATGAGCAAGGACAGCAAGTGTATGGGTTTTTTCCCGGCGCGCAAGACTAGGCCGTATTCGTACAAACACAGCAAGATGACGCCTCCTACAAAGGCCATATACACTAAGCCGCCAAAATGAATAGCGGCCAAAATGAGCGGAACGCCAATAACAGCCGTTAAAATACGTGGTAATAGCATATAAGCTATTTTAGCAAATATACGGGGAGTTAGGCTGAAACGATTTGCGATTAAGGTACATCCGGGTAATACCAAATGATTTGTCCTCTCTGGTTATCTACAGTGGTACTAGAGGAGCGGGTTATATGTTTACATAATTTATTGGAAATATCATTCAAATCGGTAGATAAGGCAAGGCATCTCCATTCATTACCGGCGTGTTTATAATAAATCTGTAGATAAGAGGTAGCGGCATTGGTTTTACAATAAGTGCTCTCTGTGTTTAACAAGCAGCGGCCCCAATCATATACTCTCCAGTACCGATGCTCGGGGTCTAATGTATAAGTACCGGGTATGTCAACGTCTAATGCATCAAAATCATCGGTATATTCATTGTTGGCCAGATAATATCTTTCCTGCGCTTCGGCCAAGGAACGGGTAAGTGCTTCGGTAGTTGCGTAGCGGGCTTTTGCAACGGCTAAGTTATATTGCGGCAGGGCAATAGCAGCCAGTATGCCGATGATGAGAACAACGACTAATAATTCAATTAAAGTAAATGCTTTTTTCATATACTCTCCTATGTTTTCTTGTAACCTTGCAGCTTACGCGCAAGGCAAATCAATCAATAATATCTTGCAATAAACG
>JAZNWO010000039.1:0-1864 GCA_045593365.1 Candidatus Avelusimicrobium sp.
AGGGTCTTCTACGCGTGTAGTTATGATAATAAGGTTATGCCTTGTTTTAATTAACGGCAGGGGCGTGGAAGATGCTGGGATCCCGTATAAAGACATTACGGGACGGGGCTAGCGGTAATGCCCCGATTCAGCAATTATGCTTTATGTTTATAACGACAAACGGCAGGTGCGTGGAAGATGCTGAAACGAGTTCAGCAATTATGCTTTATGTTTATAACGACAAACAACAGGTGCGTGGAAGATGCTGAAACGAGTTCAGCAATTATGCTTTATGTTTATAACAACAAACGGCAGGTGCGTGGAAGATGCTGGGATCCCGTATAAAGACATTACGGGACGGGGCTAGCGGTAATGCCCCGATTCAGCAATTATGCTTTATGTTTATAACGACAAACGGCAGGTGCGTGGAAGATCCCGTATCAAGTACGGGATGACGGCTTAATTTAATAACGGCAACGACGAGATCCCCGATAAAAGCATTCGGGGATGACATTGTGCTCTGCGTCTCGCGGGTGCTTGCGGAAGTATTGGCGGGTCAATCGTTCGTCGCGGACAAAGGGGGTGCAGGCTCTGCACCGGCTCGCCCCGTCGTAAAAAAATTCCACTTGACTTGTTTTTTTTTTTTGCTAGCATTTTTTATATGGTTCGTACGGGGGGATATGTCCGGCTCCCTTAACGTGCCGTATAAAAGCTGTTTGGACGTCTAAATTATGTATTAAAAGGAGAAAGAAAACAACATGCAACACAAAAAACTTCGGCGTGGTTTCACGCTTATAGAAGTATTAGTCGTGGTGCTGATTATCGGCATATTAGCCGCAATCGCACTACCCATGTATAACAGAGCGGTGCTTAGGAGCCGCTTCAACGCGCTTATGCCTATCGTCAAAGCTATGAACGATAGTAATGAAGCGTACTACTTGGAACACGGCAGTTATGCGTCTAATCCGCAAGACTTGCCCGTACAAGGATTAAGCGAATATCCGACGGGAACCGAGTTGGAGTTTGGTTCCAATATGGATTACGCGTACGTACTTGCGACAAACGCGTCTGCCAAAAATAATTACATTATGTATCAAAAACACAGCACGAATTATCCCGGAGAAATCCACTGTGAAGCAATAACGGGTGATGATTTGGCGGAATATATTTGTGTAAGCGCGGGCGGTACTACTAATCTCGGAACGACGCTTACAGAGGGATATACGACGTACGTGTTAAGCGGAAGCGGAGCGAGTGTAGCCCCGGGAACGTTTGAAGAAGCGGAAGATAATGCCGATCCGATGAGTTGTGATAAAGCAATAGCGATGGGTTTTACATGTGAAGCAGACGAAGAAAAACACACAAAAAAAATCTGCACAGAACAGAGTGGACAAAAAGTTTGCCGCACAAAGACTTATAATGAAGACGGCAGTTATACGAGTCTAACGTGCCGTACTTATGATAATGGGCTCTGTAATGGTGCTGGTGCACAATTTACTGTGTACGACGCGAATGGCAATCCAATTTCCTCTCGTTCTAATTGTTATTGGAATGTCAGTACCGGTGCTTGCAGTGTATATTCATCTCTTTTGGGGTATGACCGTACCTATGATACAAATGGCAATGTGCTTACAACTTATTCCTGTAAGACAATTGAGTCAGACGGCACCTGCAGTGAGTATAGTGCTGGTAATATCTATACGTATGACACTCAAGGGAATATGCTTACGAATCTGCGTTGCGAAACATTAGAGACAGACGGAAGTTGTAGTAAATATGGTTATAAGTATGGCTACACGTATGACGCGAATGGCAATATGCTTTCTCAACGTTATTGTACAACAGTAGCGCAGGACGGAAGTTGTAGTGCATATGGTACTTATTG
>JAZNWO010000040.1:0-20389 GCA_045593365.1 Candidatus Avelusimicrobium sp.
TGGACGGAGAGGGACTTGAACCCTCAAGGGTTTCCCCACACGCTCCTAAGGCGTGCGCGTATACCAATTCCGCCATCCGTCCTAATATAACTTGAAAATGTGGGCCATGAGAGGCTCGAACTCTCGACCTTACGCTTAAGAGGCGTCTGCTCTACCAACTGAGCTAATGGCCCGAATGTAGTTCTATTATAGCATATTTGCCAAAGACAAGGGAAATCCGGCTGTGGAAATTAAGGACGTATGAATTAGGGTAATACGTAAGTTTTATCCCAAGCATTGTCTATTTCTACTTCTTGCCCACCGAAACTTTTACACGCTTGAATAGCTACGTTTCCTCTGGCTTGACATATGGTATCTCCTTTGTGCCAAAGCCCATATCCCTGCCATCCTTCTTTAGGTTCTTGAAAAACCCGGCTGTAGCGAATCGTATTATTTCCTGCCTCCACTCTGCTCTCGCCAAAAATCCCAAAACGCACGTTTCCACAATCATAAACATTCGACGAACTATGGGTACACTCCGAAGTTACAGGCACCTGAATATCCAAATCATCTATTTTATGGGTATATTCTCCGTTAGCCAAGTAATATGCTCCTTCTGCTTGATTTAGTGCGGCTACTAAACTCATATAACGCGCTAAATCTGCTTTTTTCACAGCCACTTGATATTGCGGCAAAACGACAGCAGCTAGTATACCAATAATTAAAACGACGACTAACAATTCAATGAGTGTAAAACCGTTATTAAATAGGGTCGTCATTCCCGAGTGTTTGGCGGCCCGCAGGGTTCGGGAATGACACCCTTTTTTTAATGCTTTTTTGTTCATAATGCTCTCTCCTCTAGCCGTCATCCCGGTCGTGGACCCGCAATAACAGCCTTAAAAAATTTCCCACCTCAAAATTATGCCAAAAAAAAAAACGAGTCAAGAGGTAGGCGCAGCAAACGGTATCCAAAAAACGCCTCACTGTTTTTTGCTGAAAGCAAAAAGCAAAACAAAATCCAATAAATAGGACAAAGCAGGCCTAAACATCCGGTACCTCTGCCTAATCAAACAAAAAAATGGAATAAATTCTCCAAATTTAGTTATAATATCTAAGTAGGTCTTAATCTAGAGAGGGTTTGTATGAAAAAATTCTTTTGTGTATTACTGAGCGTTTCTCTTTTTTCCATTTCGTCGGCACAGACACTTGATATGGCTGCGCTGGGCAATATTGACACCATTATGGAGGACAACGCACTTACAGATGCAGCTAACCGTTATTCCGCCGTGCAATTGTCCTATTTCCCGGAATACGCCACCCGTTTGGGCTTTGAGTCAGCCAACAATAAATTAGACAACCGCGATGACCAGCGTGACGCGCAAGCCTTGCGGGCGCTGCACATCGTGCAAGACAGTCTGAAACAATTACGC
Source organism: Candidatus Avelusimicrobium sp. (assembly GCA_045593365.1). Taxonomy (GTDB): domain Bacteria; phylum Elusimicrobiota; class Elusimicrobia; order Elusimicrobiales; family Elusimicrobiaceae; genus Avelusimicrobium. The sequence goes on from JAZNWO010000040.1 coordinate 1,410, forward strand.
TACAAATCCTTATCAGAACAGAAAAAAACGGAATACGAAATACTCAAAGGAAGACTTTTGCTTGACATATATAATGCCAACCGCAACCGTCCGTCTAATGACCCGCTTTTCTATTCCAATGTTTTTGACGCCTTATATGACTTGCGCTTAAAAACCCTCACCTATCAAGACCTGCAGGATCGTGATTTGCATTCGCGCATTTTGATGTTGCCCCGGGTAGCCAGCCAAGCTGAAAGAAATATGACCGCTGCCCCCTCTTTCCTGACGCAGTTGGCTATGGAACAAGCCTATTATGCCTACTTGTCTTTTGATATTTTTTCCCAATATTTACTGAGCCGTGCACAGGATGAAGTCAGCGTTGCACAAACTCGGGCCGATACCCGGGCAGCCAAAGCTGCCGTTAAGGATTTGTTTGACCTATTTAAAAAACTGGCAACGGAAAATACGGACCGTGACTTCCGTTTAGGTGAAAAAGCATACGGTATGATTTTGGAAAATAAATATTTCATTCCGCAGCCTAACCGTGCCATGGCAAAGTTTTTAACCAAAAACTTTGCAACCGCCCAGCAGAATTTAGCAAAAGCTATTGAAGCCTTTGCCATCCCGGCCGACTTGCTGCAGGAGGATATGGTCGTCCAAGATATTCAGGTTCCGGGAGAAGAATCTAGCGAAGCAGTCACCGTCACTTCCATTGAACAACCCGTTCAAACCCCCAAAAAGAAAGTGAAAAAATCCAAACACCAGCCGACGGTCACTGCTGCTGATTTTTATCCGTTAGCCCAACGTCTACAACAGAACGTTAAGGAACAGAATTTCATTTCCGTCTTATCTGGCGAAGCGTCCAATTTGAATAAATTGTTAGTACAAGACGGCACCTTCCCTCTCTCTAATGTTTCCTTTAAAATCCGGGAAATGCCGGCCTACTACACTTATGCGCACGCATACTTGTTTATGCCGCCCTTTGGAACGCAAGGCAATCCGAGCGAGGATCTATTCTTGCGTTTGCCGTCCGGCAATGATTTAGTGAAGCAAGAAATGCTCAATCGTGATTTCAACGGTCCGACGTTAAAATTGCTGCTTACCGGCCAATTAGTACCGGGCTTGGCATACCGGTCCTCTTATAACAATGCCAATTTATCTGCGTTCCGCAAAATGTACCCGGTGCCCACCTTGCGCAACGGATGGGAGGTATATGCTCAGCATTTAGCCAACGAGCGCGGGTATATTATTACGGATGAGGAACAGCTGTTCTTAGCCTGGGCCGATTATGTACGTGCAGCGCAAGCTTTGGCAGATTTTTACTTGCATACGCAGCAATTAACGTACGCGGAAGCCTTGAATTGGCTGGTAAACAACAACGGCTTTGAACAAGCCCAAGCGGAACAAATGCTCAAACAAACCGCTATACAACCCGGTGAGGCCGTCAGCTATATTTACGGGTATGACGCTATTAAAAATCTGCGCGCCAAATATCAAAAGAAATTGGGTAAGAAATTTATGCTTTCCGATTTCCATGCCAAATTAATGTCGCTTGGAGATATTCCTACCGCACGTTTAGAGGCTGAAATGGAGGATGCATATTTACGAGAAAAGAACCGCGTCAGCCAAGCTTTAAACTCGCCGTTCTATATGAACTGATAGGCACATTCAAAAAAGCTCCCCCGGTATAACCGGGGGTTTTTATTGACACATAATAGAAGTCAGCTGTTTTATACTTCACTTCTAAAAAATCCCGTCAAAAGAGTCCGTATCGTCTATTCCTGTTACACCCGTTAAACTGGTACAAATTTGTTTATTGACCTGATTTTGTGCGCTTTTGTCCACCCCGGGTACCTTTGCTGGAGCGCGACCCTAAAAACAAGCAAGAGGTAGGAGCTCTTTCCCCTGTCAGGAAACAGTATTAAAAAGGCAATAAAATGTGGTAACGTGTCTTATTTAGAACGTTTGGCAACCCATACCTCATACGCTGCCGGCAGGATAGAAATGACAATAATCCCTATAATTACATAATGAAAATGAGTTTGCATAATGGGCAAATCGGCGAACCAATACCCGCCGACAGCAAACACCGTTACCCACAGTGCTGCGCCCAGCAGATTATAAGAAAGAAAATGCAGATACGTCATCTTACCAATACCCGCCACAAACGGGGCAAAGGTACGAATAATAGGAATAAAACGTGCTAGAATAATCGTCTTACCTCCGTATTTTTCATAGAAAGTGTGCGCACGGTGCAAATGTTTCTGGTTTAAAAGCCAGCTGTCTTCGCGCGTGAATACTTTGGGCCCCAACCATTTGCCGATTTCATAATTAGCACTGTCGCCCAATACAGCTGCCGAGAACATCACAGGAACTAACAGCCACAAATCAATCGGACTTCCGGCACGTGAGGCCAAGGCCCCGGCTGCAAACAAAAGGGAATCTCCCGGCAAAAACGGCGTGACCACTAACCCCGTTTCGCAAAATACCACCGCAAACAACACAACATACAACCACGGGCCCAAAGTAGCAGCCCAACTGTTTAAATAAACATCCAAATGCAGAAAAATATCCCATCCTTGCGCCAATAGTTCCATAGGGATATTTTACAAAAGAAAAGGCCTGCCAGTGGTAATGCTACCAGTCAAATATTCTCCTCCTCTCCATGGACAAAGCTCTCCTCTGCCTCCTCCCTGAATATTTCTACCGGGAATGGACTCTATTTAATAACGGCTTTACACTCATTGAACTGTTAGTCGTTGTTCTAATTATAGGCATACTATCCGCCATTGCTTTGCCACAATACAGAAAGGCTGTTGCAAAACAAAATACGCCACCATGAAAACTTTAGTAGAAAGTGTGGCACAAGCCCAAGAAGTTTATTACTTAGCAAATGGAGAATATGCTACGAATTTAGAATATTTGGACGTACAATTCCCTCCACGCACAGTTGAATTTCAATTAAAGCCTGGAGAAAATGAAGAACAAGGGGAAGCCCGGAAAAAAAGATCCCGCACCTATGCTTGGGGAAATTGTTGGATAAACGCCACGGTTTCTGCTTGCCAAAATACACAAATCGGGATGCAATATAGAAAATATCATACCCATTCTTTTAACCGACGCGATTGCATCATAAAAACCACTGACAAAACAGACTGGCGCAACCAAATTTGCCAGGCAGAAACCGGAAAATCCGCCGCTCAGGGATCTACGGATAACACCTACGGACTAACATCTTATATATACCCCTAACATGTTGAGTTTTTGTGTAGGTTTTTGCGAAAAAATCTTATTTTATTTCTTCTAAACGCGGAAATAGCGGCGCATATTTTTCTATCGGGCCCGCGGCCAAACGCCGCTGCATTTTCACAGCCACGCTTGGCATAAACGGCTCTATCCACCGCGCGATATAGCGAAGTCCACACACCAACTGCAGCAAAATTTCCGCAGCAGCAGCTTTATCGGTTTTGGCCAATTCCCACGGTTTTTTGTCATTGACCAGTTTATTCAAATCGCCCGCAAAACCGTAAATACTTTCCAACACTTTATCAAATGCCAGCTCCTCATAATATTCGTCAATGGCTTTTTCCACCGCCTGTGCCTGCTTATCCACGTCAGATCCAGCAGCAGTCACCGCGGGCAAGTCACCCACATTTTTAGCCGCCATATTGAGCGTGCGCGATAAAAGATTGCCAATATTATTGGCTAAATCAGAATTGTAGCGGTTTTTAAAACTGGTCATCGAAAAATCGCCGTCTTGTCCGAAAGGTACTTCGCGAAACAGAAACACGCGCACTGGGTCCACACCGTATTGTTGCGCCAGTTCCACCGGGTTTACCACATTGCCCAACGACTTAGACATCTTTTCCCCTTCCACGGTCCACCAGCCGTGGGCAAACACTTTTTTGGGCAGGGGCAAGCCAAGCGCCATTAACATAGCCGGCCAAATGACCGCGTGAAAACGAAATATTTCCTTGCCGACCAAATGCAAATCCGCGGGCCAAAAATCTTCAAAACGCTGTGCGCCGATTTTGGCCAAATGCGCCTCATGCTCGGTTTTATCGGCACACAAAAGAGTGCCCGCGCCCGTCGCTGAAATATAGTTAATTAGCGCGTCAAACCACACATATACCGTGTGCACCGGATCCGAGGGTACCTGCACACCCCATTTAACCTTGGTACGCGAAACAGACAAATCGCGCAGTCCGCTTTTGACAAAACTCAAAATTTCATTGGCGCGGTATTTTGGGCTTAAAAAGTCCGGGTGCTCGGCATAAAATTTCAGCAATGGCTGTTCGTATTTGGAGAGTTTGAAAAAATAGGTTTCCTCGTGCACTTCAGTCAGCGGACGTTTATGTACCGGGCACAGACCGCCCTCCAACATTTCACTTTCGTCATAATACTGTTCGCAAGAAAGGCAGTATTTCCCCGAATAAGACCCTTTGTAAATGTCGCCCTGTTTGAGTAATTTTTCAAACACGGCCTGCACGACGTGCTCGTGTTTGGTATCGGTGGTGCGAATAAAATCGTCATAAGAGATGTTTAACGCTTTCCACATTTCACGGTATTGGGCAGAAATTTGGTCCGTCCATTCTTTGGGCGTAACTCCCTTGGCCGTGGCAGATTTTTCAATGTTGGCGCCGTGTTCATCCGTACCGGTTAAAAAGTGTACATCAAAACCCTTTTGGCGTTTGTAGCGCGAAAGCACATCCAAGGCTACCGTCGTATATGCATGGCCGATGTGTGGCACGGAATTAACATAATAAATAGGGGTGGTTACAAAAAATTTCTTGCTCATATATTCTCCTTAAAAAATTTGTATATGCCCGTCTAATCCCATTAGCGCAGTTTCCACCACTAACGCCGGCGACACATTGCGTGTAATGGCTGTTTTATACTCCTCCAACTTAACTAAACTGCGCTGCAGCGCACGGCGTTGCTCCGCCTCCTCCGTTTGCTGCCAAGTGCGGTGCGCTGCCAATAACACAACCTCTAATATCGCCTGTGCATTTTGACGTGCTGCCGTGGCCGTACGCGGTAAAGCAGCAGCTACTGCATAAGGCCACGCCGGACCTTGCGGTGCTTCCTGCAAAATTTCCAACGCCTCCGCGGCCCGCACAGCGTGCGTTACCGATCCTTGCCCATACCGGGCAGCCAAGGCCGCATTTTGCGTTTCCGGACGCACTTGCAAGAGAAGTGTTTGCAGAGTTTCTTGCGGCAGTGGGGCAAATTGCAAAGGTTGGCAGCGCGATAAAATAGTTTTGAGCATAGCCGCTTTTTTATCAGTCAGCAAAATCCACACGGTTTTTTGCGGTGGTTCTTCAATGAATTTAAGCAATGCGTTAGCTGCTTCTGCCTGCATACTTTGTGCTTCGTCTACGATAAAAACTTTCCAACCGCCCTGCGCGCTTTTCTGCTGGCTTTTGGCCGTAATGTCGCGGACGGTATCCACTTTAATGCGCTGCTGCTTGGTCAATTCTTTTTCTAAATATTCCTCGTAAGCCGGGTCAGAAGGTTCTGTTTTAAGCTCCAACCTCGCCTGATATAGCAAATCCGCTACCACCACATCGGCATACGTACCGCGCTCAATGGCTTGGCAGTGTGCACAAACCCCGCAGTTGTCTCCTCTCTGGCGTGCCTGCGGATCCAAACAATTAAGCGCCTTGGCAAATTCCAGCGCGGTTTTCTTTTTCCCTACGCCGGACGGTCCGCAAAACAGCAGTGCCTGCGGCACGCGGCCTAGTACACTTTTCTGCAAATAATCTACTGCAGCGGGTTGGTTTAAGATTTCACGCAAGGACATAAATCTGTAATATGGTGCGCCTGTAACAGTTCCACTACACGGCGGTGAATACTTTCCACATCGTCGTCAGCCTCTAACAAATAGGCATTAGGCGTGCGCTGTGCCAAATTCTTATACCCCTGGCGCATATTTTGACGAAATTCTTTATCCTCACGCTCCAAACGGTCCGAAAATAAATACTCCCCGCGGGAGGAAAAATACTTATCCGACATCAAGAATACTAAAGTTAAATCCGGCGTCAGTCCCGTTGTGGCAATTTGGTTGAGTGTATCAATCATTTTCAAATCCAAACCGCGGGCATATCCCTGATAAGCACAGGTAGACATCGTATAACGCTCGCACAAAACAATCTTCCCGGCCTGCAAAGCAGGAATAATTTTTTCTTGCGTATGCTGGGCACGGCTGGCTTCATATAGCAGCAGTTCCGCCACCGGACGCACATCCAATTGCGGCTCTAACACAATTTGGCGGATTTTTTCAGCAGTCGGCGTGCCACCCGGCTCACGCGTGAGCACCACGTCAAAACCTTTTTCCAACAGGTAATTATAAAGTAATTTGGCCTGGGTGGACTTTCCGCAACGGTCCGGGCCTTCCAATACAATAAACTTTCCTCTTGTCATTAAGCAATTCCTTCTTGGGAGGTAATGATTTCTAAAGCTGCTTTTTTAGGCATTTGCCAACCGTTGCGAATATCCTGCAACAGCGCAGGCATTTTACCTTGGGCTGTTAAAATCAAATCAACCGCTTCGCGGTAAGCACCCTCTCCGCCCCGGCGGTCAGTCACATAATGAGCCGCTTTTTGCACGGTTTCAACAGCATTAGGTACGGTAATAGCCAACCCAACCTGCTCCAACAAGGGCAAATCCGTCACATCATCACCCAAAAAAGCCACTTCCGCAGCGGTAATATGCTCCCGTTTTAGAATATCTTGCAAAGCCAGTGTTTTGGTTAAAAATCCCTGGTAAAAGAAATCCATTCCCAAATTGCGCGCGCGGGTAATTGTCGTCTCGTGGCGGCGGCCCGTGATAATACCACACTTTAGTCCCGCCAAACGGCTGAGCATCACACCAATGCCGTCCAAGGCATTAAAGGATTTAATTTCTTCTATACGGCCGTCGGAAGTACAGTAAAAATTTAACTTGCCGTCCGTCCAAATGCCATCCACGTCATTTAGGATAATTTTGATTTTTTTAGCCCGTTCCATTACACTTTGCATATAAGTTTATTATAGCAAAAACAATAAAGGCTACAGATAAACTACTGGACAAACTAATTTTTCCACCGCCGCTACCTTGCATTTGCACCGTCCTTATTTATCGTCTACTTTGGAAAGAACGGCTCTTATGTTTTGTCGGGCTTCGCCTGACCTACATTTCCATATTTTTAAGCGTAAAACTTAAAAAAGTGAAGGCAGGCCTTGACTCGTTTTTTTTTTTTGGTAAATTATGTATAGTCGTAAGTTGCAAAAAATATTTTTTGACACCCCTTGCGCATAAGCTGCAAGGTTACAAAAAAACATAGGAGAGTATATGAAAAGAGCCTTCACACTCATTGAGCTGTTAGTCGTTGTACTTATCATTGGCATTTTATCTGCTATTGCCTTGCCGCAATACCAAAAGGCAGTGGCAAAAGCCCGCACTGCTGAAGCGCTTATTATGTTGGAGAACATCCGCCGAGCACAAGAAGTATATTATCTGGCTAACGGGGAATATAGTAACAGTTTTGATAAGCTGGATATTGATATTCCGGCAGACCGCATTACAACTTGGATGGGTTCTGATTCTAATCGTCCCAATACATATATGTATGGTTTACCTTCCGACGGAGAGGGGTGCATAGCTAAAACAGCAAATACTACAAAAATACCTTTCTTACAGGTAAACTTTATGCACGCGGAAGATCATCCGGACAAGCTGATGTGCTGTGCTTTTTCAGACGGAACAAGCAATACTATCGGAGAACAAATTTGCAAAAATATGTCTACTTCCTCTTTCTTAGAAAACAATGGTTATCGGTACTATGTTATACGCTAAACGCCGGGAGAGAACGCAGCGGCTTACAATCCCATAGATAAGTTTTCAACCAAAAAATCAGGCAGCGCCGCTTCCTTCATTTTCCGTTGTGTTTTTTGGTAATCGTACGGCTCGCGCAAAAAAGAAAAGGTTTGTTTCTCGTCATCCCACACGCCAAAGGAAGCCCGCACATCATTATCGCGCGGTTTTCCGACGGAGCCCGGGTTAATCACGTAGCGTTTACCGGCAAGCAAGGAAATGATTTTCTCGTCATGTAAAGAATATACCTTGCAGTCCTGCGCCGTCCCTTCCATATAAAAAGGCATATGTGTGTGTCCGACAAATAAAACCTGCCCCTGCCATTGTGTGTACAGGGTACGGTATTGTACGCTGTTAAAGAAATATTCCTTCAGCGGGTCACGCGGCGTACCGTGCACTACCGTATAACTTTCCTCGCGCAGGATTTCCGGCAAGAACGACACGCAACGCAAGGACGGCGTAGAAAGCTGTTTTAAACTCCACTCCAAAACCTTGAGAGCTTCAAAATGGAAATATTCTTGCAGCTCCGGATGCACGATAATCGCGTCATGGTTTCCCACCACACCTTGTACGCTGTTGGTCTGTGTTAACTGCAAATATCGCTGGACACACGCCTCAGGATCCGGTCCGTAACCAATCAAATCTCCGCAAAAAATATACCGGTATACCTTTTCTTTAGATAAACGGGCCAGTGCCGCTTCAAAGGCCTCTAAATTGCTGTGTATATCGGACAAAACACCGTAGCGCATATTATTGCACCGCCAAGGCTTCCAATTCTTCTTTTTTTGCTGTATCGGCTCGGTCTGCCAAATTGACAGACATTACTTTAGACACACCGCTTTCCTCCATCGTAATGCCATAGAGGCGGCGGGCTGATTCCATGGTGCGTTTATTGTGGGTAACTACAATAAACTGCGTTGTATTAGAAAATTCTTTAATCAGATTTACAAAGCGTTCTACATTGGCTTCATCCAGCGCGGCGTCTGCCTCGTCCATAATACAGAACGGGGCCGGATTGTGCGTAAAGAACGCAAATAAGAGTGACAGTGCTGTCAAGGTCTTTTCACCACCGGACATAGAGGAAATGTTCAAGAGTTTCTTACCGGGCGGCTGGGCATAAATTTCAATACCCGTCTCCAACAAATTTTCCGGGTCGGTCAACACCAAATCGCATTCCCCACCTCGGAATAAAGTCTGGTAAATATTTTTAAAGTGCATCTTAACTTGTTCAAAGGTGTACTTAAAATTGTCGCGCGTGGTAATGTTAATCTTGTGAATGGCGGAGCGCAAATCTTTTTTGGCTTCTTCCAAGTCATCAATTTGGGTTTTGAGGAAGTTGTGCCGCTCTGTCAAGGCATCATACTCTTCCGGCGCAGTCATATTCACAGCACCCATATTTTCAATGCGTTTGCGCATCATTTTTACGCGCTCGTAGTCCACCTGTTTATCGCCGAAATTAAGCTGGGCCTCTTCAGGCGTAATATTCCAGCTCTCAAACAAATTGTTTACAACTGTGGTGCGTTGGCGGCGGGCATTGGCTAAAGCATTTTCCAAATCATTTTGTTTAATTTGCAAATCGGAAAACTGCTTTTTGTTTGCGTTAAGGGCAGTCATTTTCTCGCTAAATTCTTTCTTGAGTGCCTCTAGCGATTGGCGCAATTTATATTCGTCTGTTTCCAGTGCAGCTAACGTATCGCGCTCGGTGGATAGCTTAGCCTGGGTAGAAAGTTTCTCCTCGGATAAGGCCTGCAAGCGGGCATTGGCCGATTTAGCAGCCTCGGCTCGTTTTCCCTCGTTTTGCAACAAGGTATTGTATTCAAATTCAGTAGATTTTAAATCCACCTCTACATTATTGCGGCTGATTTTAGCTTCATATAATTTACCGTTTAGTTCCGTCAAATGTGCTTTCGTTTGCTCGGATTGTTTTTGTAATTCCACTTTACGCAAACGTAAAGTTTCGGTCTTTTGTTTGATATCTGTTTGCTGCTGCAATACGTTTTGCAAATCAGCCTGCAATTTCTGTACGGTCTGTTTGCGGCGGTCTACCCGCAGTATAAGTTCCTGCTTTTGGGCCGCTTCCCGGGCAAGTACCTCCTCAGCCTGTTTGAGTTCGCGCTCTTTGGCAGCCAGCTCGCCTTGAACAGCACCTGCGGCAACAGCCGTCTCTTGTGCTTGCGTACGCAGTGTGTGCAAACTTTCCTCAGCTTTGGCCAAGGCATCGTAATTACTAATAATATCCTTAGAAAGTTTTTCTTCCTGTGTTTCCTTGGCAGCCAGCTCTTGCTTAACGGTTTCTTCCTCGCCCCAATACGCCTCCGGCGCAGCAACGCCCGGTGCTCCGGCACTTAAGAAAAAACCGCCCGCAACTTCCCCGTCTGCTCCGGCAGAATAACCGCCGACCAGCGCCTCCATTAAATTTTCCAGTTCCGTTGCATACTTTAAACTGCTTTTAAACGTGCCGGACGCGGCGGGAGTGGCAGGTACTTTATCAAGCAAAATAAATTTACAGCGGGCTTTGCCGTTTTCTTTTAGTTTGGCAATAGCGGCTTGTGCGGCGTTTTCATTTTCACAAAGTACCGCATCTAAGTATTTACCAAAGGCTTCCTCCACCGCCGTAGATAAACTGGCCGGGTATTTCAAGGCTTTGCGCAGCGTGCCTTTTACGCCGGGAAGTTTGGCCTTCTCTAGCAAATTCACCCCCACCCAATAAGGGTCCTCAGCCCCCGCAGCGGCAATCATTTCCAATTTGGTATTTAATGCTGCGCGCTCGGATTTTAATAAGGAAAGTTGTTCATTTAATCCGCTGCGTTTTTGTTGTAAATCTTTCACAGCAGTTTCTTGTATAGCAATGCCTTCCCGTGCCGTTTTAACTGTTTGTTCCTTCTCCAGCGAACGCTTGCGGATGTCCTCTAGAGCCTTACGAATACCTTCTACACCGCTGCCTGCCTGGCTGCGCTTCTCTAACGTGATTAAATCCTCGCTTTCACGCTGCACATTGGATTCTTCTATCGCAATTTTGTTTTGACATTCCATTTGAGACTGCACCAAACGCATTAAATCCGTGCTGGCACGCTGGATATTCATATCGGCATCGCGTAGTTCTTGGTCCTGGTTTTGAGAGGTTGAAAAGGCTTCGTTATATTCTTTTTGTAACGGGGCTAACTGTGCATCAGCTTGCGCCAGCTGCTCCTTGAGCTTGGTAATCGCCGGAGCGATTTCTTTTAACCGGTTTTGTCCGCGTTCGGCCTCACTGCCCGACGCTGCCAATTGTGCAGTAAATTCAGCGGTCAAATTATCACAATTTTTAATAGCCCCCTCTAACAATCCTACCTGGTACTTACTTGCTGCGATTTTTTCATTGAAAGCAGTTACTTCCTTTTGCTTATGGGTTAAATTCAAATCCATTGCAGCGGTTTGTCCTTCCTGGGCAGAAATTTGGTTTTCCAAATCCTTCATATGCGAAAGGACCGGTTCTAATTGAGCAGTATGTTGGGCAATCAGTCCATCGGACTCTTTGATGGAGCAAAGCGAAATTGCAATCTCGCTTTCCTTAAGTTCCTCGCGGTATTTTTGATACAGACGCGCCTTGCGCGCTTCGCCGTCTAACTTTTTAATTTGCTCGGCAATCAAAGCCACTGTATCTGACAAACGTGCCAGGTCCATATCCACACGCTCCAAACGGCGGATACATTCCTCACGTTTGGCTTTATATTTAGAGACCCCGGCCACTTCCTCAAACATCTCTCGGCGTTGCTCGGGGGTAGCAGAAAGCACGCTTTCCACGCCGCCCTGGTCAATAATAGCGTACCCTTCGCCGCCAATACCGGTATCTAAAAATAAATCGCGTATATCACGCAGGCGGCATTGTACTTTATTTAAATAGTATTCGCTTTCACCGGAACGGAATATTTTGCGCGTGACGGTTATTTCATTAAAATCAAGCGGCAGGTTGCGCGTGGAATTATCAAAAATCATACTTACCTGCGCCATATTAAGCGGCGCGCGTTTAGCCGTACCGTTAAAAATAATATCCACCATAGAAGCAGAGCGCAGCGCCTTCCAACTCATTTCCCCAATCGTCCAACGTACGGAATCAATCACGTTAGATTTACCGCAGCCGTTGGGACCTACCACGCAGGTAATGCCCGGCTCAAAATCCAGCCGCATCCGGTCTGCAAACGATTTAAATCCAACAATTTCTATGGCTTTCAAATACATATTACGCGTCCTCTAATGGGGAGATATATATGGGTATTATACCATTTACTAGCCCCAAACGCAGAATAAAAAGGCTTTTTTAACTGCTACGCGTACGACGAAAAAGTCTCCGAGGGAAATTTTTTAGTACTCCGAGTAAAAAAATACTTGCAAAACGTTGTAATATTTATTAGACTTTTGTGGTAGGGGTCTGAGGACTCAAATGTCCAGCGGACGTTTCGGCGGACAGAACATTTTGACTTATCTAATCATGACCCTGCACAAGAAGTGTATATTAAAGGAGGAAGTTCCCATGGCTGAAAAAGTATTGAAAATCGGCGTAGAACGCGAAGATGGTTTCTTGTATTACATTGATAAAGACGGCGACGTGGCCCGTGTACAAATGGCCCGCGGCGGCAAAAAAGGCGGCAAGCCCAAAAAAGTAGAAAAAACCGGTATCAAAAAAGAAAAAGGATATCTGTATTTCTTGGACAAGAAAGGCGACATCTCCCGCGCCAAAATGGTAAACGCCAAATAAGTTTACTTTTAGCAAAACACCCCGCAACGATTGCGGGGTGTTTTGTTGTCTAAATTGGTATATTTTTCATCTCATCTGGTACGTCTGGCGTAGTTTTTCTTTTATTTCTTTTATTCTTTGTTTATAGCGTTTACGCGTTTCTCCCCACGAGAAATATCTCTTAATACAATAGCGTTTATATTTCCAATATAGTTTCCGGTAATTGGCCAATTCTTTGAGTTTGCAATCTAAAGCTTGATTATATAAACGTTGTAAAATTACCTCATAAAAAGGCGTTTTACGAGCATATTGCCACCATAAGTCCGTCATATCATCTTGCGCCGTTTTCCAAGGTTTTAAAGCCCCTGCAAAATGGACAATACAAGGCAATTGAACATCCCGTTTGTACTGTTTTCTAAAAGAATCCGGCATAAATGAAATAATCTCTTTATAGAAACCACAAGCTGTTGGTACGTTCCATTTTGTATCTAAATACTTAATATGCGTTTTAAAAAATGCATTTAAAGCATCCTGCTCTAAAATACGAAATTTATTTTGACTAGCCAAGTTTAACACTTGCTGTGCATAATGAAACTGATTAAACTGTTTTACGTTAAATACAAGCACTCCGGTATTATAATACTGGTATGGTTGTTCCAAATGAAGTTGTTCTACCGCATATTTTTTCCAGTCTGCGTTAGGATAGTTTAAGAAAGCGCCCCACATTAAATCACGACACGCTGCCAGTGGAAATCCTTGCAAATCGGTTTGGCATAGCTCATGAATATCGCGTTGAAATATCAAGTCAACATCCGTAAACACAATTTTAGAGTAATTTTTTAATAACAGAGGTGAAGTTAACCTAAAAAAACACTCTAATGCATAATGAGGAGGATAAGTTAAATGGTAAGAACGCAACAAGTATAGGGGATTAACAAAACGCAAAGAAATATTTCTTTGATTGCCTATTTGACGACGTAAACAAACTTTGTTTTCTTCCGTAATGGAACGTTCGAAAATAATAATATCGTATTTATGTTGAGGTCGGCAGTGTTCTTTCAAAGATTCCAAACAAACTGACAAATAAGGTACATATTCATTAGAAGAAGTCATCGCAATTGCTACCGGTTGATCCTTAAATTGCGGCTTTAGTTCCTCTTGATGGTTGGGATATTTAATAAATAATAAAGGCAACTCTTTTATTTGATATTTACCCTGTTTTTTTAACCATAAAGCCCACACTCCAAATAAATGCTCTGCTAATAGCCCCACACTTCTTTGTTGATATTGCGTATAATAAGTAGGGTCAATGCGTTTCTCCAGTTCAAACAAAACAGGGAATAGCCAATTGCAAAAACGATCAAATATTTCTTTCTTCATGACGAAACAATTATACAGATAAGCAAATGGATAATTATAAAAATATTCATCCGTTACAGTCGCCATTTCAGGATATCGTGTTTTTATCAAATCCAATGCCATCTCCACGTCTGCCATATTGTGCCAACAAGAAGCTTCCTGCATAGCTTGATAATTAGAAACTAACTGTAATTTTTTGAGAGAAATAGGAATCATAAAAACAGCATCATATCCTTCTATCTCTTGGCGCAAACTTATTTCATCAAACTTAAATTTCCGTTGACTTTCATCATCTAAATAATCCGTCTCCAAACAACCATTACAATGCTCTCCAGTCGCCCACTGTTTGGAATTTTTATTACATGAAAAAAGTCTTCTATAATGACATAAGCCATAATAATCTGCTTGTTGGTTCTTCCAAGCCCAATATACAGCACACAATTCGGCATATGCGTTGTTTTTTTCAGAAATATTTTCTCCGGTATTATCACCAATCATATTCGTATGCAGCCATACTTTTTCTTCCGTTGATAAATCCGTCTCATCTTCTATCGCACGGCCGGTTTGAATGGGAACAAAAATTTCACTTTTTAACAAAGTGGCAGGTTTATGATAGGCAACTAATATTTTGATTTTTGGATTCATATAAATCTCCTAATCTACAATTTTGGAATCCACAAATAAACAATCTTAGCCAACAAAAACGGCCGCTTGCCTAGAGACCATTCACGCTCTCTAAAACAAACAGCCGTGGTTTGCATCACATTTCTGTGATGCAAACACTCGGTGACAACCATTCGGGTAATTAGGCCGAATAATTGTCACCTAAAACGACTGTTTTTGGCGTGAATGGGCTACCTTTCGGCAGCGCCCCTTTTTCTAAGGATTCCAAAAACAGATAAATTTTTTAAAGCCGGATTAGGGCTTTGTGAATATTTTCTCCTATTACTACCCCACTATATTACCAAATTTTATATATCTACTTGTTTTCTATAGATTTTTCCTATACTACAAAAACGATCCTCCGGCGATAAGCCAGAGGTTTTTTATATCTAAAACCGCCTTTTGATATTGCGGTAGTGCGATGGCCGCCAGTATACCTATAATTAAAACAACGACTAATAATTCAATTAGCGTGAATGCACGACTTTTCATACACTTCCCTCCTTTTTTGATTCCAACATAAGAAAAGTGTACCAAAAAAAAAAAACAAGTCAAGAGGTAACGGCACCTTAAAAAATCAGTAAGGACACCGCCATTAACATCATTCCGCCAATGACTCCCCAAATAACTTGGTGCCCGTCGCCGTATTCATGGGCAGTAGGTAGTAATTCATCCAGCGAGATATACACCATAATTCCTGCCACACCGGCAAACATCATGCCAAAAGCTGCCTCGTGAAGAACCGCCCGGAAAATGAAAAATCCGAGCAGTGCCCCGGCTGGCTCGGCCAATCCGGAAAAAGTGCTATACCAAAACGCCTTCTTCCGGCTGCCCGTTGCATGATAAACCGGCAGCGCCACCGCAATTCCCTCCGGAATATTATGCACTGCCACCGCTGCAGCGATAGAAATTCCCAGTGTAATATTTTCCATAGAAGCCATAAAAGTAGCCAGTCCTTCCGGGAAATTATGTATGGCCAAGGCTAACGCAGTAAAAAGCCCCAAATGTTTGAGTTTGTTTTTTTGTTCTAACGCATCGGAATGAATATGATGTGTCGGCATAAAACGGTCAATCAGCCACGCAGCAGCTATCCCTGCAAAAAACACACCTGTTGCCAATCCTTGGCCGGGACGGTTGCCGTAAATAACTGCCAAAGCTTGTTGGGCGTGCGGCAACATTTCCATAAAAGAAACATAAAGCATCACACCCGCTGAAAATCCAAGGCCCAACGCCAAGGCGGCAAAATTATTTTTTTTGACCACAAACGCCAATAAGCCGCCCGCACTGGTGGCGGCTCCGGCCAAAAAACTAAGCAGCAAAGCTGTCTGTACAGACACACCCATTCTTACATCTTAGCAAAGCCATTTTTTCCCCTGCACGGGAAAAAAGGATTAGTTGCATACTGGCACTTACATGTAAGAAAGTCACATTCCTTTTAATGAAATAACGGCGTTCTTACTTACAAAAAGATACAATATGTGTATGCAATTTATTGATTCACACGCCCATTTAATGGACCCTGCCTTTGACCCGGACCGTACCGAAACTATTGGACGCGTAACGGCGGCGGGAGTAATTAAATTTATAGAAATTGCCTGCCAGGTAAACGAGTGGGACGGCGGTTTGGCACTTGCCGGGCAATATCCGGACCGCTGCGCCGTAGTGCTTGGAATTCACCCGGAATTTGCTCATACTTATACGCCCGCGGCACACGCGCGCTTAGTAGAGCTTTTTAAAAATCCGTACGCAGTAGCCGTTGGGGAAATCGGCCTAGATTATGTCTATTTGCACGAATGCCCCAAAGATATCCAAATAACCGTTTTACAGCAAATGCTGCAACTGGCTAACCAAGTGCAAAAGCCTATCGTGTTACATATCCGCCGTGACGCGGAAAACTATGAACCGTATGAGCGTACCTTTGATTTGTTGAAACACATTTGGCAGCCGGGACTTGCACTAAAAAAACCGGGTGTGTTGCATTGTTTCTCTGCCGGATATGAACAGGCCAAACAAGCTTTAGACCATGGTCTGCTGCTTGGGATTAACGGTTGTTTCACTTATAAAAAAAATGAATATATCCGGGAAGCAGTCAAAAAAGCAGGTGCCGACAAATTAGTGTTAGAAACAGACTGCCCGTATTTGTCCCCACAAGGTAAACGCGGCAGCCGCAATGACCCTTCCAATATCCCGTTGATTGCACAATGGGTAGCGGATTATTTGAATATGCCCGTAGAAAAATTGGCCGAAATCATCACCCAAAACGCACTGGATCTATACGGACTTTCTAATTAATTTTACCGAGCCTGGCTTTTCCCCATTACGCAGCACGGAACACTGCTGTCCCTCAGTTTTTGGTATAATAGGGTAATATGGAACAAATTATCGTCAAAATTACACTCGCTTTGATTTTGGGCGGCGTCATGGGGCTGGAACGCCAATATAATGACAAACCGGCCGGTTATGCCACCAATTCAATTATCTGCGTCGGTGCGGCGCTGTTTACCATTTTGTCTTTATATATGGGTGAGATGGGAGGAGACCCCGGACGTATCGCGGCGCAAATCGTTTCCGGTGTTGGCTTTTTAGGGGCTGGTGCGATTTTACGGGAAGGCAATAAAATTTCCGGCTTGACCACTGCTGCCGCGGTCTGGCTAGTCGCTGCAATTGGTATGGCGGTAGGTTATGGGCAATATTTATTAGCATCAACGGCTTGTGCCGGGGTGCTACTCATGCAGCTGGGTGTACGCCGCACTCTAGGCTTAGTAGAAAAACTCCGCCGCTATGACAGCATTTATTTAACTTGTGCTCCAAAATGGGCGGTCGTACATACTATTTGCCAGGAAATTGAGAAGCAACACGTACAGATTTTAAAAAGAGATGTTACCAAGCACGATAATCATTTTACGGTAGAAATCGTAGCTACCTTGACCGGACATGAATTCCAACAAGTCACCAAAAAAGTATTGGAAATGCCGGAAGTATACAGTTTGTATAAATAGGAGAAAAAACAATTATGCCACAGGACAATATCCCTTTATTTAACTTGCAAAAACAACACGAGTCATTAAAATCCGAACTCAATACAGCGGCCTTGGATGCGTTGAACTCTATGCACTGGCTTTTAGGTCCGCAGACCGAAGGGTTTGAAAAAGAGTTTGCAGAACTAATGGGCGTGAAACATTGTATTTCGTGTTCGTCGGGTGCCAGCGCTATTCAAATTGCTTTAGGAGCCGCCGGAATTGGAGAAGGGGATGAGGTAATTACCACTCCGTTTACCTTTATTGCTACTACTTCTTCCGTTTCGCTTACAGGCGCGAAGTTTGTGTTTGCCGATATTGACCCGCACACCTATAATATTGACCCAAAGGATATTGAGCGCAAGATCACCAAGAAAACCAAGGCCATTTTGCCTGTGCATTTGTACGGCTATCCCGCCGATATGCCAGCTATTATGAATTTGGCACGCGAGCACGGCTTAAAGGTCATTGAAGATTGCGCACAGGCGCATTTAGCTACCGTAGAGGACGTCAAAGTGGGCGGCATTGGCGATGCAGGTGCATTTAGTTTTTATCCGAGCAAAAATTTAGGCGCGTGCGGCGATGCCGGAGCTATCACTACTAACGATGACGAAATCGCAGACCGCTGCCGCAGCTTGCGCCACAGCGGACGCGCCAAAGATAAAGCCTACGAGTATGATTTGGAAGGTTCTACCTTGCGTATGGACGAGGTGCAAGCCGCTATTTTGCGTGTAAAAATGAAACACTTGCAAGACTGGACCGACGCCCGACAAAAAGTCGCTTCTTGGTATGCGGAAGGTTTGCAAGGTTTGCCTGTGGTCACACCGCCACTACCTCCTGCCGGTTGGTCCCAATCTTACTATGTATACACACTGCGCGCGGAAAACCGGGATGCTTTGCAGGCTTATCTGAAAGAGCACGGCATTGGTTGTGCCGTATATTATCCGGTGCCTCTTTACAAACAACCCGCGTACAAACATTTAAATTTAAATCCTGCGGATTATTCCAATGCGGAGAAAGCTGCCATGGAAGTACTGTCTATTCCAATGTTTCCGGAATTGACGGAGGAGCAGGTGGCACGCGTGTGTGACACCATCCGCGCTTTTTACGAAAGAAAATAAAACTTTCTTGACTATACAAATATGGTCTGCAGGACAAAAAGAGCGGATAACAAAACAATTTGGTAGTGATATCCAAATTTGCTATAATTAAGCATAGATTTTAGGGCAGTTGGCGCAGTGGTAGCGCGTCCGCCTCACACGCGGAAGGTCACAGGTTCAAATCCTGTACTGCCCAAATTGATTTTCATCTTAACAGCACCCGGTGGGGTGCTTTTTTATATATACTATATGTATACTTCTTTTGCGGAGGCGTAACAAAAACTATGGAATGGA
>JAZNWO010000041.1:0-12824 GCA_045593365.1 Candidatus Avelusimicrobium sp.
TTTTCTTATGTTGGAATGAAAAAAGGAGGGAAGTGTATGAAAAATGCAAATATGAGCCTTTTGTCATTGCCGAATGTTGTAATCGGCAATCTCAGCCTTAGAAAAAAACGAGATCTCCGATACCGGCTCTCGGGGATGACAAGTGGGTGTACCCCGGGAATGGCGCGTGTGTGCGCATTCACACTAATAGAGCTGTTGGTCGTTGTTTTAATTATCGGTATACTAGCTGCCGTCGCGTTGCCGCAATACCAAAAAGCGGTGGAAAAATCCCGCGCGGCAGAAGGGATTTTACTAGCTAGCCGTATTGCCCAAGCCAACCAACGTTATTATTTGGCTAATGGGTCTTATACCACTGATATTACCGAATTAGATTTGGATTTTCCGGGCACGTTAGATAATACTACAACTGTTCCAAGTAAAAACACGGTTTATTTTTCATGTCGTGCTTCAAACAGCGGAGAAAAAGCCGGATTTTATATTAGCTTATGCCGTCGGAATAACGGTAAGGGCTATCTTATTAACTATGAAAAAAATAGTCCGACTATAGCACGATGTTCAGGTGATAATGAAACAGGGGATCGATGGTGTCAGCTTTTGACCGGAAAAACAGAGAGCCCTTATACCTTCTAATATAAAAAGCGAGAATAGTGTCTTTACCTCTTGACTTGTTTTTTTTTTTTGGTACACTTTTCCTATATTGGAATGAAAAAAGGAGGGAAGTGTATGAAAAATGTAAATATGAGCCTTTTGTCATTGCCGAATGTTGTAATCGGCAATCTCAGCCTTAGAAAAAAACGAGATTCCCGATACCGGCTCTCGGGGATGACAGATGAGAGTAACTCGGGGATGACGCGTGCGCGTGCATTTACGCTCATAGAGCTGTTGGTCGTTGTTTTAATTATCGGTATACTAGCTGCCGTCGCGTTGCCGCAGTATCAAAAAGCAGTGGATAAGGCCCGTTTTACGCAAATGATTATTGCCGCACGTTCTATTAAGGATGCGCAGGAAGTATATTATTTAGCTAACGGAACTTATGCCACAGATAAAGATAGTTTGGATATGAAAATGCCAACCGGGATTGCTATGTCTACAGAGTTGCATGGTTGCGATGTCGGTATCCCCTATTCCGTCTATGTTCGGTGGGGAAAACTCCCCGGAGTGTTGCTGATTAGTGGTTATGATAAACAGTGTGCAGCGATGTCTGGTTGGAGCAGCAAAAGTGCTTGTTATGCCCAAAATGGTAATGACAGAGCTAATTCTTTATGTGCAGCTTGGACAGGGCAAACCAAAAAGACAACCACAATCGCCGGATATTATGTGTATGAAATGTAATTAAAATAAAAACCCCCGGGGATATTTTCCCGGGGATTTTGTGCGAAAGAAAATCCTATTTCTCTATCTTAATGCCTTTGAAAGCGCGGTATAAAACAGCCAGCAGTCCAAATACCACATACGCAGACATTACTAAAAATACAACGTCTTGCGGGAAACGGATTAACAAAACTACTAAACACACCAAAAAGAGCATAAACCACACGCTCATTTTTTTACTGCGTTTAGCTTTGAAAGCGGCATACGGAACGGTGGACACCATTAATATTGCCATAACAATCATCGCAAAGGCAACGAAGTTATAAATATGCGGCAAGTACACAGTCATAATGTGCAGATTGTGTCCGCTGGCGTGGCTTTGCATAATGCTGTAAGAGATCGCAAAAGAAGCCAAAACCGCCGCTGGCGCCGGAACGGGCAGGCCGGAAAAATACTTTTTGGAGCTTTCTCCTGCCAAAGCCATGGTATTAAATTTGGCCAGACGCAAAATGCCGAAGCACGCATACACGCACGCAATCGGCGCGCCCCACAAGGGATAGCGCTGCAATACCATAAAGTACATCAGCATCGCAGGGGCCGTGCAGAAAGAAACCGCATCGGCCAGCGAATCCATTTCCACGCCAAAACTGCTTTCTGTGCCGAGCATACGGGCTACACGTCCGTCAAACATATCAAATACGGCGGCAAATAAAATCAGCCATCCGGCTTTGGCAAAATTGCCATGCGCGGCATTTAAAATAGAAAAAAATCCGCACGCTAAATTACCCAGCGTAAATAAAGAAGGCGCAGCTTGCGCGCCCGTATGTTTAAGTTTAGAAACAGTTGTAGATGTATTTGCTTCCGTCATAAATCCTCTATTTCCACAAAGCCAATACGGTGTTGCCTCCCTCCACCTTTTGCCCTTCTTTAACGACTACGCGCACCTTGTCTTTGGGTAAGTACACCGCTACTTGGCTGCCAAAACGGATTAAACCAATCAAATGGCATTGGTCAATTTGCTGGCCCGGAGTTACCCAGCATTCAATGCGCCGTGCAATTGCCCCGGTAATTTGTTCGACATGGGCGAAACGGCTGGGATCGCCGTGGTGGAAGAATTGAATTAAATTGCGTTCGTTTTGGCTGGCAGCCTCGGGTTTGTCTGCAAACAAGAATTGGCCTTGGTGATAAAAAATTTCACCTACTTTTCCGTGCACCGGAGCACGTTGCACGTGCACATTAAAAACCGACATAAAAATGCGAATCACAATGGAATTGGGATCCTCCTCCGTGCGGATGCTCAGCACGGTGCCGTCGGCCGGGCAAGCAACTTCGTCCTCGGCAAAGGATACGTTACGTTTGGGTATGCGAAAAAAGAAAGCACAAAATCCCGCCACAAACAAGAAGAAAATTCCTAAAACACGGAAGCCGAATAACAGGAAAAGTACAGCCACCAATAAAGCGATAGAAAAAAAACGTAACCCGGTGGAGTGCACAGTAAAAACCCAGCTAAACATTTTAGAGAGGGTGCGTTTCAAATCCTCTAGCATAACGCTCCTTGCCGGGCAGCCCGGTCTGAAAAGAGAGTGGGCAGGGGGGGACTCGAACCCCCACGATCTTGCGATCAACAGATTTTAAGTCTGTCGCGTCTACCAATTCCGCCACCAGCCCCTGCGTATACTATTGTAACAAAAAAAGGGGTATGTGCGCAATTTATCAAACGGTAGGCTGTGTGCAATCAAAAAAACAAGTCAAAGAAGCAGTCCGAAATGGTAAAATAATCCATAGTGTAGGGATGCTATGAATTTTGAATACGTAAAGCAATTTATCAAAGCTGCCGGGCTACCTAATTACCGTATTGCACAGGTAAAGGACGCCGTGTATAAAAACGGAATTACCTCGTGGCAAGAGGCAACGGCGTTGCCCGCGGCCTTGCGGGAGCAGTTGGAAAAGGAACGGCCGATTTTAAGTTTTACCGTTAAGAAAATGGTTTTTTCCGAACAAGACCGCGTAGCCAAGGCATTGCTCAAACTTAAGGACGGATTGCTGATTGAAACCGTGCTTTTAAAACCGCATGACGGGTGGAGCGTGTGTGTGTCCACACAGGTGGGCTGTGCGATGCGTTGTAGTTTTTGCAGCACGGGGCGTATGGGGTTTAAGCGTGATTTAACTGAGGAAGAAATTGCCGATCAGGTGCTTATGTGGTTCCAGTATGTTAAAAAGGAAAAAATCGGGGAACGCATTTCGCACGTGGTGTTTATGGGAATGGGCGAGCCGCTGGTAAATTATTTAAATGTAGTCAAGGCGGTGCAAAATCTCACGAATCCGGATTTCTTAAATATCGGGGCGCGGCATATTTCTATTTCCACGTCGGGGATTGCGGATAAATTGCACAAGCTGGCTACGGATTTACCGCAAGTCAATTTGGCCGTTTCGCTGCATAATGCCGATAATGACGAACGTACCAAACTCATGCCGGTTAACCGCCGCTATGATTTGGACGAATTGCGCACAGCTTTAGATGAATACCTGGCCTTAACGGGGCGGCAAGTGTTTTTGGAATATGCGGTCATTGACGGGGTCAATAACCGCCCGGAGCATATCCGCAAATTGGGCAAATGGATACGCGAAAGCAAATTTAGTTATTTATTGCACGTTAATTTGATTGCGTGTAACTTGGGCCGCGGGGATAAAACGCAGGACCGCGTGGTGCAGGAAATGGCCGACGCTTTAAAAGCCATGGGCATTGGCGTAACCATACGCAAAAGTATGGGAAATGACATCAGTGCCGCGTGCGGGCAGCTGGCCTCAAAAAATTAGGAGCGTATATGAAAAAAGTAATATGGATACTGGCAGGGTGTATGGGGTTGGGGGCGTGTGCGTCGGTCAGCCAAAGCAATATGGACTGGATTCCAATTGGTCCGGAATTTCCGGCTAAAAAGAATGCCGCCGATGTAGAGATTGTGACAGACCGCAGCCAAATCAAGCGTCCGTACGGGAACTTGGGGCTGTTGCGCATTAAAAATTTGGACCCGGACCGCGATGTATTAAAACGCGGTGTACAACAAGGCCGCAAATTTGTTGCGTCTAAAGGCGGGGATGCCATGTTCTTGGGACAGTATAACAGTGCAGAGGACAGTTCCCCTAATCCCAAAGTGACGCTGATTATTTACGCTTTAAAATACGGCGATAATTTGACAGAGGAAGACCTCAAGGCCATGCAGGAGTTTGAAGTAGACGGTGCTTTAAACAGCAGCCTCAATTGGTAGGGCCGCTATGAGTAAAGCAATCGTATTATTTTCCGGCGGGCTGGACAGTACCACGTGTTTGTACTGGGCCTTGGAGAAAGGGTACCAATGTGAAACATTGACGGTATCATACGGGCAGCGGCACGTGCGCGAGGTGCAGGCCGCCCGCATGATTGCTTCTAAATTAGATGTTACCCAACACGAAGTTACGTTGCACTTGCCTTGGCTGGCGGCCAGCTCACTGGTGGATACCCGGCAGACTATTCCCGACCAACCGCTAGCTGAAATTACCAGCGGTAACATTCCGTCTACCTATGTGCCGGGGCGCAATTTAATGTTTTTGTCTGTAGCGGCCTCGCTGGCTGATGCCGTGGGAGCCGATGCCGTAATAGCCGGGCCGAATGCAGTAGATTTTTCGGGCTATCCGGATTGTACCCCGCAATTTTTCCAAGCGGCGCGCCAAGCCATTAATCTCGGTACCGTGCGCGGAGTAAAACAGGGGATAGAGGTCTTGGCCCCATTAATGGATTTAAGTAAAGCAGATATCGTCCGGCTGGGAGCAAAACTGGGTGTGCCTTTTGAATTAACCTGGAGCTGTTATAAAGGCGGCGATAAACCGTGCGGCACGTGCGACTCGTGCAAACTACGTGCGCGCGGCTTTGCCGATGCCGGGATAAAAGACGGCAGTGTGGAGGGAAAATGAAGAAAATTCTTACAGCAATTCTATGGATAGCAGTGCTTGGCGTAACAGCCCAGGCAGCACCCGCCGAAACGTCCGGCCAAACCCCGCAGGCAACGGGTTTTGTGGCGTATTTGCCGCCGACGGCGCAACAGCGGGCCTTGTTTAAAAAGCGCAATAAACAAATCCGCCAATTGACCAAACAATACCGCAAAGCCACTTCCAATGAGCAAAAGGCCGCTATCAAAGAGCAACTAGCGCAAATTGTTTCTGAGGCAACGCAGGAAAGCCTGGCTTGGACGCGTGCGCGCATCGCGGCGGAGAAGGAAAACTTAGCCCAATGGGAAGCCAAACTGCAGCAGCGGGAGCAAAACACAGCAGAAATCAATGCCCGCCGCGTGGAGGAAATTTTAAGCGGGGAAGCAGAGCGGCGCTTCAAACTGGCTAAAAAACGGTGGAAAAAGGAAATGAAGGATTTGAAAAAATCTATGAAGTAAAAAGCAGCCGGATAAGCCCGGGGCCGGGCGGCAAAATACCGCTTGACTTGTTTGGGATGTTTCTAGTATGATTTGTAGGAGAAGTTACACATAGATTAAGCGAGGAAAAAAATGAAATCTTTTTTCAAAAAAGCTTTCACACTGACGGAGCTGTTGGTAGTCGTCCTTGTGATTGGGGTGTTGGCCGGAGTGGCCGTACCGAAATTGACCAGAGTGTTGGAAACACGTAAGACTACAGAAGCAGAGCAAATGTTGGCTGCCGTGCGTACCGAGCAGGAAAAACGCTGCATTATGAAAGGAAGCTATACCACAAATTCAAGTGATATTATTGCTTTAAAGAATGCAAGCAGAAGCCAAAACTATACCTATAAAGTAGACCAAAGCGGCGTAGCCACTGCTGCCAGTAAAGGCACCAGCGGGAACAAAAACTACACCTTGCAAACCGCTTACAACGACGGGCAGATTTGTTGCAGCGGAGAGGGGTGTGATAAATTAAACAAAACCTATCCAACTTGTCCTTCTGCTTCGGCATTAGCAGCCACCTTGGCGGCCTCCGATGAATGTTACAGCGCGGCAGCGGGGGGATTTTCTTTCACAGATGACGACTGTGCACTTCACCCGGAAAACTGTCAAAATCCGTGCGAGCAATACGGGGCAGATTCGGAACAATGTCTGTGTTCAACGTATGGTGAGGAGTCGGCGCAATGCCAGTGTAAAAAACATGGGAATAATTCTTATGAGTGCTGTGTAGCCGGTGGTATAGACGAACACACCTGTTATTGTAACTTCCAAGGGAAAGGTACGTCGGATTGTTCTGAAGTTGTTGTACAGGACCTTGAATTGACCCCGATTGGGCAGTGTGAGGGGAAACTGAAGCCAGATACTAGCGAAGTGAAAACGGGAAACAGATGCGGACTGTGCAACCAAGGCTGGGAAGTAACAAGAAATTTGGTTAAATGTAATAGGTTTACAGATGAATTTGAAATAACGGAAACAGTAACGGACTGTAAATATCTTACCGGGACACCTTCCTGTGAGCCGGGGCAGAAGCAACAGTACGGTAAAAACACCTGTACGCATACAATCTACTCTGTGACGCTTGATGAAAATAATTCAATAGATCTGAGCTCTCAGCCAAAGACGGTTACGTGGCCTCAGATGCAGGTTTGTAATGATAGTTGTCATTGGGAAACTATCTCTTGTCCGAACCAAAACAACACTCATAGCGGCGGTGGTACTGGCAACACTCACACGGATGGGGGCACCGCAAATACTAGTGGAAATAGTAGCTCAGAAGGAGGTACTTCATCTGGAACTGGAGGAGAAGGAGGAGGTGGTAGTTTTGATAATTATGGAATTGACATCAATGATATTGAAGTTCAGGGATGCCAGCAACACTCGTTTTCTCTAATATATTCACATACTGCGTCTGGTAGAGATTATTGTCATTTGCAGTTAAATTGCGATGGCGCGGACTCATTTTTGTTTGAAATGCCGTGTGGACAGTAACTATCCATTGTTTCAAAGACCCCGCGTGCTGCGCGGGGTCTTTTCGTTTCATAACAACGAGGTCCCCGAACCCTGCGGGCCGCCCATCTTTCGGGGACGACAAAATACTTTGTTATTGCTGAGTGTTACCCCACTACCTTGTCATTCCCGAATGCTACCCCATTTTGTCATTCCCGAGTGCTTTTATCGGGAATCTCATCTTTAGAAAAATAAGGTTCCCGAGCAAGCGGGAACAATGTGATAAAAGAAAATACGCAGAAAAAAACGGAGAGGGAGAGATTCGAACTCTCGATACGGTTTCCCGTATGCAGTCTTTCCAGGACTGTGCCTTAAACCGCTCGGCCACCTCTCCAAAAGGTTTCGTCGGTAAGTATATACATTATATCAAATTGGAACGGTTTTGAAAATCCTCTATGGAGTGGGTTAGCTCCTGTCTGACAAAAATAACAACGAGGTCCCCGAACCCTGCGGGCCGCCCATCCCTCGGGGAAGACAAAATATTTTGTCATTGCAGAACGCCACCCCACTTCGTCATTCCCGAATGCTTTTATCGGGAATCTCGTTGTTATACTTAGCTTACCTTTCTAATCAAAACCAGTACTTGGGCGGCGGCGGGGGATTTGCTATCATATAAAAAAAGGAGGGCGTATGTTCCAAAATTGCGAGGATTGTATTAACTTTAGAAAAGTAGTTATTATCGGATGCGGATTTGTCGGTTCGGCCTCGGCCTTTAGCTTAATGCAAAGCGGACTGTTTAGTGAAATGGTACTTATCGACGCCGACCGTGCCAAAGCAGAGGGCGAAGCCTTAGACATCAGCCACGGCGTAGCCTTTGCCAAACCCATGAACATCTATGCCGGAGATTATGACGAGGTAAAAAATGCCTCTATCGTCATTATCACGGCGGGTGCGGCGCAAAAGCCCGGTGAAACACGCTTAGATTTAGTCAAAAAAAATATCGCCATTTACAAATCCATTCTCCCGGAAATTAAAAAGCGCGACTTTAAGGGAATTTTGCTTATTGTATCTAACCCGGTGGACATTTTGACGACGGTGGCAGCCAAACTCAGCGGCCTGCCGGAAAACCGCGTCATCGGCTCGGGCACCGTGCTGGATACGGCACGGCTAAAATACGAAATAGGCAAGCATCTAAATGTGGACAGCCGCAGCGTGCACGCCTTTATCATCGGCGAGCATGGCGACAGCGAAATTGCCGCCTTTAGCAGTGCCAATGTGTCGGGCATTAAACTGGATGATTTTTGCGAAATGCGCGGGCACTTTGAACATGAAAAAGCCAGCGCGCAAATTGCCGAGCGCGTCAAAAACAGCGCGTACGAGATTATTGCTAAAAAGAAAGCTACCTATTACGGCATCGCCGCTGCGGTCAAACGCATTTGCGAGGCAATTGTGCGCAACGAGCGCTCCATTTTGCCTGTTTCTTCTATGATGCACGGCGCGTATGGTGTAGACGGCCTAGCACTGAGTATGCCGGCTATCGTGGGAAAAGACGGCGTGGAAACCCTGGTACCGCTAAAGTTAAATCAACAGGAAACCGCGCGCTTACAGGCTTCTGCCCAAGTGCTCAAAAATATTTTAACGCAAAACGAAATATAATTGCGTGCAGGAAAAGTAACAGCAAGAAAAGAGGAAGTTATTTACCGGTGCTGCCAAAGCCGCCGCTGCCGCGCGTGGTGTCGGACAGTTCGGTTACTTCCGTAAAGTCCGGGTATAAGGTTGGCACGACGACCAGTTGCGCCACTTTCTGCCCGGCCTCAAATACAAATTCCGTATCATTTAAATTGTACATACATACAATTAGCTCGCCGCGGTACGGGGCGTCTACCAAGCCTGCCATAGCTTTAATGCCTTTGCTTTCCACCGAGCTTTTGCCCCAAATAATACCGGATGTGTTTTCCGGCAGCTCCACTGCCACGCCCGTGTGTACGTGTGTAACCGCGCGCGGTGGCAACACCGTGCGTTCTACCGCAAACAAATCAGCGCCGGAATCGGTTGGATGAGCCCGGCGGGGGAGTAAGGCATTGGAATGTAATTTTTTTACGTTCATAATTTTTTATTTTAGTTTTACCAGTTGTTTTAAGGCGTTTTCCGCATACGGTTGTGCGGGTTTATCTGTACGGGCGACAGTAGACAACAGGGGAATGAGCCCCTTAGCCAGCTGTGCGTCAAAGGCCGGGTCCGTGCTGTAATGGGCTGCCTGTTCACTGGCCAACACGCCTGCCATATAGGCTGCTGCACGAGCTGCGTTAATGCGCACGTTTACCTCTTTATCAGTTAAACTTTGTTTGATAGGTTCCACCGCGTAACCCGTCATAAATCCAAGGGCCAGTGTATAGGTAGTGGCCGCGGGAGCGGTATAGGCAGTTTTAAGCCCAGCAGTAACCGCTTGCAATGTGTCGGGGCGGTTTTTGGCCAACGCCACTGCCAAGGCGTTACGCGCCTCGGTGTCCGTTTCTTTTTTGGCCATTTTTAATAATTGTTTGGCTGCCTGCGGGGTTTGCAAATCGCCCAACCAAGCAGCTGCAGCTGCGCGTACAGGGGCTTGTTCGCAAGCGGCGGCCGCTTTGAGATAAGTAAGCGTCTGTTTTTCATTTGCACAGAGCAAATTCATCGCGCGCTGCGCAAAGGCCGGGTCATAAATATACAACCGGATAATATCGTTTACATATTGGTTTGTATCCGGATGTAAAATAGTATAGGCTGCTGCTGCGTATGCCCGTACGGCAGGATCGGCACTGGCGGTGGCCTCTTGCAGCAAGTCAGACAGTTCCTCGTGGTTGGTACCCATCGCCGTTAAAATGACGGCAGAAAATACTTGCTTTAAGCTATCACTGTTCTTGATGATTACATTTAGTAGTTTTGGCTCTTGTGCCAATGCCGGAGGAATACGCACCAAACTGGCTCCGGCAGAAAAAATCACTTCAGGTTGTTTGGCTGATAAAAATAGATTAAGTACTTGTTGGTTTTGGGTGTTAGTGCGGACGGGTGCCTGTAACAAGGGTAACAGCTTTTCTAACGCATCTGTTTGGGCATACAAAAAAATACTGCACGGCAACAGCAACCAACATAGTAAGTGTTTTTTCATACTAAGTATTATAACAATTTAACACCCCTTGCGTGTGACAAGGGGTGTGTGCCGATAACAAATTGAACTATTTGGTAAGCAGTGCATCCGCTAAACGGTGCGGCGAAACACGGTTCTGGCCTATTTGCTGGCTAGTGTAACATTGCAGAGAGTCTGCTTGATTAATAACGACGACTTTTTGGTTTCCTAAAGCTAGTAAAAAACGTAAATTAGTTGGAGTTTTCATAGTAAGCACCCCGTATCAAGGTTCCTTCTACTTATACTATAATGTTTTCTGGAAACGCCGCAAGAGTCTTTAGACCCAGGCTGTGTCTGGGCCTGGCAGTTGGGCCGGGCCTATTTATCGTTTAGGTCCGCCTGAAAACGGACAGGTTTTTTTGTTACAATACTTACATGAAGAAAATTTTTTCATTACTGTTTTGTTTGCTTGCTGTGGGCGTGTGGGGCGGCGAGCCGTTGATGTTAGTGAAACCTTCGCGGGAAATTTTTGTCAATTTTCCGTCTGCTATTTTGCCTGATAAAGCAGTCAGCGTTTTCTTGCCGGAGCCGGCAGTTCCGCTGCGCGGGAAATATCCGGTGGTATACATACTTGGTGCTGTACCGACGGATGCCCCGGCCGCACAGGACCTTCTAAAACGCAGCGTACAAAAAGCTATTTTAGTAGGATTAAATGTTACCGAAGCAGATATGGTTGATACGGCGAAGATTACCGCATTTTTTACGCGGGAATTAATTCCGTATATTGACACTAATTATCCTACCCTGGACCAGCCGCAGTACCGGGTGTTAGCAGCATCTGGTACGACAGGAGCAAAAGCAGTTTCGGCGCTGCTAACGCGTAAGCAGCTTGCTTTTCGGGCTGCTCTACTAAATAGCGGAACGCAACCCTTGATACTGGGCGGTGAAGTAAATACCTTGCGCGTATTGGCCGGTGGTACGCAATCAGAAATAGCAGCTTGGACACAAAATTTACAAGAAAAAGGGCTTTTGTTTGGTCCGGGATTTGTAACGCGGTTTACACAGAGCCGTTCCATTTTTGATGTGTTGGATTTGGATTACTTATTTGCCCCGGACGCCGGGGATTTACGCGTAGACAAATTGGCGGGAGAGGTCACTCCTAAAACATTGTACAATACGCAAACGCAGGCTGCCCACTTGGCCCTTTGGGCGGTATTGGCCAATGGAATGCGTTTTGAGGTGGTGCCTGTTTCTTTGAAATTAGCCCCGCCGTATATTTCCTGGGATAGTGCGCAGGGAACCTTGACTCCTGTACCCGGCGCAAGGCCTGGAACAGTCAAAATTAGTGCTGCTGTGGATAACATTACGTTCCGTACCAAAATTAAGCTGAAAAAATAAGGGAAACACAGTATTTTGGCGGCAGAAAGGTGCCTAAAAGTCCAACTTGTCAACAGATTTTTAAAGAATAATTGCCCGCCGGGAAAAACAGAGAGGATATGGATTTTACGTCGGAGATAGAGCGGCCCGTCCCTAGTTTTTCCTATACAAAGCATAAGTTATCCACAGTTTTAGGTAAGTTATGCACAGATTTTTGGGCAGTAGGTACCAGAGTGCGTAAATTTAGATTTGTTTTTGATGTAATTTGTATTGTGCAGAGGGAGTTGTCCACAAGTTGTCCACACCTTGTGGAAAGAAAATTGTCCAAAATATTTTTAGGCGCAAGTGTTGTGCTTTTGGTATAATTTGAACAAGCTATATGTAAGGAGTTTTCTATGAAAATAATGAAGCTGGGGGCATTGGTGGTGTTGGCGGTGTGTCTAACTTCCTGTGCCGGACATAAAAATACAGACGATGCAGATATCCCGCGCGTGCCCGAGCGTGATCCGATTATTGAGCAAGAAGCGCAAAAGAACGCCAAGCTGTTTAAACAAACAGAACAAGAAATGGCCGAAAGTATGCAAATCCCGGACATTACGTACGATTTTGATTCTATCCGTCCGCCGGATTATTCTTACGAAGTATTGGACAAGTTGGCCAATATTTTAAAAGCCCATCCCAGTATGAAATTGATTATTGAAGGTAATACGGATATTTTGGGGGATAAGGATTATAATTATTGGCTGGGAGCTTCCCGCGCGGCGGCGATGAAATCGTACCTGGTTAGCCGCGGGGTATTGGCTGACCGCATCCGCATTCATTCCTATGGGGCGGACCGTCCGCTGACGTTAGACACTAGCGAGGAGGGGCGTCGCGCCAACCGACGTGTACACTTTGTACTAACTACGCGCACCTGGCAATCTGTTTATTAAATCAGGGGTAACTGCAAATAAAAGGGACTATGCGCTAGCACAGTCTCTTTTTCTTTGTTTCTTCTGTTGTTTACAGATAAAAATAAGTGGACGAATATCCCTCTGACGGGCCGCTTAAACCTGTTTCGGCTTTGCAAATTTGGTGGCTGATAGAAGTTTTGTCAGCATCGTACGCCACACAGGCGCGTTGCCCGGTACCATAATCAATGCGGT
>JAZNWO010000042.1:0-13180 GCA_045593365.1 Candidatus Avelusimicrobium sp.
CCCTTGATAGGAACGGATTAGTTTAGAGCCTATCTCAAGGGTGGCTTTTGGATGTTTATCTGCTCCCTTAGCAGCTTGTTTTACTTCATAGAAAAAGCCGAGTGGAGAAAGTTTCTCACGCTTGGCTTGTTCATACCATAACAGGTATTTAATAATTAAACTTCGCCCGATTGGCGGTATGGGCCGGCCTATAATTTCGGCCCATTTGATGCGTAATTTCCGTGCGGTTAATTGTGTATAGTTTTGCATATTCTCTCCTATACACATTACCGCTTATAACGCCCTAGAAGTCAAGTCATAATTTCTTATATTTTAAATATACGACAATGGGCTGTCGCACTTTTTTGCTAAACTATAATTACCATAGAGAGTGTACGAGGGACAAGCCCGACGACTACACAGCAACCTGCCTAGGCAAGGTGCTAATGCTTGGAATATGGGATTACCTCCATTAGACCCATCTTTTCGATGGGTTTTTGCATTTCTCTGTGGAAAATCAAATCAGCAGAGAGGTATTTTTATGAGAAAATTTTCACATTGGATAGAGGCTTTTCACTATGCCCGACCATACACCTTAAAAGTATATGTAAAAGCAGATAAAACCACTTATGAAGTAGAATGTTGCCGGACTAAAACCACCTATGTACAACGTGATTTACCTTTTGATATTAATATCATAAAGACTCAAATTGGCAAAGCAACGGGACTCAAGGACTACGAATTAGATTTATCTATTGTGGACCGCCGTCCGGGTTATCAGCCGGGTCGGTTTCTTTATCCAGTAACCGGCTTTGATACATCAGTTCCAACAGTTTTTTCATATCGTTTCACCTCATTTTGTACTTGACAAATCGTCTAAAATCGCTTATACTATTAGTGCACTTTACCGACATATAGAAATTCGCCTCTGCTATATCTTTGAATGGTTGGAATGGCGACCACCCGGTAAAGTGCTTATTTTTTTCTCGTCTTAAATGCCGTTAAAATATAGTTTTTCTGCTTGCCCATAATTTCCGTATCAATAATTGCCATTTTCCCCTTGTATAAAATCTCAAAACGTCCTTTTTTATTCACGGAAATACGACCTTTTTTAATAACTGTTGATAAATTGTTAATAAAATTTTCTTGATTGATATTTTGTTCAGCTCTGCGATTTAATATGTGAGCAAGACCTCGTTTTCTATCCCCCCATAACACATCAATACTCCCTATTTCTTTTCTATAGAAAGCATTTTGCACAAATCCCTCTTGTGCTTTTATGATACGCTTGATAGCATCTTGTCCCTTATACCCGGTAAATTCCTTTCCGGCAAACTCCTTAAAAGCTTCTTCCTCACTCAGCCACTCAATACCGCAGCGGCAACCGTAACGCTCGCCGGGCATTTCGCCATCCCCTTCACGCCGGACTTCACCGTAGTGCATTTGGTGTTCCGGATCCGGGTTTTGTGCATCGGAAGGCAACCACCGGTACCATTGCCCTTTGTGCGCTTCCTTTTCTTCCTGCACCTTATGCCAAACTAAAAAGTTTTCAATGCGCGTAGTCAATAACGCCTGCGTGCCGATTGATTCTTCCCGCTTGGCATAGCCCATCCAGTACTAGAAGTTCCTATTAGGCACCGAAGAATAAGGTAGAATATAATCATTAGTTAGCAAATCACTACCCACTTGGTTCCTATTAGGCACCGAAGAATAAGGTAGAATATAATTAGTATTACGATGCTGGCCTGTTTCACAGTTCCTATTAGGCACCGAAGAATAAGGTAGAATATACCAATTATTCTGGGCTCATATACGGCTACTGTTCCTATTAGGCACCGAAGAATAAGGTAGAATATACTTTTCCAATGAGAAATTGGATGACGGCTAGTTCCTATTAGGCACCGAAGAATAAGGTAGAATATAATACTCGGTAGTTGGAAAAGTGGTTATTTCGTTCCTATTAGGCACCGAAGAATAAGGTAGAATATACAACTGATCGTAAAGTGCAAAGGCAACGTAGTTCCTATTAGGCACCGAAGAATAAGGTAGAATATAGGCAAAAGGCATCGGTTATTACATCTTTCCGTTCCTATTAGGCACCGAAGAATAAGGTAGAATATAAAACGGGTCGCAAACTACATCACCCTCTACGTTCCTATTAGGCACCGAAGAATAAGGTAGAATATAAGCCGAACAAATGCTCAAAGAGGGGCAGATGTTCCTATTAGGCACCGAAGAATAAGGTAGAATATAATTACCGCACTAATTGACACCGGGCTTGGTGTTCCTATTAGGCACCGAAGAATAAGGTAGAATATAATCAACTATAAAAAGTTGCCAAAAAATAAAGCATTTTGCTAAAATAATTCCAGAAAACCTTATTCTTATTTGTGCCTCAACTTAGGTAACAAGGTCATTAAAGACCACAAAAGGGAATTTAGTTCCCACTTCAATTGTTTTTCTAAAAAGCCACTTTGTCTGATCAACAAAATGGCTTTTTGCGTTTTATAACTCATCAAATAAAATCAGTTGTTTATACTTGGGTGGCATTTTATCCGGTCGTTGCATTGGTCCGTAAAAGTTTTTTGTTAGACTATATTGTTTATCGGTTATCAGCAGAAACGCTGCTTTGCCTTGCGGTGGAGTTTGCGGGCCTAGCTGTTTTACTAACGCTTGCGCTTGGTGTATGGTGGGCATATTACGTACATAAACGGAATATTGTAACATACTAAATCCGTTGTGTAAAAGCAATTTGCGAAACCCAGCATACCGCTTACGCTGGATTTTAGTTTGTGTTGGTAAATCAAAAACCGCCACTACCCACATAATGCGCCAACTATTCGGTTTATTCATCTACAAATTGGGTTGTCTGCCAAAGCCGTATCTCCGGCAATTTTCCGGGACGCGGTAACTGATTAGGAAGCAACAGTTTTCGCCTAGAATCTTCCAAACTCAAGCAGAAACTATTCACGGCAAAATCTATGCCATGAAATAAACGGTAATTTTTACCCGCAATAACTATCTCAGAAGACAACAAATTACCGAGTAATCGCTTTTTGACCTCTTTGTCAAATGATTCAAAATTTCCATTTGAAAAGACTTCCCACACGATTTCATCCACTAAATAGCGAAACGGCTCAATAAAATCATCTGCCAAGTTAAACGGATTATCTTTTCGCCTGTGTCCGACGCCGAAATTAAGGCAAAGCCCGGCTGCCGTTAAACTGCGCGCAATTATGGAACGTAGCACCGCATAGCCGTAATTGAGCGATACATTGACAGGATCCGTTGCACCTTGTTTATCTCGAAATTCAATAGGACTATTTAAGGAGTGGAAATAAATCGGCCAATACGCCCCAGCGGCTTGAGCCTCACGCGCCGATTTATCACCGTTCTCTACGTGTTTAGCGATCACACGTAAATGCTCCCCTAACTCTTTATCAAATAGTCCGCAACAGTGTGCCTGCCCCAAAATTTTAGCTTCTATCAGTTGCGCCCACCACGCTCCTGCTGTTTCTTTCTCCAAGTACTTGGCTTGGAGAAAAGGCCGCCGTGCACCATCTGCATTTATGCCAACAGGAAGTGCAAGCGCACAAGGCATATATTTTTCCCCTGCTGTTACAATAATCGCTCCATTTTTGGCAAGTTCCTGTGAAACAGTTACCGACATACTAATACATGGGTGTGTCAATATCAAAACGGCAATATCACACGCGGCTATAAAATGAGTTTCTTTCGCTTTTACAAACTCAATTTTCAGCCGCCCGGTATTAATAGAGAGCTTGGCTTCTCTATCAATACTGATGAAGTGTTGTAATCCCATATTCTTTTTTTATTTTGGCAATATCTTGGCGTGCGGAAACCATAATATAATCTTTAATAGAAGATGTGGATGTTTGTAAATTATTTTCTTGTGTTTCCGTTACAGGACGTAAGAAAATCCCCTGTACAGCACTAAATTTTTGCACTTTATAAAATTGTTTGTTTTGCTTATTAAACAATATATCCCCAATAAACACACGTATTATCCCTTCGAGGATTGCTCTATTTTGTGCGTATTTCCATATCGGTATAAGATTTTTCCGTTTCCCTGTTTTAGTATCAAAGTCCATACACGCATAACCACCGTTCTGGTAGGCCTTATATACTCTGCCGTTTTCATTCTTTATTTTTTTATCGGCATTTTCGTCAAATTCACGGATACCGCGTCCTATTAAATACATATATTTAACTTGTTTTATTTTATTGCCGCGGCAATAAATGCCATCTTGAGGTGTGTCCTTTTTACCACATAATGCTTCTTCTTGCGACATCCCTTGTGTCAAACGCTCTTGAAATTGGAAAATGATTGCTTGCTGAATGGTATCCGTAAAAAGCAATTTTTTCAAGTTTTCTAAAGTTTTCTTTTCATTTGCTTTTAAGAAACTACTCAATGGGGCACGTTTAACAAAACGTTCTACGCCATCTTTATCTGGCAATACATTGTATGCCGTTTGGTCAAAAAATGCACCGCTAGGAAAATGATCCGGCTTGTGCCATACTACATAATTGGTCAGGCGTTGTTGCACCACCTGGCGAATTCTATTGTAATGGGGAATATCAGGGATTTCAAAACCGGCAATATCTTGTGCTTTAAGACGATTTCCTTCATTATCATACGCTTTAATAATCTCCAGGGTGCCGTATTTAGCATGGTGTGTGTTGGCGCGTTGCACCACAGAACGACCGCACAGACCAAT
The DNA here is from genome assembly GCA_045593365.1 of Candidatus Avelusimicrobium sp. GTDB lineage: Bacteria > Elusimicrobiota > Elusimicrobia > Elusimicrobiales > Elusimicrobiaceae > Avelusimicrobium. The sequence goes on from JAZNWO010000042.1 coordinate 4,719, forward strand.
TACCGCCGCATCCACCGCATGATGACGATGGTCGCAACGTTTATAGAAGGCACAAAGCATACGTTGCTCTAGACAGAACTTTTGAAAAGCTTTTTCTTCATCACTTCTGTTATGCGGACAATATTCTGGTAATAAATTTTGTTTATATTGTTCAAAATCCGCTTTTAATTTTTCCCAAGCAATGGCTAGCTTTTCATCTGCAAATGTATTTGAAAGTCTCAATTCTTCATCAAACAACAAATGCCATTGTGCGCCAGCAATCTCTTTATTGTCTTTATCGTAAAGCGGCTTATTTTCTGCCAAACGCACCCGGGGCAAAATTTTGTCAAATTGCAAAGCATGACGCATATATGCCGTTAATGCCCCCGATGCAGCAATTACACCATCTGGACAAATGTCCTTGCACCAGTCTAAAACAATTTTACCTATCCAGGCCGTTTGCTGATTTTGGCGATTGGAAAAATCTTGTTTAAGCTCCGCTGGCGTCATCAGTAAATTTTTAATTTTACGCCGCATTAACTTACCCTTTTGCGTGTAGCGGTATTTCCTATCACGCATAGACCAATAACGATTAGGTTTATTTTCAGCTAAATTCTCCAAACGGCGTACAAAATTTATTAGCGGACTATGATTACCAAAATCTATTTCTGCTTTTTCGCCTTTTTTACGTTTGGCTTTCTTCTCATTTTGATAAGCGACATAGGCATCTATATCATTCTGAAATTTCCATTCATAAGGTAAACAATTAGATTTTTCTTTGTTTTCGTTAGTAAACACCAAAACCTTGTTCTCAAATACGTTCGGACCGCCAATTTCCCCGTGCTGTGCAATGATATGGTCCACCTGTGTTGTTTTTTCATCAAAAGCCTGCGCCACGCCTATATCCTGTCCGCTATATGGACAAATATGCGCTTGCTCTTGCCACAACAGATACCTTTCAATATTGCGTGGAGAAACCAATATATGATTTTCCTGTAAAAAATGAATGGCTTCTAAACGCTCTTTGCTGCGCTCGGTATTCTGTTTCTCCAATTCCTGCCGATGCGCAAGCGAGTTTTTCATATCGCGCGAAAGCTCTACTACGATTTCCTGCGGATTACCGTATTTGTGTAATATGTAGGTCATTACACGGTGAAATTCAGCAAGCGCTCGGCTGATTACTGGATCGCTAATAGATTCTTGTTTCAAAATGGCATCCAACGTGCGGAGTTTGCCCGTATAGACTCTATTTTTTTGCGATAATGCATTTATAAATTCATCCTCATTAGATTCGTTTAAATCTCCTTTTTGTACGGCTTGCGTCAGCAGTTTTAATCCTGCTATACTAAACGAACTTCTATCCCCTTCTAACTCAAAAGTTTCAAAAAAATTATCTTTTTCATTTTTATCACGCATCGAAAGCACAAAATCCGCTGCTTGTGCATATTCCTTCTCAGTAGCGCGAATATTTTTCACCAATGATTCGCCTTTGTCACCATTATCCGTCAGTTTTTTACGAATATATTCGGGAGTATTATCAGCAATCGTACTCATATCCGTAATATTAGATAAAAATTCTAACACCAATTCTTGTACTTTATCGGTTAGATTTTCCCATTCATTAAGCAAACCGGCCTGCTCAAATGCGGCCAACGTGGTATTTCCCTTAATCCCTTTTTTGCTACCACGGTGGATAGTGAAATAAGTTTTTTCGGGAAAATTCAAAAATTCATAAATCTTTGCAAAGGAAATTACTTTATTTTCTTTGTTATATTCCTGCGTATTGATGTTGATGTAATTAAACAAATCTTGCTGCTGTGTAGAAGTAAGGCCAATACTTTTGTGTGTATCAGGCAACACATAGCGCAAGTTGGCAATCTCTTTAGCAATGCGGTAGTGTTGATAAGCAACCTGCGCGCGGATAGCACGTTTCTCATTGGGAAAAAGCAGACAATTACCCACCACTTCCAAATTCCATTTAATCGGGCGTTGATAAAACATAGCCGAATGAAAAGCATTTTTAAGCGTAATTTCTTTTTGATTTGGAAAATCGGGGAACATATTTTTCCCCCACCCAGCATATCGTTCGTTTAATTCTGCATGAAAGCGCGCTTGTGTATTCCAAATACGCTCAAATTCTTCTTCTACTTTTTGACGATAAATAAAAGTTCCATCATCCTCAATTTTGCGCCATGATTGGCCTTTCGTCGCTTTTTGTTTTTCTTCCCACAATAACTGTCCCAATGTTTTATTTTCTTGCAATAAATCTTGCGTCTGTTTAATTTTCTTACCGATTGTTCCGCGGTCTGCCTGTGACAAAGTTCCTTTATAACCACGGTTTTTCACAATATGCAAGCATACTTTGAGCAATTGAGGTAAAGTTATTTCTTCTGTTACAGCACGAGCGCGCAGTTCAATAACATCTTTTTTATCATTGAGTAAATCTTGCCGTGTAACGCCTAAACTTTGTGCAATATAACCGATTTTTCTAAGCCTTGACGCTTTGCGTTCCACTTGTCGACGGATTAACCGCGCAACCCGACGTGCCGTATTTAAGGTTTGCATCTCTTTAGGAGCAATTGGCTCACCAAAAATATAGCTATCCAAATGTTCCAATGAAATAATTTGGCCATTCTTATCCGTCTTGTAAATAGCAGTTCCAATAGATGATGTTCCCAAATCAATACCTAAACGATAGGCAAACAATTTCTTTTCACTCATATAATCCTCCGAAAAATTATTTAAATTTTCTAAGTATACCAAGAACACAAGTTTATACTACAACTACAAAATATAATGTTATGTTCTCAGATAAATCCCTATTCTGTATGTATTATCAATAATTTAACATAAAATAGTTAGCATAATCAAGGAAATCAGATACTAAATATAACTTTCCTGCTTGTTCCCTGTTCTGAGTTTTAGGGAATTGAATGGATTTGTATTGGGTGTTAATGCGGAAAATATTTAAAATTTAAAAGAAATTCTTTTCTTTTTACTGTATTTACCCTGCTAAACAGGAAAAATATCTCGTCGCTTTCTCCCCGCTTTAAATTTATCAAAAAGCCCCAACTTCAGCCTGTTTATTACCTGTTTGAAAAATCAGCATAGTGCTAGATAAACTACACCCGCCGTATAAATTTAAAAGCTCTGCGTAAGCGGGGCTTTTTAATTTATGTGGGGGATCGAGCCACACCCACTGCTGGATGTGGCGTCGGGATGAAAAAGCCGGAGCCCCTCAATTACAGCCTTTCAGGGTGGACTACTTTTTACAGCCTTTTTTATTTGCTGTTTTTAGATATAAAACTGAAAAAAGTGAAAGTAGGCCTTGACTCGTTTTTTTTTTTTGGTAAAGTATGTGTAGTCATAAGTTGCAAGATATTATTTGTTGACTTGCCTTGCGCGTAAGCTGCAAGGTTATAAAAAGACAGGAGAATATATGAAAAAAGTAAAAGAGAATAAAAAAGGATGTCATCCCCGAGTGTTTCTGTCGGGGATCTCCCTTATTGGTTATACAAACAAGCGAAAAGCGGGAGATTCCCGAACCCTGTGGACCGCCAAACCTTCGGGAAGGACGGCCTCTTTTGGCTTTACACTCATTGAATTATTAGTAGTCGTCCTTATCATTGGTATATTAGCCGCTATTGCCTTGCCGCAATATCAAAAAGCGGTACTAAAAAGCCGCTTGGCACAATGGGATGTATCATTTAACGCAAGCCGCAAAGCCATAGAACTCTACCTATTAGAAAACGGATGGCCGGATGAAACCGTATTTTTTACAGGTAAAAACAGCTCGAGTACGTTTACAATGCCGGGTAATTGCGATGATGACTATTCTTGTTTTACGTCGGCAGGAAGGCTGCGGGTGTACTGTCATCCGACGAACTGTGCTATACTGTATCACGGTAAATATAATGCAGATGGCACCTCTGGAAATAAAGCGGTAGGGGATGATGAAGCCAGAGCAAGATTTCTCATTTCCAAAGCCGGCAATTCATATTTCGACGACGATATACAAGGCAAAGCGGGATGTTTATGGGTAAGTACACATCCGGATATCCCGGTAAAATCTACCTCTATAACTCGCTGCAAAAACACGTATGGGGTTACCTTGCCAAACCCGGAATACACAGAATAGTCAAAATCAGAAAATAGATTGATAAACTAAAATCAGAACTTTGCTCACCAAACTACACCCACCGTATTCTAGTTTTAAATAATTAGCGTAAAAATCCCGCACACTTTTTGTGCGCGGGAGAAAACATGAGAACCTTTCGGTTATTCGTTTTATTTATTTGGCTTCGGCCGGAGTTTCGGTTTTGGCATCCGGGATTTTGGCTTCCACTTCAGTCAACGCCTCAATTTTCACTTTGATTTTGGCCGTAACGGTGGGCTTTAAATAAATACCCACTTCGGTTTCGCCCAAGGCTTTTACGGGCATATTGAGCTCAATGTTATCCTTGCTGATTTTGTGGCCTAAAGCGGTCAAAGCTTTATAAATATCAGCTTTATTGACCGAACCAAATACCACACCGTCGCTGTTGACGGTTTTGGTAAACGGCAACACCACCCCTTGCAATTTCTCGGCGATGGCGCGGGCTTCTTTCAGTTCAGCTTCAATCTTTTTGGCGCGGCGTTCTGCCCCTAATTGCCAATTTTTAATTGCGCCTTCCGTGGCGGCTTCCGCCAAATTTTGCGGCAGCAGGAAATTACGCGCATAGCCGTTTTTTACTTCCACAATATCGCCAGCCATGCCCAAATTTTTTACATTTTCTCTTAAAATAACTTTCATGTCAAATTCCCTCCACAATTATTTCTTCGGCAACGAATACGGCAAAATAGCCAAGTTGCGGTCGCGTTTAATCGCTTTGGTAATTTGGCGTTGATGCTTGGCGCAGGTGCCGGTAATGCGGCGCGATAAGATTTTACCGCTATCCATGGTAAAGGATTTCACAAACTGAAAGTTTTTATAATCCACTGCGTCCATTTTTTCCGCGCAGATTTTACAAACCTTGCGGCGGCTTTCAAAGCGTTTTTTACCAAACGGACGGGCCGGTCTTTCCGGACGGGCAGCAGCCGCGGCAGGAGCAGCGGCGGCGGTTGTTTCTACGGTTTTCATTTCTTCTGACATTTCTTTCCTCTTATTTGTTTAAAGTTTAAAATGGTACATCATCTTCCATAACGGGTTGGTCCACCTCTACGGAAGGTACATCTTCCTTAGCGGCCGGTTGGGCGGCATAATCGCCTCCGCCTGCCAAATTATTCTCTAGGATTTGCAACCGGCGGCAAGTGACTTGCAAGGAGCGGCGCACTTGTCCGCTCGTCTTATCCGTATATTCACTGGTTGTCAAGCGGCCCTCCACATAAACGGGAGTACCCTTTTTCAAGCGGTCTTTAGAGCGTTCTGCGGTCGGCCCCCATACTACTACGGGTACAAATACCACATCATCTTTCCACTCGTTAGAGGCTTGATCCAAGTAACGGCGATTAACAGCTACGTCAAAGCGGCAAACGGCCTGGCCTTTTTGCGTAAACGCCACGTTAGGGTCGCGCGTTAAGCGGCCCGCTATAAGGACTTGGTTTTGCTCCGGGAGTCTGATTTGGCCTGCCATACGTGCCGCCTTATTTAGCCACCGGGGCCGGTTTGGCCTTTACTTCTGCGGCCAACATGACCATGGAACGCAACACTTGTTCGTTGAGTTTCATAGTTTCTTCCCACACCTTAATAAATTGAGGCTGGGCTTTAAATTTCAAATAGAGGTAGAAGCCGTCGCGCACGTGATTTACTTCGTGAGTGAATTTTCTTCTGCCCAATTTTTCTTCGCTGGTGACTTCGCCACCATTCTTGGCGACCAATTCCTTTATATTGGTCACGAATTGCGCCACTTCCGCATCGGAAAGTTGCGGTTTGACAATGGTTACTGTTTCGTAGGTTCTCATATCCTTTTCTACTTTTTTGAGTTAATTTTTTAAGACAAAAAACCCCACAAGACGTTACTGCCGTCTTGCGTAGTTTTGAGGAATCTCTATTGGGCTCTGTTGCACCTGAGGCCCGGGCGATTCTTGCCTTGCAAATATTATAACAAATTTTTAGGCTCGGGGCAAAATCTTTTGCAAACACTACGCGCTCCCTGTTTTATATAATGTATGTGTTGGTTTGACACTATTATTAAAGGAGCGTAGTATGTTTTACAAGACTATTTGCAAAGCAGGATTGGTGTGTTTGTGTGCAGCCTTGGCCGCGACTGCACAGGCACAATCGTGGCAATTTGTAGGCTCCCGCGCGATGGGTATGGGCGGTGCCGGCGTGGCTACCGCTTACGGTCCGGATGCCCAGTATTGGAACCCGGCCGGACTGGCCCAAGAGGAGGACCTTAACGAAACGGGGTTATTAATTAACGCCGGGGCTGATATGCAGGCTACTAAAAACGTATTGGAAGGAGTACGGAATTTGACCGATATGGCTGACCAGTACAAGAATTTGGAAAACGCTATTGACGGTAGTAATACAGCAAACGCCGAAAACATCAGCACTATTTTTAAAGGCTTAAATGACATTTCCAAATTGATTGGCAATAATGCTGGTGCTTTGGTAAATGCCAACGCGGGGCTCGGACTAAAAATTAAGAATTTCTCCGTCAGCGCACGCGCGATTGGCACCGGGTCTATTATTCCGGTGGTAGATACTAAAAATTTGAAATTCAATGACGGTACCGGTATTACTTTAGGCACTCCGACCCAAACGGTTGGATACGAAACATATACCGCTAAGTTAGCTCAATCCATTGATGCAAATCCGGGCGTATTTTCTTCCTTAAACACTTTGTTAAACCAATCTTATGCAGATAGCACCGATATGGCAAACGCCCTCATCAATGCAGCTCTTTCCCAAGGTGCCACCGAAGCACAAGTTGCCGACATGGTGGGAACGGTTGCGTCCAACATAGGCGGTGCGGCAGACCTGATTAACCAGGCGGCTTCCGCTACCGGTTCATACAAGGATAACAACACCCTGGCGATGGCAGATGCTGCCACTTTCGGTGAAGTATCCTTGGGCTATGGCCAGCGTGTTATCCCAGGTTTAAAACTGGGTGCTAACTTAAAAGTCATTGACGGTTATACTGCCCAAAGCGGCGTGATGATTTTGAAGGATGACCAAGACATTTCTGACATCTTAGACAAGGCCTATGACAATAAAAAATCTAGCGTCAATGTAGGCGTTGACGTGGGTGCTTTAGTCAACTTTGCCGAATTGTTAGACAAGGAAATTTTCTTAAATCCGCAAATCGGTTTAACCGCTAAAAACTTAAATGGTCCGAAATTTGACCGCCCGGATGTACCGACGGAATTAGTAGGTACGGCGATTGCAGCGCAATGGAATCATGACAAGTATCAGCTCAAACCGCAAGTGCGCGCGGGCGTGGCCGTCAATCCGGTTAAAAACCTCACACTGGCAGCAGACTTGGACGTGACGGAAAACGACACTCTGATTGACGGTATCAAATCCCGCCAATTAGGATTGGGTATGGAAATTAACTTATTCAACCGCCCTAAATTCCATATTCCCTTGCGTGTCGGATATAATAAAAATTTGGCTGAGAGTAAAATGTCTGATTTCTTTACTGCGGGCATTGGACTCAATATGATGCACTTCTACGTAGAATTGGCTGGCGCCATGAGCAGCAAAACTACCAAAGTTGACGGTCATGACATTCCTAACTCTGCCGCCGCTTCTTTAAGTTTAGGTTTCTTGTTCTAAATTTTTGCAACACAAAACCCCCGCACTTGTGTTTAGGTGCGGGGGTTTTGACTAACATTAGGGAAGTTCGTACATATCACAAGTAATACCGCAGTTTTGGTTTGCCTTAACCAATACACCGCCAAAAGACTTGCAAATTTTTGCTCCACGTTCCAAATTCGGATCATACGCAAAACAAAAGGTTTTATTGGCGGCTTCTACCGTATTAAACAATTTTCCTGCATTACGATTGTAAATACAATAGGCGGCCACTCTCTTTCCTGCTGAATCAAGATAGTGTCCGGCTGCAAAAATTGTGCTAATTTCAAGTTTAACAAATCCGAGAATGGGATTACCCACCGAATCTGTTGGAACTCCCTGCGGATAATTAATAGTCAGAGATTCCCAATTTGTAGTGTAATTCCCATTTTCCAAGTAATATAATTCCTGCGCATTGGCCAAAGCGCGCACATAAGGAATCATGGTGGCATAACGGCTTTTATCTACCGCCTTTTGGTATTGCGGCAAGGCAATGGCAGCCAAAATACCGATTATTAAAACAACGACTAACAGCTCTATTAGCGTGAATGCACGACTTTTCATACACTTCCCTCCTTTTTTCATTCCAATATAAGAAAAGTGTACCAAAAAAAAAAAACGAGTCAAGGGGTATGTTTGGGTCCAGACACATTTGAGACTAAAAGCCCCGACGAAAAAGGGCTTCAAAAAAATATTTTAAAATATT
>JAZNWO010000043.1:0-19209 GCA_045593365.1 Candidatus Avelusimicrobium sp.
ACTAGGTGGTACGTACAATCATACACACAGTTGCTTTGTCTTCTAAACTCTCTCATACATTTATTTTAGCAAGAAGATTTAGGGACTTGCACTGTATCCCCCGGCTTACGCCGGGGGAATTGTGAGAAGTAGTATTAAAAATGCCCCGCTACTATAAGCGGGGTATTTTTTAATACGAGAAAGCCACATAATCCGTATTGTGCCAAAACGGTTCTGTCTGGTTCGTATCTTGTTTACAAATGGATACCGCTAACGGATTACTTTTATTGGCAGTACATTCCCTATTGCCCGCTCTATTTTTACTGGTATGAATATAGTAGACCATATATTTTATGCTCATATATTCATTACGGCACTCTATCGCCACACTTAGCAAATGACAAATCCCCCACGGATAAATTAGCGTCAGCTCCCCACCTTCCGCGTCCTTGTTGGATTCACTCGGTTGCGGCAAGGAAACCGCTAACGCGTCCATATCGCTAGTATATGCTCCTGTTGCCAAATATACTTCTTCTTGCGCCTGCGCAATGGAATGTGCCAATAATTTTAACCGAGTAAGACGACTTTTCATTACTGCTTTCTGATACTGCGGCAAGGCAATGGCAGCCAGTATACCAATAATTAAAACAACGACTAACATCTCTATAAGCATAAAACCGTTATTAAATAAAGCCGTCATTCCCGAGAGTCGCTGTCGGGGATCTCAACCTCTTTTTAATAAGACTGAGATTCCTAATTACATCCTCGGGAATGACACTTAAAAAATGGCTCACCATCTCTGTATTGTACCAAAAAAAAAAACGAGTCAAGGCCTTTTTTCCCCACAAAAAAGCGCCCTCATCAGAGAGCGCCTTTGTTGGTTTTTCCCCCCTTATTAGAAGCGCATACCCATGCGCAAACCTACATTATGGAAATCCATATATCGGTCTTTGCCGTAGCGGCTGAGATCATCGGTTTTGATAAACGGCATATAGTAGCGGTACTCTAATCCGACAAATAAATCATTCGTCAAATCATACTGCATCCCGAGTCCGAGATAGAAGTTCATCCCCCATTTATCTTTACTTTCCGAAACGGGTAGCCCATCACGCGCACCGGAACCTTTGAGCTCAATGTTGGACATACCAATACCCATCGGCGAGTAAAAACTCATTTTATGCCAATTTGCAAAAGTGAGCTTTCCGGCCAGGTCCATGTGATGTGCACGCAGCTTGCTATAATTGTAACCGCCGTTGCGGCTATCGCTATGCGCTTGCGGCGCCATCATGGTATAGTCCAAACCGAGAGCTAGGTATTTATTCATGTGCCACATCATTTGTACACCGCCAGAGAGCCCCATATCAGACATACGGACATCTGCATTATCTTTGGCAAAGGAATAAGCGCCTCCTACACCCAAAGATAATTCCATTTTCTTATCAGCCTCCATTGCTTTGGCTTTGGCACTGGGTGTATGATGATGATAACTACTTTCACTAATGACCTTCGTACCGTGTTTGGCGGTAGTTTGCGTATGTTTCATACTGCCTTCTTGGGTAGTCCCCATATCATTAGTGGTAGTTTTATCGTATTTGACTATCTTATCCGTCCGCACCACATTCATGGGCGGACTGCTGTCGTGCCCGGTGTGGTGTGCCGCAATAGCCGAGGTGGTCATTGCAGCCAGGGCAGCTATTGCAAGTGTGAGTTTTTTCATAAACTACCTCCTTGTATTTTTTAACTGCCCGATTATTATAACCGACTGCTGTTTTTCCGGCAAGCTTCAAAATTAATTAGAGAATTTATTGGTATGTCCAAGCCAGTATAGCCGGATCTTGTGAAACTATTACGCTATCGCTCTCTGTTTCTGGTTTACAAATTTTTCCCCGCCAATCTGTTTCATCCGTGGTACCGCGTACATCGCATCTTCTGTTCAGACTTTGCGTGCCGCTATGTATCAAATATCTTCTATATCCCATATTAATAGAACTATTGATACACATAGTACGTTTATCATTTTTGTTCCGGTCCACTAATTGACAATAGCCCCAATCATACAAATATTATTTTACCCCTTCCGTATCAAAATCAGGGTCTAGTGTCCCGTTGGGCATATTCACATCTAAATTATCCATTTCCGTGGTGTACGTCCCATTTGCCAAATAGTAAATCTCCTCTGCCTGGGCAAGACTTTCTACTACATTTTTAAGCGTTGCATAATGTGTTTTCGCAACAGCCACTCTATATTGTGGCAATGCGATGGATGCCAGTATTCCGATAATTAAAACAACTACTAACAGCTCTATTAGCGTAAATGCACGCGCACGCGTCATCCCCGAGTTACTCTCATCTGTCATCCCCGAGAGCCGGTATCGGGGATCTCGTTTTTTTCTAAGGCTGAGATTGCCGATTACAACATTCGGCAATGACAAAAGGCTCATATTTGCATTTTTCATACACTTCCCTCTTTTTTTGATTCCAACATAAGAAAAGTGTACTAAAAAAAAAAAACGAGTCAAGAGGTACTTCATTTTTTCAATCAAACAAACTTCTATCAAAAAAACCGTAAAAAACAAATTTACCGTACCTTGCATATCATCCTTTCTTTTCAATACAATATAAATATGGAAACAAAGCTGACGGAAACAGAATATCCTACCGCTACCTTTGCGTGCGGACCCGGACAAGGCCATCCGGATATACGCCAAACACCGTTATATAAAACCCTGTTTGAACGCAGTCACCGAGCACCCGATATTTCTACGAACGGCGTGTACGCCGCCGCCGAAACAGAATTGCGCCAGTTGCTACATATTCCGTCGGATTACCGGCTTTGTTTTTTCCCAGGCGGAGCTACCCCGACACTGGATGCAGTCACCTGGAGCTTGGCTTTAGGCAGCGTATCCGGGTTGAGTTTTGGTGCATTTTCACAACGTTGGTGCCAACAAATTGCCACCCAAATTCCTGCTATCAAAAAAGATTTTAAAACACCCGATGCAAATAATTTTTTCCCAACCGAAAAACCGGATACTCAAGCTAGTTTGATTTTACTAACACCCAACGAAACTTCTATGGGTGTGCAAATTCCATACGATTACCTGCTAGATATTTGGCAGTGTAAGGCCCCTAATACCTTGGTAGCGTGGGATTGCACCTCTTGCGCAGGCGGACGTTTGCTCCCCCCCAACGCCTATGATGTTATGGTCTTTGGATTGCAAAAATGTTTTGGGGCGGGAGGCGGCACAGCAGCCCTAATCCTCAGTCCGCGTGCAATAACTCGCATTTGTGAAGTAAAAAAATGTCGGACACTCCCGTATAGTTTGGATTTATCTTACGCTCTTGAAAACGCGCAAAAAGCCCAAACCATTAATACTCCCAGCACCATTAATATATGGATGTGTTGGCAAGCCGCGCGCTGGATGAATGCCCACGGCGGTCTGGCCGCCATGGATAAATTATGCCGGGCGCATACGGATTTTTTAATTAACTGGGCCGCCAAAACTGATTGGATACGTCCGCTGATTGAGGCGGAAAAGTTCCGCTCTTACACCACTCCTACTTTTCAAATTATTGCACCGGAAATTTCCGATACACTTGTCAACCAGGCACTAGCCGCGACCGGACTGCCCAATTTGCAGGACGGCCTAAAAAGATATGCCACTGCACCGGAAAATTCCCTGCGTATTTCCTGTTTCCCGTTCGTGGACCCGGACGGCACTGGGCAGTATCATAAATTGACTAAGTTGCTAAATAGCCTTGTACAACAACTGCGCAGTACAAAATAAAATTTGCATTCTTTGTACCGGATTTGCTACAGTAAACAAACAGCCGCCTTGCGGCGTAGACTGGTTTGAAAAGATAAGGAGTTCCCTATGGTTATCAAAAAAAATACAAAAGATGCCTTAACTGCTGCTGAAATTAAGGAAATTAAAAAACATTTAGAAACATTAAAAGCAGAGGCCGAGGCACGCCTAAAAGACAAAAAAAATATGGATATGCCCGAAGCAGAAGTGGGAGATCCGATTGATGTGGCAGGCCAAAGCATGGATAAGGAAATTTTATTTGAACTGTCCGGCAACTCCCACAACACCATCGGTCAAATTGAAGCGGCTTTGCGCAAAATTGAAAAGGGCATCTATGGGCGTTGTGAGCTGTGCCGCCAACCAATTCCTAAAAAACGTATCAAAGCCTTACCCTTTGCGCGCTACTGCGTAAATTGTCAAACAACCTCTGAAATTAACCGGGGATAAGAGTTTATTCACAAAACAAGGTTTCAAAAAAAACCCTCCGCAAGAACCGGAGAGCTTTTTTGTATGGTTTGCGCCGCTATCAGTTGTTTGGAAAGTAAACAGGTGTCTTTTTGTTATCTTTAGCGTGCGCCATAATTTTATATCCTTTTGGGCCGACACCGATACGGAAACCTTTGTTATCCAATGCTTTATGGGTGTCACGTTGAAATTGCACCGGATCTCCTGACAGCAAGGACAGGCGCAGCAAATCATTGGTGTAATATCCGAAATGTACCATATGCAGATCTTCCAAATGCGCAATATTCTCTATGTGCTGCTGGGCCCGATATACCAAACGCTGCTGAGCCCAGGAACCAGCCCCAAAAAATTGTTTATAAAAAATACCTATAAAACAAGCAATTAATAGAAAACCCACTGCACTCAATACAGCAGTTTCAAACCAGCTTTTCTGACGGGCCTGTACGACTACAGAGCCAGCCATATAATCTTGCAAAGCGCGGTGTCTATCGTCAATAAATGCCAGCAGAAAACCGCACATTAATAACACCGTACTAAATATATATCCCACCGAACGGACAAATGCACGGCCTATCCCAAGAGGTTCCCCGCTATCTTTATCCGCCACCCGGATACCTACTAATTTTTTACCCAAGGTAGAACGCCCGCCACTGGACCAAACAGTTTCATATAAAACAAACGGAATAATTACGCTCACCAACAACAGGTACAAGGCTGTCAAATCCGGGTCTAACGCACGTACTACTATTACTAAAAGTAATTGATACAAAAAGGAGACTAAGCCCCAGTCAATCAATAGCGCGACAAAACGCTCTCCAATTCCCGCTACTTTTGTAGACTTCTCATCTGTTTGCTCCGGCGCGGTACCAGGCTGCCTGTCCTCCATGATATTAATACGATGTTCTTCGGTCATATTTAGCTCCTTGTTAACTTACTTGTATTATAACAAGTTTTTCCACGAAACAGAAGTGTTTTTATCATTTCCATTAATATTCCAAAAAAGGCGGGACAACTAAAATTTGTTGTCCCGTCTTGTTTAAAACCCAGCTGTGCAAAACGTGCTAAGCCGCAATACCGAACTTAGAGAATATTACATACACGGCAAAGACACATAACACAATGGCCACACTCATCACCACCCCTTTATTCCACGGTGTGGTATCCACCACGTGCAAATCTTTGCTATCGTCGTACTGGTTGGTGGTCGGAACAAATTTGCCCGTTAAGTACATAAAGGCAATTGCAATTACAAACAGAATGGCCATTACGTGCAAGAAATGCAGCGAGGACAAAGGTCCTAACAGAGGAATAAATTCTTTACCCGCAAACGGAATTTGCGTCAAACCGTACGCAATGATAAAGAAAATAAGCGTTACTTTCGCTGACCAAGCCGGAGCTGTTTTATTAAGCATACCGAAAATAATCAACGTAAAAATAGGCACATTGTAAAAGCCGTTTACCATTTGCAAATAATTAAACAAGCCAGATGGTGCTTTGGCAATCAGCGGAGCTACACACATGGAAAATACCGCCAATACAATCGCCACCACTTTACCGGCAAATACCACCTGTTTATCTGAAGCGTCCGGTTTAAAGTACGGTTTGTAAATGTTTAACATAAACAAGGTGGAGGTCGAGTTCAAAGCCGCATTAAACGAGCTCAAAATTGCTCCGAACAAAACGGCTGCAAAGAAACCCGTTAAATAGAATGGTAATACTTTGTTGACGAGCATCGGATACGCCATATCGCCGATTTTGAGCGGATTATCCTGGAAAATATGGAAAGCCACAATGCCCGGAATGATCAAATACAGCGGCCCAAACAGTTTAAACGTAGCAGCCAACAATAAACCTTTTTGGCCTTCTTTTAAATTTTTAGCGGCTAAGGCACGCTGAATAATCGTTTGGTTGCAGCCCCAGTAGAACAAATTAACCAAAAACATTCCGGTAAACATAGTCAAAAACGGTACCGGGTCTTTCGGTCCGCCAATAGCATTAAACTTATCAGGATGTGCTTCAATGACTGTTTTCAAACCTCCAATCATATCCCCGCCGCCTACATACAATAGGGCAAACACCGGGATCATCAGTCCGCCGATAATCAAGCCAATTCCATTTAAGGTATCCGCTACAGCCATAATACGCAAACCACCTGCCAAGCTATAAATGACACCCAGTATACCGATAGCTACTACCACCACCACAATAGCAGTCATGTAGTCTACGTGGAAAGTGCCCATGATATCAAAAATTCCCCCCATACCAATAGCACCGGAATATAATACCGTCGGTAACAAAATCAAGACATAACCTGCCAAGAACAAGAAATTTACGAACTGCTTAGTAGTTGCATCGTAACGCTCCCCGATAAAATCGGGAATGGTGGCATAACCTTTCTTTAAATATCTGGGCAAAAAGAAAAACGCTACGATAATTAATGCCAAGGAAGCACCCACTTCGTAGCCCATACCAGACATATTAAACATATACCCCTGTCCGTTTAGCCCCACCATTTGTTCGGTAGAGAGATTGGTTAACAGCAAAGAAGCCGCGATAATCCAACCCGTTAAACCGCGTCCAGCCAGAAAGTATCCTTCCTGTGACGAAGTATCGTTCTTGCGTGTCATGTAATACGAAATACCTAGCACAAGAACTGTAAAACCTACAAACGACACTATTGTAAGTAGCATCCGTCCTCCGTGAAACCAGTGAATTAAACAGTTGTCCGACACTGTTGGACCCCTTGGGGCCAGTCCTGCCAAACGTCACTTTTATGCTCATAACACAAATTAGACTTGCACAAAAGCTCATTAATGATTATACTTTCCTTATAACCTCATTGTAAAAATAAAAAAGCAATTAGTCAATTATTTTAGGAGAAAGTCATATGGTTGTTTGGTTTATATTCGGTTTTATGTGTGCTGTTATCCTCACCTTGACAGCTGTTTATTTTAAACTTTCCGAGCTGCGCAAGGCTGTGTTGCTGTCTCAGATGCGTTTAGTTGTGCAACGTAAAAATCGTTGGGAATTAATCCCCAGCTTGTCCCTATCTGCAGCAGCAGTACCAGGATTAGGACGTTCTTTTTCTTATGCACTCAATCAACTAAAAGAAAAATGCGCCCAGGGAGATACGTTGGCTAAACAAATCGCTTGCGAGGCGGAACTTAGTAAAACACTGCATGAGTTATTCTTACAAGCAGCCAAGCATGAAGAATTGGCTACCGATGAGCATTTTAAACATTTGCGGGAAAATTTAATAGCTGTGGAAGGGCGCATAGAACAAGGTAAAAAACGTTATAACAGTGCAGTACGGGATTTTAATACCTTAGCCCAAGTAGGACCGCTCAAAATAATGGCACACTTACTAGAATTTGAACCGTTTGAATACTTTGATTTTGATAAAAGTTTGTAAAAGAAACCACTGACGCACAAAACAGAGCACCTTACTCTGCTTTTTAGTGTTGTGATACAAATAATCCCTCCCCTCCGTCCATATCCCGCAAATCACGGATACGTTCTTCTATCGGGGGATGGGAATTTCCAATACCGCTAATAAATTCAAAAAAAGTACCCCGCTGCCTGGGCATAGCAATACACATAGTACCTAACAGTACATGATTATCCAACGCTTCTAAACGACTGTCTTGTTGGATACGCCACAAAGCACTGATAAGTCCTTTCGGGTAGCGGGTAGACAAAACTGCCTGGGCATCCGCCATAGATTCCCGTGCGCGAGACAACGCAAAACGCAATACCGGCGCAACAAAGTAGCCATAACACATCAGCATGATACCGACGTATGCAAACGGCGCAAAACGCGGGTTCGGAATATTCGGAAAGAGCTCTACAGTTCCTGGTCTGGGCTTTATTTCTACTCCATAAAAAAGTATTTCCCCCGCAAAGGTAAAGAAAGCTAGACAGGTCAAAATGATAACCATCAGCCGGGTATCGTAATGGCGGATGTGTGCCAGTTCATGCGCCAGTACAGCCTCCAGCTCCGTACGTTTAAGCCGTTTAATTAAGCCACTGGATACCACAATTCCTGCCCGCATCGGGCTCATACCGATTGCAAAAGCATTCATGGATTCATCTTCCAACACATACAACTGCGGCAAATAATCTCCAGTCGCAATACACAAATTTTCCAGCAAATTGTATACCTCTAGGGAATCCCATTTATTTAATTCACGCACGTGAGGAATGGCTTCCAAAATAATTTGGTCGCCTTGTTTCCATGCCTGCCACGCCCAAAATACCGCCAATACAAAACATATTGGCAGCACCCATTGGCACAACTCGTGCGCCGATAGAAAAGATTGGTTCCACACACTAGCAAAGGAAAGAACATTGTTTGGACGGAAATACCCCAAAACATTCCACAGTATGCACCCTAGCAATACCGTCACATACGCAAACAACATAAATGAAAGCGGGAATAAGGTTAGTAAAACAAGACTCTTTCGTTTATTGCGTTCAATATATTCGTATGCAAGAGCCATCTTTTTAGTGTCCTCCGGCATCCATAACCCGCAACGCCGCAATACGTTTTTCAGTAGGCGGATGCGTAGCTAAAATACCAGAAATCCACGTAAAAAGACCTGTCTTGCTCAAGGGATTGGCGATACACATCGCTGCCATACTGGCGTGGGCATCTAACACTTCCACCCGTGGATCGGCTGAAATTTTTTTTAACGCATTGGCCAACGCAGCCGGGTTGCGTGTCATCAAAGCTGCCGACGCGTCCGCCTGATATTCGCGCGTACGGGAAACTGCTAAACGAATCAGCGGAGCTACACAGTAGCCATAAATTAAGAAGAACAAGCCGGCAATCAAAAAAACCAGTTGTCCCCCTCCTTTGTCTTTACTGCTACTACGTCTGCCCGTAGAAATGGCTACACGAAAACACACCTCTGCCAAGAAGGTACAAAAAGAAATACCTGCTACCGTAAGGAGCATCAAACGGATATCGCGGTTTTTAACATGGGATAATTCATGGGCAATAACCCCTTCCAATTCTGCACGTTCCAGCCGGCTGACAATTCCTTTAGTCAACGCAATAGAAGCGTGTTCCGGATCCCGCCCCGTGGCAAAAGCATTGAGAGATTCATCATCAATAATATATACCCGCGGTACTGGTAGTCCGGAAGCAATACATAAATTTTCCACCAATCGGTAAATTTCGGGCTGGTCCTGTTTATGTATTTCTACAGCTCCGGCCCCGCGCAGCAAAATATGGTCGCCCGTGAAATAAGAAATCACAATCCACAACATAGCTAATAGCCACAAGGCCGGAACCACCACGACGGCCAACAAATTAGTTACTTGTCCAACGGACATAGGGTTTTGCACCACATACACGCCCTGTTCATAAGTCCCCGTGTTAAACAAATCACTAGCTCCCGATACAGACACAAAACCCCATAACGCAACATATCCCAGCAACGCAAAGGTAATAGGAAAAAGCAAAACAAGCAGCCAAGTACGCCGCTTGTTTTGCGCTATAAAATCGTAGGTAGTAGGCACAATTGCTCCTAGAATTTTACTTGAATAGGCTTACTAGCTTCAGCTTTTTCAGCCTCCTCCAGTTCAAAGAAATCGCGCTTTTCGAAGTGGAACATAGCCGCCACAATATTGCTGGGAAACATTTCAACCTTTGTATTGAAAGCCAATACATTACCGTTATAAAAACGGCGGGCTGCCTGTAATTTATCTTCGGTATCACGCAATTCGTGCTGCAATTCCAAGAAATTAGTATTGGCCTTTAATTCCGGATAGTTTTCGCTCAAGGCAAACAAGGATTTGAGCGTGCTGCTTAACATATTTTCCGATTTAGCTGTATCCGCCATAGTAGCATGGGGAGCCATAGCCATATTGCGGGCCTGGATAACTTTCTCCAACGTACCGCTTTCGTGTTTAGCATAACCCTTTACTGTTTCCACCAAGTTAGGAATCATATCGTAACGGCGTTTCATTTGTACTTCAATATCGCTCCAGGCTTCCTGTACGCGGTTGCGTAACGTAACGAAGTTGTTATACGCAAAGACAAAATAAATGGCTGCTACGACTAAAACGATTACTACAATTCCGATTCCGCTCATACTTTCTCCTTTTTATTGGTCCTGCTCATTTTGCTTCTGATTATTGTATAGCAAATATTTAGACGTTTCGTAAAGCCCTAATGCCATATTTTTCATATGCGCATAACGCTGCGGCTGTTCTTTAGAAAGGTCCCGGTTAAAATCAGTTGCACCGAATTTATATAAGCCGTCTTGTCCGTCCACTCCTAAAGTTTGGTAATAGTATTCTCCCTGTACAAAACCAATCGGATGCGGATCTTGTGCCCAAGCATACAAGAAGGCTCCCGGCTCGTGTTTTTTACCCAATACATCACGGCCAATAGCACGCGTCATATATCCGCGGCCCAAAAGCCCCATTACCGTCGGAATAATATCCACCTGGCTGGCAGTTTCGGTAATCACCTGCGGTCGTTTGATAACCGGGCCGGCCAAAATAAGCGGCACTTGGTGATTAATCAAATTCCACTCCACATAACCGCGTGGCATATTTTCTGATTCTGGGGCAGCCAGCCCGTGATCGCCAAAAATAACAAATAAAGTATTTTTGTAATATTGGGACTGCTCCGCCAGACGGAAAAATTCTTGCAGGAAATGATCTGACAAACGCAGCGAATTATATTCTGCCACACTGACGAAACTGCGTTTGTGGGCTTGTTCCTCGGTAATTTTTGTATCAGGCACAAATCCGGCGTTATCCTGCGGAATAGTATACGGGCGGTGATAACCTGCCGTTTGGATAATGGCAAAAAACGGCTTGCCGGTTTGTTGCTGGTCTGCCTCTAAAATACGGTTGGCCTCCCGGAATAAATCTAAATCAGAAATTCCCCACACATCGTTGCGGTGTTCATTTTGGAATTTGCCTTCTTCATACATATGTACATTAGATAAATTATGTTCAATAATTCCGCGTATGTTGCCCCAGCTGGAGCTGCCGCCGATAAAATAATATTTTTCGTAATCCTTTAAAGCATTGGCCACCAAGTGCTGGTCCACAATCAGTGGATTACGGGAACTGGTTTTAACTGCGCTGACATCCGGAATACCTGTCAGCGTGGCAAACACGGCACGCGCAGTGGCCGAAGTCGGCGTGAAGAAATTGGTAAACAGAATGGATTTATCAGCCAACTTTTTAGCAAACGGAGTCGGGTCCAAATCCGGATTAGTAAACGAGGATTTATTCCACGCAAACGACTCCATAAAAATCAGCACCACGTTGTAATTATGCGGTTTCTGGCTGCCGTCAATACGGCGCTCATAATTAAGTGTTTCCGCATCTGGATGGTCCACCTGCAAATAGGCCGCTACTTCCGGATAATATTTACGTGCAGCGGCAGCATCATAATCTTTACTTTTAGCAAAGCGGTACGTATCAAATAAATTGATGACCGGATTTAAGGTCAAATTACAAATAAAATTGTTGGTAGAATGATACGCATTACTCCAACGCAGCGGGTATTGGCTGACTTGTCCGAACATCAAGCCTCCCGTCAGCAGCAATCCGGCAAAAAACCAGGCCAAATTACCTTTCCAGCGGTATTTATCCTCGCGTGCAAACGTAAAGGTAAGCAGCTTTTTAGTAAAGAAATATCCAACAATCCCCCACACCAAAAGTCCAATTAAAATCCAAACAACCGGATAGGTTTCCCACATCATTTGCGCCGAAATCAAAGCATTTTCCGAATACGTCAGTATAGAGGCTGTGACCCGCATGGAGATATAGGCATAATGCCCAAAATCCGTAAAATAAATCAGCAGGACTGCCGCTTCCAATAGTGCATAGAGCCAGCAAACACCTTTTTTAATACAGGAGGCCTTGTGCCAAAACGCATAAACCGTTAAGTATAGCCCCAGCGGAATGGCCAATGCACAAGCAAGGCGCATATCAAATTTAGCACCGATATAAAAGGTCTTCCACAGTTCCTGATAATGAGCCGGAGTCAAGGCTCCGCGAAACACATATAAGAACACCACACGCAGCAAACCAAATACAAACCAGTTAATAACAATAAATAAGAAATAGGACTTTATCCAACGGGGGAGAAATGTTTTTTTCATACTGCCTCCAAAAAATTGATAATTACATTTTATCAAATTAAATCCCGGAAGGACTTTATGTTGACATAAAAAATCCCCAGGTAAGGCACCTGGGGGGAAAAAATAATATGTACTCAGTTACATGTACACGTGCTGTAATTTACCGTGCAAACCCCGCCTCCCTCTGGCTCCACCGTGTCGATACATTGTTCCCCTTCGTGAGCCTCATCGCATGGTCTATTAGGATCACAATCAGGCTCTATATTACAACTTCCTTGAGTTCCACCACCATCATTAGTCCAGTCCCATATACATGAATTTGCTGCACCAGACTGCGGTAGATGAGCTTGGCATCCTAGGACAAAGTACTTTGATCCGCCTGAAATCTGACGTTCTGTAAACCCAAGGGAACCATCACAAGCATCATCACCTGGCAACGTAATAAACACTCCGTCAAACTTGAAAGTATTGCTTATATAAACACCGTTGCCAAGAGGTAAGTTTAAAGTATTTGCTTCCAACCAAGCTTGCTCAGTATCTACGGTTCGAATATATCCTTCTCCATTAAAATCAGCCTTTGATTTGAGGCCGTATGTTAAATTGGTCAAGTTGAAATCACTGTTTGGGAAGTTCATTTCCCCATTCTTGATGTTTATCAAATTGTCTATGGTAAAGGTGGAGGCCCGAATAGTAACACTATTCCCAGATATATTCATTTTCTTTGCTTGTACCGCCCCTTTGGTATCCAAGGTGTGTGTCACAGTGAAATAGTCATAATGTCCTAAACGGGAAGGATTGTAATATACTTCATCTATTGTTTCCGCTGGGCAAGATACTGCACCCGCTGCCAAAACCACCGCCATCCATAATAATTTTTTCATATTCTCTCCTGTCTCTGCACCTTATAAGAATGTATCAAAAAATACAGCCTGCGTCAATACTTTTTCTACGGATGTTCCCCGTTTTTTATATACTGTATATATGCTGCATATTTGGTTTTTTACAGTTTTTGGATTTCAATCCTACCACCGCCTGCGCACACTGGGGCCATGGCGTACGGCATTTTTTGCACTCTATTTGCTGCTGGTAGGAGTACTCCTATTTAATATATACTTTGCTTTTCAACTTCACAGCCAACTGCCGACTTTTCTCCAACAATTAACCTCTCTTACTTTTGAAAAAGGCCGCTTGACCGGACCGGAGCAAACCGTAACGGCCACAGTTCCCAAAACGCCATACACACTAATCTTTGACGCACACGCGCAAAAGCCCCCCACTGCACAAGAATTTGCAGAGCAAAAAATAATGGCTTTTATCACACAAGACCAATTCTATATGCCGTCTCTAACCGGCATCCGTGCGCAACCGCTTCCCCGTCAATTGGACGGTTCTTTCGAAGGGAATACCCTGCAAACATACCTCCCGAGCATACGCAGTTTTTTACAAAGCATAGCGTTTTTAGGAGCTTTTTTCGTATTGGGATTTTTCCTAGTTTTTTCTATTTTACTTGCTACAGCGGTATTATTTTTCTGGTGTGCCCTCAAGCGCATTTTCCTGCCCCGCAGTGTGTTGATGCGATGGGCGGTTTTCTTGCAAGGCCCAGCGTTGGTTTTATGGCTAGTACATCTTTTCTACGGCGTGCCGCTTTTTACCTTTGCCCTGTTTATTTTGTTTAATATATATGTACAACAGATTTTCAATACTTTACCCCCCATGGGAGACAAAAAATATGCTGCTTAAAATTATCCGCAAATTTAATTCTGCCCACCGCCTGCCGCAATACGACGGCCCTTGCCATAATTTACATGGACACACTTGGAAAGTGGTATTTTTAATGCAAGGCCCCGTGCAAGCAAATGGCATGGTACATGATTTTAAAGTACTCAAAAAGCTATTAGATGAGCAGTTACCAGACCATCAGTATTTAAACGAGTTAGTGGAAAATCCGACGGCTGAAAATTTAGCCGCATACTTATTTAGTAGAGTATCTGCCGCATTAACCCCGCTGGGGCTGACGCTCAAAACTTTGGAACTATGGGAGAATGAAAGTGCCGCAGCCGTCGTGGAAAGTAAGTGAAATTTTTTATTCCGTGCAAGGTGAAGGACGCCATACCGGTATGCCGGCGGTATTTTTGCGTCTGGCAGGCTGCAGCATGGGATGTGATTTTTGCGATACAAAATACGCTTTTTCCGGCGGAGAAACGATGAACAGTTTGCAGGTGCTTGTCGGCCTGTCGCAGTTTCCATGCAAAACCGTCATCATCACGGGCGGAGAACCTGCCGAGCAGGATTTGCCCGCCTTAATTGCCGCGCTAAAATCTGCCGGATATACCGTGCACGTAGAAACCAACGGCGCACATGACTGTGATGTCAGCCGGGCTGATTTTGTTTGCGTATCGCCCAAAAAACACGTTTCCGTCGCCATGCTCAAAAAAGCGCAGGTAATTAAATTGGTAGTTAATACCCGCACCCCGCTAAGTGAAATTGAAAAATTTTATGCGTATGAAAATGAAAATACGCAACTTTATTTACAACCCGAAAGTAATAAACAGGAGAACCTTGACTTATGCCTAAAACTCATCAAAAATCATCCGTCCGCCCGGCTAAGCGTGCAGCTGCACAAACTCATAAACGTGCGGTAAGCGAAACTAAAATTTTAGAAAACATTCGCGAAATTTTGACTTATATTGGTGATGACCCTGCGCGCGAAGGTTTGCAAGAAACCCCCAAACGCATTGTGCGCAGCTGGACTAAATTGTTCGGCGGCTATAAAATGCGTCCACAGGACGTGCTGAAAACCTTTACGGAAGGCTCTTGCGAAGAAATGGTGGTGCTAAAGGACATTGAATTTTATTCCACGTGTGAGCATCATTTGCAACCGTTCTTCGGCACGATTAGCATCGGGTATTTACCGAAGGGAAAGGTTCTGGGCATTTCCAAACTCGCGCGTCTGGTAGAAGTATATGCCCGCCGCTTACAAATTCAAGAGAAACTGGTGGCTCAAATTGCAGACAGCTTGATGGAAACCTTGCAACCGCACGGCGTAATGGTTGTATGCAAAGCCAAGCATATGTGCATCAGTTCGCGCCGTATTGAAAAACACAACGCGGTTATGGTGACCAGTGCCATTCGCGGTGCGTTTAAAAAAATGGAAGTGCGCAACGAATTTTTGGAAATGATTAAATAGAGGTGATATGCCGCAAATTATGGGCATTGTAAATGCCACGCCTGATTCCTTTTACGACGGAGACCCGCAAAATAATTTAGATACATTGCTGGCCAAGTGTGCCGCGTATGTAACGGACGGAGCGGATATTTTAGATATTGGCGGTGAATCTACTCGCCCCGGAGCCACGCCCGTCTCTGCTGAAGAAGAATTGGCCCGCACCTTGGGGCTGATTAAACAAGTCCGCATACGTTGGCCGCAAATTACTCTTTCACAAGATACGTTTAAAATTCCGGTGGCTCTGGAAGGTTTAAAAAACGGCGTCAATATTGTCAATGATGTCAGCGGCACGCCCGACCCCGAAATGTTTAAACTTGTTAAGGATTTCAATGCGCAAATCGTGATTATGCACAGCCGCGGCAATCCGCAAACCATGCAAACCCTGACAGATTACAAAGATTTACTCGGTGAAATAAAAGAATTTCTAGCCGCCAAAATCACGCAGGCCCGGCAATATGGCCTTACCAAAGAGCAAATCATCCTTGATCCCGGTTTTGGCTTTGCCAAAACGCGCGAACAAAATTATCATCTGCTCGCGCACGCAGATTTTTTCAAAGATTTGGGGGTGCGGGTTTTAATCGGTCTCTCACACAAAAAATTTCTCAGCCAACCCGGCGAAAAACCACCTAAAAGAAAAACCCAAACCCTATGTGCTAATTTCGCCGCCTTAACGGCAGGAGCGGATATTTTACGTGTACACGATGTACGCGAAACCAAAAAAGTGCTACAATTTTTTACAGAACTGGAGGCAAACAAATGAGCAAAGTTTATTTAACCCAAGCCGGATCTTTCCACGCCATGCACAGCCACGACGGCACTTTGGCAGAAGCAGTGCACGATCATCTATTCCGTTATGAAGCGACCTTCTACGGAGATATTAATGAGGAACGTTTTTTAATTGATTTCCGCCAAATCAGTAACTTATTTAAAACCGAACTGGAAAAACAATTAGACGGCTCTGATTTAACCACATTTTTACCTTTTCCGACGGCGGAATCCTTAGCTATTTGGCTCTACGACCGCATTAAAGCCAAAATGCCAAAGCTCTATAGTGTTAAAGTAGCCGAGGATACAGACCGCTGGGTAGAATACCGGGGCGAAGAATAATGCCGCAAGTCATCCTCGGCCTAGGCAGCAATCAAGGGAACCCAAAGGAAAATTTGGATAAGGCCGTTGCTGCACTGGCTACGCTAGGCACAGTGCAAGAAGTAGCCCCCTACATTTTGTCTAAGCCCGAAGGATATGATGCCCAGCCGGATTTTGTTAATACGGTAGCCATTTTGGAAACAGCTCTCCCCCCCGCCGAACTTTTGCTCAAGTTGCAAGAATTAGAAAAACAACTGGGCCGCGTGAAAACCTTTCCCAACGGACCGCGGGTTATTGATTTGGACGTATTGTTTTACGAGGACCAAGAAATTTTTGATACAGAGGTAATGCTTTTTGTGCCGCATCCGCGCTTGCACGAGCGAGAATTTGTACTAAAACCACTTAGCTACATACGGCCGGATTTTATCCATCCGACGATGCAAAAAACGATTATCCAGCTCTACCGCGAACTAATGCGAAATAAAGGTGAAGCAACGTGTAAAATTTTGTAGAATTTAATCATACAAAGGCAGATCGGAATATGAAAAGATTGGTTTTTTTTGTATTGGCAATAGGTTGTTTGGGCGCGTGTTATCACGTTAACTCCCAACCGGGCCGTGTGGGGCAAATGTATTTTACCACGATTGTTTTTGACATCAGTGGACAGGATATTGCCCGCAAGTCCTATAAGCGCTTAGACGAAGCTGCCAAAGTATATAAGAAAAACCCAGATGTACAAATAGAAGTGCGCGGATATACCGACGCAACAGGCAGTGAAGCGGGGAATTTAAAACTCTCGCAGCAGCGCGCCGAAAAAGTAGCCGCCGCCTTACAAGCGCGCGGAATTGCACCGGAACATATTTCTGCTGCCGGATACGGTGCGGAAAAACCGGTTGCGTCTAACCAAACCCCGGAAGGACGCCAACAAAACCGCCGGGTAGAAATTGAATTTCCTTACCCGGGAAACTGATTTGTAAAAATTCTCCGTGCTGCATGGCGGAGAAAATCTAAGGAGGCATACGTGAAAAAAGTAGCTTTACTATGTGTAATGGCATTGTGTTTAACAGCCTGCCATTGCGAAAGAAAGACCACCGGCACCCCGTGCCGCAAAGCTGCCTGCAAGAAATGCATGAACGGCAAAATGGAAACATCCTGCAAATGTAACCAAGTACATATGGGACCGCTCCAACAGGCTTGTTCTTGCACCTCTGTTTGCAAAGCTAACAAACCGGCCCCGAAGGCCAAACCCGCTCCGGTAGCGGTTGCCCCGGCTCCGACTGCTGAAACCAAAGCCGCCGAACAATCCGCTGCCTTGAGCACGCTCGGTACGGTTAAAAACGAAGGCACCAAAGTATCGTTGAATTACAAGGAACCGATTCACTTTGGCCACAACAGCGACGTCATCCAAGAATCCTCTTATAATGATTTGGATGCCACGGCTAAAATTCTCAAGAAATATCCGGATACCAAAGTAGTAGTTAAAGGATACTCCGACTCTATCGGAAACCCGGCGTATAATGTGGACTTATCCCAACGCCGTGCACAAGCAGTAGCCGATGCCTTGGTTGCCCGCGGTGTAAACGCTGGAAACGTAACGGCTATCGGTTACGGTGCTGCCAACCCGGTTGCTACCAACAAAACTGTGGAAGGCCGCCGCTTAAACCGCCGTGTAGAACTGGAAGTAGAAACCAAATAAAATAGGTTTTTATCCATGCAAAAACCCCGCTTTCTGGAGCGGGGTTTTTTGTAACATAAAGTATAAATTTACCATTTACCGTTTACATCATTTCCATTGCTAACATTTTTGCACATTTCTAAAATTTTACCTGTAGCGGCTACCGGAGCTGTAATACTACCTGCATTAATGGAGGCTTTGGTAGAGCTGCAAAAACGCTGAATCTCTCCGCCGGGAGTAATTACCTCGGAAACAACATACGGATATTTATTGTTGTTGCGGGTGGCATATACTACCCAGCCCGTTCCGGTATTGGCGGCAGCTAAATCAAAGTACTTCATATCTGGGACTTGTACATCCAACTTGTCCAAGTTTTCGGGCCAATATTCCTTCTGCATATAATAACGCTCGGCAGCGCGAATTAACGCATCCAAATTCGTCAAGGCTTCTGTGGTGCGCGCTTTTTCAACAGAAGCGGTATATTGGGGTAAAGCCACAGCGGACAAGATACCAATAATCAGTACTACAACTAATAGTTCAATCAGAGTAAAACCTTTCTTCATTTTTATCTCCTCACAAACAGATGATACTTTAAGAAGTATCTATGGATAGTATACCAAAAAAGTAAATGAAAATGTAGAGCACCCTGACCTATAAGAAGTTTTACAAGCACACAAAAAAACCGCCCCGGAAAGGGGCGGTTAAAAAACTCACTGCAAACTGCTTACCAATTACCATCGGCCGCGTGACCACTGGTAATAGCCCCGCAGATTTTACCGGCTGTAGTGGTAGAGGGCGCTTTAGCTCCATTCGCATCAGTTGTAGCGGCAGCATCTCCGCAATAGCGTTTTACTGTACCATTCG
>JAZNWO010000044.1:0-1502 GCA_045593365.1 Candidatus Avelusimicrobium sp.
AGTCCGAATAGTCAGCATATTGCCATTGGCGTCATACGTGTAGTCCCTGCTATAAGTAGCATTATATCCCGTACAGTTCCCCGTGCTGCTATCTACACTACTGCACCACCGCTCCGTCAGCTGATTGCCATTCGCGTCATACGTCCAGTCCAAAGCATAACCGTTCCTATTACTAGCTTGGTATGCCGTACAGTTCCCGCTGCTATTCACATTCACAGTTTTGCAAGTCCGCTCCGTCAGCTTATTGCCATTCGCGTCATACGTAACAGATTTCCAATTAAAAGTACACACATTTTCACTGTTAGCTTTACACGTTACGCTCGTGTAACTGCCGTCTTCATTGTATGTTTTCGTGCGACAAAAATTTTCACTTCCAACAGTTGTACAAATTTTCTTTACTCCTGTTGTTTCGTCAGAAGTACACGTAAAGCCCATTGATATTGCTTTGTCACAGCTCATCGGATCGGCACTATCATCCGCGCCGGGGGCAATACCCGCTCCCGTTCCTTGAATTACATACGTCGTATATCCTTCCGTTAGCGTCGTGCCGAGGTTTTGTGTACCACCCGCACTTTCACAAATATATTCCGCCAAATCATCACCCGAGATAGCTTCACAATGTATCTCACCGGGGTAATTGGTGCTGTGTTTTTGGTACATGATATAGTTATTTCTGGCAGACGCGTTTGTAGCAAGCACGTAAGCATAATCCATATTATTGCCAAATTCCAACTCGGTTCCCGTCGGGTAAGAGCTTTGCCCTTGCACGGGTAAGTCTTGCGGATTACTTGCGTAAGACCCGTGTTCCAAATAATACGCTTCGTTGCTGTCGTTCATGGCTTTAACGATTGGCATAAGCGCGTTGAAGCGGCTTCGCAAAACCGCTCGGTTATACATGGGCAGTGCGATTGCGGCTAATATGCCGATAATCAGCACTACTACTAACACTTCTATTAGCGTGAAACCCCGCGGCGTTATAAAATCAGATAATCCCTGAAATTTGTTCAGGGTCTTCCACGCGGGTTGTTTCTCTTGCGTAACGGCTTGCGTGGAAGATCCCGAAATAAATTCGGGAATTATACTTTGTTTAATCCCTACGTTTTTACTGATTAGCGTGAAACCACGCCGAAGTTTTTTGTGTTTCATGTTGTTTTTAATCTCCTTTTAATACTTAATTTAAACGGCTTAATCCGTTTTATACAGCGCGTTAGGAAGGCCGGATATATCCCCCCATACGAACCATATAAAAAATGCTAGCAAAAAAAAAAAACAAGTCAAGTGGAATTTTTTCACGACGGAAAAACGGCCCATAAAAAACAACACAAATAAACGCAGAGCCTGCGCTCCCAATGCCCGCGATGAGTGTTTTACCCGCCAACACTTCCACAATAACCCGCGAGGCCGAACGTAATAAAAAAAGTCATCCCGTACTTGATACGGGATCTTCCACGCAGGCCGTTATCAAATAAGGTATCCGACCGAGTGTACAACAATGAAGTAGG
>JAZNWO010000045.1:0-12019 GCA_045593365.1 Candidatus Avelusimicrobium sp.
CCTCACACGCGGAAGGTCACAGGTTCAAATCCTGTACTGCCCAAATTGATTTTCATCTTAACAGCACCCGGTGGGGTGCTTTTTTATATATACTATATGTATACTTCTTTTGCGGAGGCGTAACAAAAACTATGGAATGGAGTGTGCTGTTTAATACTTTTATCGGTATCATCGCTATTTTAAACCCCATCGGAAATATGCCTATTTTTTTGGGATATGTAGAAAATGAAGACCCAAAGGTGCAACGAGCAGTAGCTCTCTTACTGGCAGGATCTATTTTTGTATTAATGTGTATTTTCTTCGTGTTCGGTACCCGTATTCTGTCTATGTTTGGCATTACGCTGCCAGCCTTCCGCCTGGCAGGTTCTATTATGATTTTACTCGTAGGTCTTCGTATGTTACAGGGTAAAAGTAAATTTGAAAATCACGGCATCGAAACCGAACCTGTCAAAGGCGGCACCTTTACACAAGCAGGCAACAGTTTAAGCCGGATTTTGGTGCCGGTAGGAATGCCACTTTTCATTGGGCCGGGGACCATTACCACCGTTATCTTGTACGCGGAAAAAAGTAATGACTGGCTGACCTCACTGATGATGTTGGTAATTTTATTTCTTAGCGCGTGCATTGTGGGGATTGTGCTCGTCAGCTCGCGTTATATTTTTGACCGCATCGGCCGCAACGGAACACAAATTGTCGTGCGTTTTATGGGTATGATTTTGTGTGCGATTGCCATGCAATTTATGATTGACGGTATCGCACAGCTCTTGCCCGGTGTGCTCAATGCAGATTTTATCCATAGCGCACTGAAATAATCTGTTTGCTTCACATACATGGTTTGGCGTATTCTGTCAGACTGTATTATTTTAGGTACAATATAGCTATGGAGCATTTTAAACTCGTCTCTTCTTTTCAACCGTCAGGCGATCAGCCCAAAGCTATTGACGCGCTTACACGCGGCGTACTAGACGGACAGAAACGCCAAACACTTTTGGGCGTAACAGGTTCGGGCAAAACTTTTACTATCGCCAATGTAATACAAAATTTAAACCGACCAACGTTGATTTTATCGCCTAACAAAGTACTCGCCGCGCAACTCTATGCCGAGTTTAAACAATTTTTCCCGGAAAACGCAGTAGAATATTTCATTTCCTATTATGATTATTACCAGCCCGAAGCGTATATTCCACAAACCGATACGTACATAGAAAAAGATTCCGCAGTAAATGAACATATTGATAAACTGCGCCTGAAAGCCACTACCTCGCTGCTCACACGGCGCGATACCATTGTGGTGGCCTCGGTGTCGTGCATTTACAATATCGGATCGCCGGACAGCTACAGTGAGTTGTGTGTGTATCTCAAAAAAGGCGCGGAAATGTCACGCGGCCAACTGGGCGGACTGCTCATTAAAATCCAGTATGACCGCAATGAAACGGATTTTTTATCCGGCACGTTCCGTATACGCGGACCGTATATAGATATTTTTCCGCCGTACGGACAAAGCGCAGTGCGCGTGGAAATCAAAGGCAAAAATATAGCAGGCATCTATGAGCTGGACCCGCTAAACGGTACGGTCATACAAGAGCTTGACGAGGCGTGGATTTATCCGGCCAAGCACTTTGTCGTGCGTGATGAAGACCGCGAACGTGCGCTGGACCAAATCCGCACCGATTTAGAACTGCGCCGTGCAGAACTCTTAAAACAGGGCAAGGAAATGGAAGCATACCGCCTCAAACAACGCACGGAATATGATTTGGAAATGTTGCAGCAGGCAGGGTTTTGCCCAGGAATTGAAAACTATTCGCGCTATATGGACGGACGCAAACCCGGTGCGCGGCCAAACTGTCTGATAGATTATTTTCGCAAATATGATGATTTTTTAATGGTGATAGATGAAAGCCACGTCGCTTTACCGCAAGTACGCGGGATGTACAATGGGGACCGCAGCCGCAAGCAGATGTTGGTGGATTTCGGGTTTCGCTTACCGTCAGCACTGGACAATCGCCCGCTGAAATTTGACGAGTTTGAAAGTTTATTACCCTCTACCATTTTTGTTTCCGCTACACCGGGACCATATGAACTTAAAGCCAGCAGCGGGGAAATTGTGGAACAGGTCATCCGCCCGACTGGGCTCGTGGATCCAAAAGTGACTGTGCATCCAAGCGCAGGGCAAATTGACCATTTACTGGAAAAAATAAAAGAGCACGCGGCAAAAAAAGAGCGCACGCTCGTGCTTGCCATGACCAAAAAAACCGCGGAGGATTTAAGTGCGTTTCTAATTGAAAAGGGAGTGAAAACAACGTATCTACACTCTGATATTGATGCACTGGAGCGCGTGGAAATTTTAAAAAATTTCCGGCAGGGCACGTTTGATGTGCTCGTCGGTATTAACCTGCTGCGCGAAGGAATTGATATCCCACAGGTTGGTTTGGTGGCTATTCTAGGCGCGGATAACGAAGGTTTTTTGCGCAATGCCACTACGCTGATTCAAATTTCGGGCCGTGCCGCACGCAACGTGGGCGGTGAAGTAGTTTTATATGCAGACCGCGAAACCGAAAGCATGAAAGCGGCACTGGGCGAAATGAACCGCCGCCGTGAAATCCAAGAAGCATATAACAAAAAGCATCATATTACGCCGCGCACCATACAAAAAGCAGAAGTAGATTTGAAAGAATTTGAGGCCAACAGCAAAGAAGAAGGATTGCAAATTTTACATTCCGCACTGCCCCAACCGACAGTAAAAAATATTCACAAACTCACTGCCGAATTGGAACGCCAAATGCGCGAGGCGGCGGATAATTTAAACTTTGAACTGGCTGCCGATCTGCGTGACCGTTTGTTTGAACTCAAACAAATGAAACTTAAATAACATTATTGGGGATTGCGTTGTTATGTTTTATCAGGCAAAGCCTGGCCTATATTTCTAGCGTAAACTTTGGTCCCGTCTGTATAAGGGGCCTTTGGACCCATTTTTAACATAGGTCCAAAAACCCCAATTTTCAGAAAAAATTACGGAATTTGCCGAAACGGATTAATCCGGGTCGTTTACAAAGAAATCATGCAACGCGTCTAATTTACCCGGTGCTAATTCATTGGCCAGTATGTCGTATATTTCATCCATAAACAACTGGCACAGAATGGAAAAACGCTCCATATCCTCCACCACCGGATAAAGTGATGGTTTATAGACAAGAGGTTTGCGGTACTTGGCCGGTATAATTTTAATAAGCGCAACGTGCAGTGCGTGGTTTAATTCTTCTACCGGAATTTCACGCACGGTGGCAGCTTCTTCCTCCGTGGCGGCGTGCGCCTCCAACGGATTATACCCGCTCAAACAGTAATGCAGACTAAGCACCACATCGGTTTCGTCCACCCACTGCAAGTCCAAATCGGTTTGGGCGTGTTCTTTTGCTTCCGTTAACAAAAAAGGGATTTGCGTTAATTGTTCCTTTGGCAATTGCGCATTTACTTGCGGAATTTGCGCACGCCGAATAGCCGTTTCAACCGCGCGGTTTACTACCTGTTCTAATGAAGTAGCATATCCGCTGGCAACCGCTAACAAAAGTATAATTCCTGTCCATTTGATTTTACGTAACATTTGTTACCTCCGTTAGAAACGCACGGAAATAGATGCTTCCGCGCCCAGCCCGTAATAGGCATAGTTCGCCGCCATACTTAAATCTAAATAGGACGGCAATTTAAAATTTAATCCGGCCGTTGCGCGAGCGGTGGCAGCATATTCGGTAGTGCCTATCAACTCCGGCGCAAATTCTGCCTGGTTGATATGTAAATTTGTGTAATCTACCCCGCCGCCAATGTACGGCACAAAGTATTTGAACTTCATAGACAACACCAAACTGGCATTGTAATGCGACGCGGAAAAATCCCGCGCGCTGGCGCTATGGGCCGACACCACCAGCATCGGCTGCAAAGAACCCAGCATTTCATTAGGACTGGTAATCCCCCAGCGCAACCCGCCGCCGGCAATAGTCATCCCCTGATAACTGCTGGCCCGAATAAAACCGTCCAAACGAAACGGCATTCCAATATCGGCCTGCAGCCACGGGTAAAATACCTCCCCCACTTTGTCACGCTCTCCCAGCGCGGTATGGGTCGTATCATTTTTGCCTTTGCTCATTTTGAAAATCATGGTTCCACGCGGACCGATTTGAAATCCCCCCCACCCCAATACGCGCCCGGTGGTGTAAGTGCCCGAGCCAATCAATCCGCCTAAATCCTTGGCAAACGCACGCACATTATCTTGCGATACATGGGTGGAAAAATCCTCCCAAATGTTGTGCGCGTGCAGCGGTACACAAAAAGCCAGTAAAAAACACATCCCCAAAAATTTTTTCATTTATTCTCCCTTACTTCACTCAAACCGGACTTTCTGCCCTTGCTTAATGCGTCCCTGCAAAGTGCCTGCCGGCAATTCAAGCGTTCCTGAAGCCCGCCATATAATCGGACTAATACGCCACGGCTTTAAATTTTCCATTACATATAAGACAATGCCGTCTTTGTCCAAAAATAACACATCCAAATTAAAACGCATAAAACACGTATGAATTTGCGAACAGGGCGAGAGCAACAAGGCCGTTCCCGGCTGCATTTCCCGGCGGAACATCAGGCCTTTAAGGCGTTTTGGAAACGTCCGTGCCACTTCCACCTGCCCGGCTAATTCCAAGCCGTTTTCACACATACATTTCATAACGTTTGCTCCGCCAAAGCTGCTACATATTCCCGCACGCGCTGTTCCAACTTTTTATCTTTAAATTCCACCGCGGCGGGCAAACGGACCGTAGTGCCGTTTTTTTGCTTAAAAGCCAAAAATGTCAGCCGTACTTCCTCATTAAATTCTACTTCCGCCACTAACATCTTGCCCTGGGCACCCGCCGCACGGTAATCGGTAGATACAAATACTGTCTCTGTTACCGGATAGGTGCAATTTCCCGGACATTGCTGCAAAAATTCATACACTGCTTTAGATAAAATTTTGACATTGGTATATTTTTTGCTCGTCAATGGCAAGCGCAATACACCTTTGTCATTTTGTACTTCTTTTACATCAAATAATGTTCCGTACGAAAAAGTAAAAGCACACACCGGAATTGCCAGCCAACACCCTAGCACTACTCCCAACGCGCGCTTGTACCAAAACATTATTTCGGTTCTACCACGCGTTCTACATAAGAGCCGGTGCGGGTATCTACCAAAATTTTATCGCCTTCATTGATAAAAAGCGGCACTTTAATTTCTGCTCCGGTTTCCAGAGTGGCCACCTTGGTCATATTGGCCACTGTATCGCCTTTTACCCCAGGCACGGTAGAAGCAATCGTCAAAGGCACCTTAATGGGCAGCTCCATATTGAGCAGTTGCCCGTTAATATAAATACCTGTCGTTTCCATATTATCCTTGAGATATTTCTTTTGGTCTTTGAGTTTCTCTATGGGTACGGAAACTTGTTCATAGTTTTCACTATTCATAAATACGGCCATATCCCCTTCGTCGTACAAATAAGTAAAGGGGCGTTTTTCCACTTCCACTTCTTTAAATTTATCCTCCGGGCGGTAAGCCGTTTCAATCAAAGAACCGGTATGGATGTTGCGCAATTTGACGCGCACCACGGCACGGGCTTGGCTTTTGCGGTGGTGTTGAAATTCAATAATTTCTACAATTTGTCCGTTTTCATCCTCAAAAATAAGTCCGTCGTGAAACTGAGTGGTGTTAATCATACGTATACCTCTTGTCGGCGTACAATACGCCATTAATTTTGTGTTAAATTTTTGGCTCCTTTCTTAGTTACCAAATAACTGTCCTCCAACCGAACCCCGTATTTGCCCGGTAAATAAATCCCCGGCTCTACGGTTACAACAAAATTCTCCTCCAATTCTCCTGTCGCTTGAGGACGTTCAATCGGAGCTTCATGCACTTCCAGCCCGATGCCATGGCCCGTCGTATGAATAAAATATTTTCCATACCCGGCGTCCTCTATCACACTGCGGGCGGTTTTGTCTACTTCCGCTATAGGCAGTCCGGCACACAACCGTCCGGCAGCAGCCTGTTTGGTCATTTGCACCAGATGCCAAATCTTAGTATATTCGGCAGGCTCTTTATCGCCGTGCCACCAGCTGCGCGTCATATCGGAACAATAGCCTTTATAAAAGCAGCCAAAATCCATAAGTACCGCTTCGTTCTTTTTGAGTTTGCGTTTGGCCGACGGTGCATGATGACAATCGGCACAATTCTCGCCGAAACTAACAATGTTAAAAGGCACGCTGCTCGCCCCGCGTTTTATCATAGCCAGTGCCATTAAGCCGGCCACGTATTCCTCGCTCATGCCGGTTTTAATTTTGGGTTTTACTTCATTAAATGCCGCAGCAGCAATCCGGCAGGCTTTTTGTATGCACATAACTTCGTCGGCATATTTGACCTTGCGCAGCTCCTCTACGCCACTTTCCAAGCGGCTCAGTCCGGCTTGGACTAACTTTTCGCCGCGTCTAAAATCTGCGGCAGCCGGATTAAAAGCTAAGCGAATCAATTTTTTCTGTACTGCTAAACCCAACGCTCCCGCCAACATATCTCCCGGTAACACTTTTACCGTCAAATGAGAGGCCAGCTGCAATTTGGGCACCATCATCTGTTTGGTAATAGCATACACACGGAGCGGAGTAATTAGCAGAACTGCTTCCTCATTATCTAAATCCATAATGCCGGAGAAATAACGTAATTCCAACGTACCCAAACAGACATATCCGTCCAGCTGGGCATTTTTCAGTAAGTGTTGAAATTCTTTAACTCGTTGTAAAACAGCGTTTTTCATATTATTTGCGGGTTAAAATTTCCGCCCCCGTATCAGTAACAACCGTTGTTTCTTCCAAGCGTACACCAAATTTGCCCGGCAAGTAAATGCCCGGCTCTACCGTCAAAACATTCCCTTTTTCTAACACTGCTTCGGTGGTCTGGTCATTGCAAGGCTCTTCGTGAATTTCAAGTCCCACGCCATGTCCCAAACGGTGTGTGAAATAAGGCCCGTATCCGGCTTCAGTAATAATACCGCGCGCCACCGCATCTACCGCTTGGCAACGTGCACCCGGTTTTTCGGCTGCGATACCGGCTTTCCAAGCTTTGTGTGTAATGGCCCAAATTTTCTTGTATTCCTCCGGCTCTTGGTCACCGTACCACCAGCTGCGGGTAATATCCGAGCAATATCCTTCGTAAATACAACCAAAATCCAATAATACTGCCTCATTTGGATGTAAGATGCGCCTGGAGGTTTCATGATGCGGATTAGCGGTATTCTCCCCAAACGCTACTATAGTTTGAAAGGAGGTACCTGAAGCACCCTGCATACGCATATGCTTATCCATTTCGGCAGCTACTTCACATTCACTCATCCCCGCTTTAATCAAAGGGCGTATATATTCGTACGTTTCGTAAGCAATTTTGCCGCTTTGGCGCAGGATCGCAATCTCCGCCGAATCCTTTGTTTGCCGTAAGGAATTGATATAGCTACTTGCCTCTGCCAAACCGGAAATTTTGAATAAATTACCCGCCAAATAGCTTTCTTTAGACGCGTCAAATCCTACCCGTTTAAGATCTAGCTTGGTAATTTCCTGCACGGCAGCAGCAGCCATATGCTTATCTTGCACTACCACCCGCATAAACGGATATTTTTCCTTTAAAAGAGCTTCGTAGAGCTGCCGGGTAAAACAAACCAATTCTTTGTCAGACAGCAGTAAAACAGCCTCCCCTTCAAAAAAACCAAAACCGGATAAATAGAACTGGTCAATATGATTAGTGATAACCAGCCCGTCCAAATGGTCCCTTTGAAACAAGGCCCGCAGATTGTTTATTCTGTTTGCTGTCCGTTCTTCCATAGCCATGGGCCACTCCTTCTCTCCTCATATAATCATACCAATTTTACCACCATACGAGCAACGGAAAAATCCAGTCAGGATCCGCACCAAGGAGCAAATTATATATAATAGATGATATCGTGGTATAAAAGGGGTTTATGAGCAAATACATAGGGGCTTTGTTGTTTTTAATATGGGGAACTGCTTTGCCAGCAGCTGTGTTCACTTCTACGGACGGAAATGTCTCGTTGGAATTACCCGCCAGATGGACCTCTGCCCGTAAACCTGCCGCCGGAGCTGTTCTGTCAGTGGTCAAATCCAACGCACGCATTGATATCAAAAAGGTACCGAACTGCAATACAGAAGTTTGCTTGGAAAAGAAAATCCAGTCCGATTTAGCAGAAGTTAAAAATAAAAAAATGCAAGTCGTTGGAAATTCTTATACCGGGGAACAAATTAAACGAGTGGAATTTTCCACTGGGGAACCTTTTTTTTATATTAGTTTCTTTACACCTAAAAACAATTTCAGTGCCGGATATTTTCTCATCAATAATCAAGGATATTCTATCTTGGCCAAGGATTTATCCTATGCCCAGGCAGATTTGATTTTTTCCTTTATTTTCCCTGCTAAAAAGGCTGCTGCTAAAACAAAATATTCTCCCGCTTCTGTAGAAATGGATCTAGCCAGCGCACGGGCTTATGACATAGAAGTCCTTCCGGAAGTGCAAGAGGAAATCTTACAAGCCCCCACCGTGCCTATCACAGCCACTACTACCGACGACGAGCCACAACCTCACGCCCGCACGGTAGGCACCAGCACAACGCGCTGGAAGTTACGTACCTTTATCACTTCGCGGATGCCCCGCTATATCCGTTATTTGGGACATTTCTTTGATGGTCTTGTACTAGTTGTATTAGCTTATATCGGTTTACAAGCCGTGATGCTCTTTGTGCGTATGCTCCTCCGCCCGCGCCGTCCGTTGCCCAAGTCCGAAATAGGAACTGCCTATCCTATTCAATTCCGCCGCCGTTACGGTACCCCGTCACTTATTTTCCGGGCCAGAGATAATTACGGCAATGTATTAATGTCCCTAACTAGCCGTTGGGATAGTTTGTTTCTTTTTGGCGGAGTCCTTTTAATGGTTGGGGCCATACTGGTTATTGCTGCAACCGGTCTATTAGAACAGACCCGTTGGCTTGCGCTGCCAGCCTTGACATATAACACGCTCTATACAGCTTTCTCCCTCCTCATTCCATTAGGATTTCTTCTTTCTGTATGTGGAATTTTATGGTCACAACTCGTCCTGCGCCAATTTGCCTTGTATGATAATAAAGGCCAAAAAATTGTACACATTACCCAACGCGGTTTTGGGTTTAGACGGGAAACCTATTTGGCCTATTTTTCGCGTTCTAAGGAAGTATTATTTTTAGAGCGGAAATGTTTTTCTTTACGCCGCAGATGGAAACTGGCCGATAAAAAAGGTCACGTGATAGCGCATATCACGGAGGATAATTTGGCTTTTGCACTGCTGCGCAAGCTGACCGGGCACTTATGGGGACTTTTACATGCCAGTTACTTAGTAGAGACTGCACAAGGCAGCAAAGGAAAAATAGAAAATGCCCGGGCTTTGTACAACCGCTTCGGGGCGACAATGGAAGATCCAAATGCACTGGCTTCTTGGAATTTACTAGTGGCGGCTTTAGTAATCAACATACGAGACCGGGATAAATGGTATCCGTGGTTTTAAAATTTATGATAAAAAACAGCTTATTTTTGTTCAGCTTTTTCCTTTTCAGCGGATTTACAACGGCGCAGCCTCTACAGGATTTTGTGGCAGAAAAGCAACAGCTGCCTGCTTTGCAAGGGGCTGTATGGGGCGGCGTAGCGGCGTACACACAAGCACCCGGGACCGTTCTTTTTTCCCTTAATACAAGCACCCGGCTGACTCCGGCCAGCACCTTAAAACTGCTTACCACCGCCGCAGCTTTAGAAATTTTAGGACCCGACCACCGTTTTGAAACCCGTTTATATGCCACTGCGGCGCCAGATACCGACGGCATTTTGCAGGGGGCGCTATACCTGCAGGGTGGCGGCGATCCTACGCTGGGATCGGACCGGGTACGCGGAGCTGAAAAAGCAGAGACCGTCTTAAACACATGGGTGAACGCCGTCAAAAAGGCTGGCATCCGCCGCATTACAGGACCCATTTATGCAGACGTTTCGGCCTTTGAGGGGCCGTCCGTCCCGCCAAAGGTAAACTGGGAAAATATGGGCAACTATTTTGCTGCCCCGGCCAGTGCTCTCTCGTTTAATGACAATTCCTTTGAAATTCATTTCAAGGCACAGCCCGCAGCGGAACAGCCAGTCCGCATCGCTTATACCGTACCTGCTTTACCGCAAGTGCAGTTGGAAAGTTTTGTGACCACCGACGGAAATTCCAACAAAGATAATGCTTATGTGTATGGTGCTCCGCAACAATACAATCTAAAAATTTTCGGCACAATTCCGGTTAATTTGCTGGGCTTTTCTATTAAAGCAGCCTTGCCCGATCCGGCCTTGTTTACCGTCCAGGCCTTGCGCGCCGCATTGGAGGACAACGGCATTACCGTGGACGGTCCGGCACTGACAACCGCCGTGGCACCGGATTACAACACGATGCACTTGCTGCACACCTACCGTTCTCCCCGTCTGCAGGATATTATTGTTATTGTCAATAAGCG
Source organism: Candidatus Avelusimicrobium sp. (assembly GCA_045593365.1). Classification (GTDB taxonomy): domain Bacteria; phylum Elusimicrobiota; class Elusimicrobia; order Elusimicrobiales; family Elusimicrobiaceae; genus Avelusimicrobium. The sequence continues at coordinate 10,578 of JAZNWO010000045.1, forward strand.
CAGTTTTAATTTGTATGCCGATATACTGCTGCGGCAACTGGCACTGCACGCAGGCCAAAAGGGCAGCTTGGAAAACGGATTAAAAGAATTAAAAAATTTCTTGCAACAAAACAAAATTGCCGGGCCGGGAGATACTGTATTGTACGACGGCAGCGGGCTGGCGCGGGATAATTTAGTAACACCGCAAACTTTACTAAATACACTTGTGTTTATGAGCCAAAGCCCCCATTTTGATACGTATTACCATTCGCTAGCTACTCCTGATGACCGCGGGGATTTGCTGTTATTGCGCCGCTTTTTGAAACCGCTGCGTCGCACGGATGCCGTGCGGGTTAAGGGCGGCACGATTGACAGCGTAAAGGCTGCCGCAGGTTATGTGCAGGACAAAGACGGACAGCTGATAGCTTTTGTAATGATGGCCAACAATTTAGCAGGCAAAGACGAAAGCCTGCTGCGCTTTCACGAGGACATCTTAAAACGCCTGCTCTCCCTACCGGAAAAATAATATAGGGAAAGAGCATAAAATAATTATAAGGACAAGCGGAAGCAAGCCCCATTAACACCACATTTCTCACTGGCATCCACCCCTCCCAAGGCTTTACATACAAAAGCATAATATTCGTTCTCAGAGAGACAATAATATCCATCATATTCTTTATAATATGCTAAGTAGTATAAAATACTTCCGTTTGCATCTAATCTGGCAGCGTGCGGGTTTGCATAAAGCGCCGTTACTGCAAAATAAGGGCTTATTTTCTTCCACTTGAGTGTGATGCCTTCCCACACCTCTATATTTTCCCCTGATATGTCTATATCCAATTGTTCCCAACTGGAAACTGTTTCCGTTCCGTTTGACAAATGATAGACATCTTACGCCTGCTTTAAAGCTTTCAAGATAATGAATACTTCTGCCGCTCGGGCTTTTTCCACTGCTTTTTGGTATTGCGGCAGGGCCACGGCAGATAAAATGCCGATGATTAAAACAACTACTAGTAATTCTATTAGCGTGAATGCACGTGCATGCATCATCCCCGGAGCGCCCCCACTTGTCATCCCCGAGAGCTGGTATCGGGGATCTTGTTGATTTCTAAAGCTGAGATTGCCGAACCCTGCGGGCCGCCGCACATTCGGCAATGACAAAGGGGGCTTATTTTGTGTAAAGGCTCGTTTCATAATATCTCCTTTGTTTCAATTTCCGGATACTAAAATTATGCCAAAAAAAAAAACGAGTCAAGAGGCAGATACGTTTTTTCCATTTTTTCCAATCAGAAAAAATATGAAACTCTCCGGGCTTACGCCCAGAGTTTCTTTTGCTCCAAAATCTCAGCTTCGCTTGATTTTGCCTAGCGCACAACTTATATAAGAAAACTCCGTTTTCTTGCGCTAGGATTCTCGTTCATCCCCGGGCTGAAGCCCGGGGTATTCTGTAAGGCTGTTAATAA
>JAZNWO010000046.1:0-12496 GCA_045593365.1 Candidatus Avelusimicrobium sp.
TATTAAATGCTAAGCTGGAGGAGTGGACAAAATATTATAATGAGCAGAGACCCCATAGAAGTTTAGTAGATAAGGATGGATTTTTGATGTCTCCCATGCAGTTCTTACAGTCTCAAATGTACTGAACCCTAACAGGGGTAAGGACGAAGAATCTACATAAATTGCTACAATAGAGTATGTTTAAGAAAAGCATAATTAGTTTTTTGTTGTGTGTGGCATTGCCGCTGGCAGCACAAGTAAGCGTTTTGTCTGTTACCGATGAAAATAAGCATACGCATAAAGAAGATTTTTGGCATACGTTTGAATATTATATTCTTACTTCCGACGGAAAAAGTAATAAATGTCAAGCCACTCGCATAGCAAAAAATTGGTTTGCTACGGCGGCGCACTGCGTGGCGCAACCGTGTGCTAAGGGATGTACCTTGCGTATAGATTTACTGGAGCAGCCCGTTTCTGTTTTTGTGGAGACAAAGCATACGCCTAAAAAACCTGCCGTCTTTGTGCATACGTCTTACTCGCCGGACACCTTTGTGGCGTATGATTTTGCGCTGTTGCAAATGAACCTTTCTTTACTTCCCGCGCGTTATTATCGGCGTCCGACGGCACAAGATCCGGTCAACCGGGAAATTACGCGGGCTGATTTTCAAAAATTTTTGCAGCAACACCCGGCGGCCCAGCGGGAGTTTAACCGTGCCTTACGTCCGGATTTGCCGCCGCTCTTAGTTTTTGATAATGCTACCAAGCGCATAGACCGCACGCTGTCTGTGATTTCTATTTTTGACGGACAGCGCAGTATTTTACACAACCCGTATCCGACGGATTATGTTAAGGAATTAGGTTTTGCTTATACACAAAATTTCGGCGTGCGCAAAGGAATGAGTGGTTCGGGCGTGATGACCAATACAGGAGAATTGGCGGGTATTATTTCTGCTTACTTAACCGTAAAATCCTCCACACCGTCAGAAAGTAAGCAATATGAATATTTTATGTTCCCGGTGTTTAATGAACAGCTGGTGCGTTTTATGCAAGAAACTATGGGCAGTGATTTTTATAATATAGACCGCAAGGAGGCTTCTCCTAATTATGTTGTGCGCAGTCCCAAACAACACAGCGTTGTCGTCCAAACAGTGCGAAATTTAAATAAACAGGGAAAATAAAAACCGCCCGATAAAATTGCTTGTTTCGGACGGCCTTTGTACAAATTATCTTTTTAGCTTTCCTTTTCTCTTATATTCCCATTTGGTTGGATTTTCGCCGAATTGCGTAGCAAGCCGAGTGAAGGTATATTTCTCGTGACCGTTTTGGGTATCGTATTCAATAGTAAGCTGTTGCTGCAAATAGCCCCGCGCATCCCATTCGGAAATTTTTGCTTTTGTGATTTGGAAAGCAGAATCTTGCTGCCAGTACTGCTCGGCTGCTTTTTGGCAAGGGGTCCAACTTTCGCAGCACTGTTGTATCTTTTCATCTGCATAATATGGTTTTAGCGCAGGTTTGTCACCGTTGTGTTGAGCAGCCTGCAATTGCTGTAATTGTATTTTCAAAATTTCTATTTGTTTTTCTAAGATTTGCTTTTCTAGTTGTAAGCGCAGGATTTGTTCCTCTGGGGTTTCTTTTGTTTGTTGGGCAAAACTGCTGTTTGCTCCCATTATGAAACAGCATAAAGTTGTCAAAAAAACAAGAAATACCTTTTTCATTTTCACACTCCTAATTTTATTTTTACATAATTATTTTATTTTTTTTCAGCGAATTACACCAGGGCCTAAAGACCTAAAAATGAACGATAAAAGGACCCAAGCCCGAGCAGGAAATTTCTATGCTGGGCAGCCGACGGTATAAAATCCTTGTTTTTCTGACAGAAAAAACTACCACAGGAAAAACCTGTGGTAGTTTACTTAAAAGTAAAAAAATTTACCGGGCGGCTGTGCGGAAGAAATTGCCGCGCGTGCTGCGGGCCAATTTGGGCATACCCGTCATTTTATCAGCCTGCACCACGACGTCTTTGCTAGTGGGGCGGATAGAATTTTCTACCGCACCAAAAATATCGCCTTCCTTGATTACACCTAATTTGCCATGGCTGTTGATTTGTACTTCTAACTTTAAATCTCCTTCCACGGCAGACGCTAGTAAATCCTCTTCCTTAAGCTCAAAAGCTAATGGAAATTTAGGATTAACTACACGCTTTATGGCCACAGGCACATCGGCTGCATTTTTGACAATGATGGCACACGAATTATTATCTGCCTGTGCTACTTGAGTTAACCGTTGCGGAACTTCCACCGTACCCGTGATGTAAAAGCGGGCTTCTTGTACCTTACGCTTAGCGCAAAACACACACGCCACTAAACTAATCACGGCTACTGCCAGTAAAATCTTTTTCATAAAACGCCTGTGCCAAACACTTATTGTTTAAAAAATCCCCACAGATTTTGGTTGTATACCCACCCGCGGCATTTGCCCTCTTTGGGATTGGCCGGATCATCCTCTACTTCAATCCAAGAGCCCTGTTTAGAAATATACTTAAACGGATAGCCCTTTTCTACTGTGCATACAATCGGATGGCTGGTGCCCGGTCCTTGGCGTACGTTTAAGTCTACCTTGGCGGACATACCGCCTTTGGCGCTTAACAAGGAAGCAGAGATCCAACCCGTAAAACCTTCAAAATCCTTAATCTGTACCCAATCCTTATCCTCATTAGTTTTGAGCATAATTACGGGTGTATATTTCCATGCGTACCATTTAATAGCACATTTGGTGCCGGCGCACGTCCGGATATTGGCACGTGTAGCATTAATGCTGGCATACTTTTGCGCAAATACAGGCGCACAAATAAAACCAGTTAGCAAAACTGCGGCTATCATTTTTTTCATAAACAAAGTCTCCTTGCAAAAGTAAAAATAGTTTCTACTCTATCAGTATAGCAAATATGGGAGTGGATTTGGCAAGTCTCTTTTCCGGTACTAACCTAAAAAAGATATAATAAAGAAAATCTCTTTTAGGAGCCTTTTATGAAAGAATTGGTAGAAAAAGTCATTAACCAAATCCGCCCTATTTTGCAAGCGGACGGCGGAGATATACAGCTTATCGGTGTAGATGAACAGACGGGTATTGTAACCGTAGGTTTGCAGGGACGCTGTGGCGGTTGCCCGGCTGCCCAAATGACGCTCAAGGCTGTGGTAGAACGCAAAATTAAGGAAGCAGTCCCCGGCGTTACTGCCGTTGAACGGGTCTAATGCCTAAAATAGACTTGCACACGCATTCTATTTTTTCGGATGGCACTACTTCCCCGGAAGAGGTGGTGCAGGCTGCCGCGCGGGCCGGGGTGAAAATGTTTGCCTTGGCAGACCATGACAATACCGATGGGGTAGCACGTGCTAAAGCCCAGTGTAAAATTTGTAATTTGCCGTGTATTGCGGCGGTAGAAATCAGTACGCGCGAACACGACCATTTGCACCTTTTGGGCTACAACATCCAGTTACACCAATTGCAGTTTCAGGCGTTTTTGAAAACTAACCGGGAAAACCGTCTGTTGCGCATTAAGCAAATCATCCGCCAATTGGCTGACAGCGGTTTGGATATTAGAGAGGAAGATGTGTTTTCTCTTGCCGCGCACACGGTGTCACGCGCACACGTAGCAGATGTGCTTAAAAAGAAAAAACTGGTTCCAAACCGCCAAGAAGGTTTCCGCAAATATTTACTACCTGGAAAGGCGGGCTATGTTCCGTCGGCAGGTGCAACCGTGGTGGAAGCCATACAGCAAATTAAAAAGGCCGGAGGATTAGCTGTCCTTGCGCATCCGGGGCTTACCCAGGAAGTGTGGAATTTTCCGGCGTGGGTGGAAGCGGGTTTGGATGGGCTGGAAGTGTTTTATCCGTCACACAGCTATAGTTTAATACAAGAACTACTCAAGATAGCACGCAAATATGATTTGCTGGCTACCGGCGGGTCGGATTATCACGGGCCCCAAGCCGGACGTGTTGCTTCATTAGGCGTAAATATACAACCGCCTTACTCGGACCGTTTGCTGCGTAAATTATTAAACCAGTAAGAAAATTAATAGGCTTGAGAAAGTTGCATACCGTCGGTTGTCTCGTTAGACAGCAGATCCCCGGTGACGTATTCCATCATATTTTCGCGTAACAACGTATTGCGCCACAAATTTAAGGTGACTATATCGTCATTGGTTTCAAATAATTCAAAATCCAACAGGGCCAGCTGCAACTTGCCGTCTGTTGCGCGGGAGAGATGTAAATTATGTAACAAGTCGGTATGGTAAAGGCCAACTGCGTGTAAATCATCAAAAAATTGTAATACTTGTTTCCACTCTGCTACCGTTACTTTTTTGCCGCGCAAAGCTTTTCCAATTTGTTGTTGAAGGAAGGTGTCCAACAAAGTTATTCCTCTGACGTCTACTGTTGACATGATAAAAGCCACCTGGCTGCGTTTTTCAAAATCACGCACTTCTTTTTGTAAATTTTTCCGTTTGGCGTCTCTTTCTATTTTGTGGCGTATATTTGTGGGTAAATCTTGCAATCCTTCTGCCAATACTTCCGGATAAGAAATTTTTAGTAACGGATATTTTTGCTGGTATTGTGCAGCTAATTCTTGGAACCGACGGGTGCGGGCCAGTTCCTGATACGAGCCAAATTTGGCAAATCCGATGGTTTTGTCATTTGTGTCCTTTAATTCCCACACAAAATGTTCCCAAAGGTTATCTGCAACACGGACTGCTTTTTTTACCGCGGACAATCCGTTTGCCGGGGCTGGAGCAGCAGCTTGTGTCAAAACAGGGTTTTCCGTTTGGACCGGGGTAGCTTGTACAGGATCAGCTCCGTTGTCCAGGAGAATCAGACCCGGGATTTCCTCTTTCGGCTGTGGTTCTTCTACAACTGGTTGGGCAACGGTTTCTGCTTTATCAAATTTCTTAGAGAAAATTTCCCAGCCGAAATATCCTAAATAGACTAGGCAGGCTACCGGCATTAACAGCGGCAGCCAAGACAAGTCCGGCTGCTTAGCTGCTAAATCAGTTATTTGGTCCGTTAGTTCAGGTCTTTCCGTCAAATCCCTAAACCATCCAAATAAGATATTTCCCGGAAAGGTTAATATGGCGGTTGCCGACAACATAGTAGATACCGCATCAGATACATGACGGGTGCGGTCTGCCGTATACGCACCTACGATAGGTGAGATGTTTGTCAATCCTAACGCTGCCATCACTACGCCCCCTACTTTCCAAGACCAAGTCGGGCCAAAAGCAACCAAGGCAACCCCTCCTATTACCATAGCAGCGCTGGCCATCAGCAAGGAGCCGTTGTTCAGGCGCGGAATAGTGATAGAGCCGATACGTATATCATGCTTCATTAAATAAGTACCTACCAGGCGTCCTAAGATGATGGGAACAGTAAAATACAAAAGCGATTGCCCCAGCCACGAATTGCTTAACGATTCCCACACCGCTTGGAATACATTGTGGCTGCCGGCACTGGCATACATATTAAAATTGCCACCTACATGCTTTTGGAAAAGCTGATTCATGTGTAATCCTAAAATGCCCATATTCAATCCGTGCAGAGCTGTGGCAGCCACGCCATGGCGGATTATACGATTGTAATTTTGTTTTCCGGTTAATTCTTTCCAGGCTGTTTTCAAGGACAAACGGTCTTCCTCACGGGCCACTTCTTTGTGTCCCAAAGTCTGTTGGTGCATATTGGAGAAATTATACAGAGCCATAATCCCAAGTCCTAACGCTCCGTAAATAGGGAAGAACACCGTCCAATCCACTTGTTTGCCAAACAACGACATAATTGCCATAGCGATGGGTGGGATTAAATAATTTCCGGCATTTCCTACTGTTTGTTTAAAAACACTTAAATAACCTTGATTTGCCTGGTAATCTCCGCGGCGTGAAGCAGCTAAAACTACTGGTTTCATGGAAACATCCATAAACGCCGCACCAATACCCAAGAAAGCAAAGCTGCCAAAGATTAAATACTTTTTCAGGTCAGTAGGATCTCCTAACTGGCCCATCATGCCGCCTAACATCGGCACGATCATACCCGCTACGAAGGCGGACATCCCGATATTCATCGTACGGTTGCGGCCGTGGGTGCCGTTTACTGTACCGTCGGGATTACGGGCCCAACGGTTTTGCAAAATCCCGGCTACGAAAGAAACCAACCCCATTACCACAGAGGAAATACCGCCCATGGCATACATTTGCCAGTTTGCTAAACTAAAATCTATTTTGGAAAAGTTAGAAATAGTAGAGGATACATTTCCCATACCTGCCATTAAGTATACTCCGTACAAGGGAAGCAGACGGTTGTTAACCAACAGTATACCTTCTACTATTTTTTTCCATCCGAACAAGGTTGGTTTTTGTACAGAGGCGTCCAGTTGTATTTCTATGTCCGAGCGGAGTAAAGTGTCTGTATATTTGGTATGGTCCTTATTGTGATAGGCACGTACAAACATGTCCGCAAAAACATTTTTACTGGACAGTACAATGAATATGGTTTGGTTTTCGTGCAAATGATGCAAGTATTTTTGGGTTTCTTGGTCTAAATTCCAATAGGTTAATAACTGTCCTTTTTCGTCATATACCGGAATTCCTTTTGTCTGAAGTTTGGAAGCGGTACCAGCAGTGTGAATGGATTGTAAGTGACGAGCAACTTGTTCTTTCCAAGCTTTTTGTATAAGTTGTTGGCTGTTGTTATGAAGATTGCTCCTCTTAAGAATGTTTACAGCTAAATGGTGGTAAGTTTTGACTGCTACCGGGTCTAATAAGGAAACGGAAGTTGTGTTTCCTTTGTAATTAGTAGAAAACTGCTGCCATACTTCCGGCTGCAAGGCCATGAGTTGTTGGCGCTCTTGCATTGCCTGGTGCATATTGCGGCGGTTCTGCAGAAAGCGTTCCATCAAAGGATGATGTGGGACGAAGCCTAAAGCGTACGGGCTGCGTACCGGCTGCTGTTGGTTTAAGAAAGCTAATTCGGCTTGGTAAAATTTCTGCAGGATATCCTCGGAGAAAAACAATTCCTTTCCCCATACGTCGCCAGTGATATCACTTTTGGAGGTTGTTTGGGTTATGGCTGCCTGATAACCTGGGTTCTTACGTAAGAAAACAGGAGCAAGGTAACTTAAATACGCTGCATCCCATGCGTGTTGTACACCCAAAGGCAAATTCCACGGTTGTTGGAAAACAGATTGTAGATTTAAATAATAGTGCCGTTGGCGGGCCTGCCAGTTTTCTATTTGCTGTTGTTGGCGGTAAGCCTGCAGAACGCCCTGCGTATGACCAAAGGTTTTAAAACTTAGCTGCGGATAAGCCTGGCGGATTTGTACAGCATAGCGGTCTAAATCGCGGCGGTATTGCTGTTGCCATTGTGGTGCGCCGGGCTGCTTAGTATCAAACGCCCGGCCAAAGCGTCTGATTTCATTGGAGGTAGCTACTGCCGGTAAAAAGAAAGCGCCAAAATGTAAATTACTGCCGGTCTGGTGGACTGTTTCTGCGCCCGTTTGCGCGGTGCGCACAGCCCGGCCTAATTGGGCCAGTCGTACGCTGTTCTGTGCGCTTTGTGCGCCGCGGGTTGCCAATGCAACACCCCGGCCCAAATCGGTTACGGTCATCGCCAGCCCGGTACCTGTCTGGGCTACCATTTCTGTGGCAGCCAGCGCGCGGGTGGAATAGGATGCGGCAGCCGTTATGCCTGATAACATCGGTGTAAAGGTTAAATGCGAGGCTAGCAGTATATTGAGTGTTCTGTGTTTAAAAGCAGCAGTGATTTCCCGGCCAATTTGTTTGGCAGAATACCAGCCTTCAGCTAAAGAGTCAAAAGTGCTTTCCCTGAATAATTTCCACGCGGACGGTTTCGGCCCGATGGCTTGCGGTTGCACGGGTACCCAGCCGGATACTTGCTGGTTGAGTGAATTGGTAACTAAGCCCTGTTTGTAACGGGCCGGTGTTTTGACTGTTTGTGAAACTGTGGTGGCGGGCTCTTTCGGCCCAATTGCCTGGCCGACTGCCCGTGCATTATATTGGGGCGCGTGACCGCCGGAGGTTACCAGCTGCGCAGCTTGGGTATCTTGCGCAATTTGGGAGGTTCTTCCGGCAGACGGACGAATAGCTTTGCCGGCCAGGGCGGGTGTTTTAGTTCGTAATTTAAATTCTACTGTTCCATTTTGAGTAAGGCTGCGGGCCACGGCTTGTCCATCGTGAGTTGCTGTTATTTCAAGGTGGGAGGCTTGATTGGCCGCCCGTACTGATTTTCCGGTGGTTTCTACACCGGAAGACAAGCGACTGGCTGCAGCGGCTGCCTGGGTACCGGCCGATACTTTCCCGGCCTGGCGTACCCGACCCACTACGGCGCGCACGCCTTTTACGCCTAGATTATACGTTAAACTTCCTAATCCAACTGCTAACCAAATCCAGTCGGCTATAGCGGCCACATGATGTATGCGCCGCTCCCGTTGGTAGCGCAGGAACTTAGCTTCGTCGCGGCCTTGCGGACGAGGTTGCTCCATTTCCAAATGGGCGGCTTGCGCGTCGTAGACTTTTTGTCTGATACGGCGCTGTGTGCCTTCGTTTACATCCAGGAAATCAGCCTGGGTAAAAAATTCCAACACATCTTGTGCATCGCTGCCGCCCTGGCCGTACTCATAGGTCCACGCGCCCTTGCTGCCTGTGAGTAATCCCACCAGCAGCGGCATGGGGTGGCGATGTCCGCCCTGCTTAATACCTTCCCATATTTTGTTGGCTAAAGCGGCGCTGCGCGGATTGCGTTTACCGTCTTCTGCGATATAGCCGCCTAAATCTTCATACAAGTTACCTTCGGGGCATTGTATTTCGTTGCGTACGTCCTCTACGGCTTGCGGACGGCAGTACATTTTCCACGTGTTGCTTAATTCGGTGTCCAAATAATTATACCGGGCGGTATAGCTGTTCAAATAATTTAAACGCAGCTGCGGAGCTTCTTGCACGGCTTGCACCCATCCTTCCGGGAACGCATAGCCGATTACTTCCAAACCCCGTCCGACAACACTTTGTTTGCTGTCTGATACCAAAAACTTTTCCAATAGTTTATAGGACTGGTCGGTGTTTAATCCCAGCAACATCATGGCGCCGGTGTATTCTACTTCTACGCCAAAATCTTTTCTTTTCTTGGCTAGCATGAAGTCGTAAATGGTTCGTGCGGCGCGCGCGCTGTACTTGTGCGGATGCATAACGCCCAACACAGCTATCCCTTCTAATGCAGCCAAGGCGCCTGCGCACGCTCCGGCTTTTGGCTGTTTGACGCTGCCGTCCTGGTGAAGGGCTTTGCCCCATACGCTGCTGTTTAAAGTATGAGCATCCGCTTGCTCACATACACCTTTGCTTTGCAAAATATTCTCTTCATACTGGTAGGCCCGTTCTACTTCTTGTGCCGAAGCTCCCACCAGGCTGATGAGCTGGCTTAATCTCAAATCTACGCCGTCAAAACGATTGGCAGCTGTGTCCATAAGGACGGCGTTTTCTTGTGGGTGGGCTTGCGCTAAATCCAGTCCAATTTGCACGCACGCACGGCCATACACCTCGGCTCCTACACAGCCGTTTTCGTCACAAATTTCTTTGCCAAAAGCCTTATGGTCCTCGTACACGCCTGCCTGAAATAAATCTTGTTCGCAGCCTTCCAATACCTTGCGGGTGGATCGGCTTTCTATCCATTTCCCGTATGCAGCGTGAATCATTTTCCTCGCGCGGGCGTGCGGATCTTGCTGGGATAAAATAGCTTTTGTGATATTTTGCTGTAATAAAGCGGAATTAGTAGAAGGAATTGCCGTTTGGCCCCAGCGCTGTTGGCGGGCGCGTTGCACGGCAGACATTCCTTGTGCGTAAGAAGGTGCTACGGAGGAAAACAACACGCATCCCACCAAGGTCAGTGCAATCATTTTCACAGCCATTTGTTGGGAGAATATACGTCCTAAACAGGCCAAGAAAAAGGCCGGTACCCTATTTGGATATCCGGCCTTATTAAAAACAGAAATACTATTGGGAAAATGTTTGGAGACAGTCGTGGCTTTTTTTATTAAAAACGTTTCCTGCCCGTCTGCATACGAACGCAGCGGCATTGCTTTACGCATCAAATTGTTTGTTGCGTGAGGCATACAACGTCTCCTTTTATCTATCTCCACTATTATTATAGAAAATATACAATGCTTTTTCCAGGGAAAAAAGACCTATTTTTATATGGGTCTAAAGTCCTATTTCTAGAGAGGAAAGTGAGGAAAGGAGAAATTTTTCGGTTAATTTCTTTTGTACAGCAGGCGGTGCCCAGGTATTCGGACAAGTTCCGGCTTGGCACGCGGCTTTAAGAGCAGAAGAACTGACTGCCGCCCAGGGTGCCGGACAAGGCAGAAATAAGGTATGCAGCGCCGGATAAAGCGACTGGCTTAGGTGTGCATTTTGCAATTCATACTGTGCATCGGCTGCGTTGCGCACGCCGCGTACACACACCATCAAATCCCGCGCGCGCATATATTCCACCAACAGCCCGTCAAAGCTATCTACACTTATGCCGGGTATATCTGACGTAGAAGCTTCTATCATTTCACGTCTTTCTTGCAAGGTAAACAGAGGTTTTTTTTCTGGGTTTACCAGCAGCAAAATCCGCACCGGGCCGAACAAATCCCGCGCAATTTTAACTACTGCCAAGTGTCCGTTTGTAAACGGATCAAAGGTTCCTTGAAAGATAACAGGCGTTTGAGACATATATACAGCTCCTTCTTATTATGGTATCATAATTTTATGAATAAAAACCCGCTTAGTAATGAAATTTATTACAAACGTACCCGGCCTCAGGCCGCCGATGTGCGTGGGGAGTATTTTCGCGACCAGACAAAAATCATTCATTCCTTGCCGTTTCGCCGCTTGAAACACAAAACGCAGGTTTTCTTTGCGCCGGACAATGACCACATATGCACGCGTATTGAACACGTGCTGCACGTGGCGACGATTGCCGCCGCGATTTGCCGCGGGCTAAACCAAAGCGGGAATTGGAATTTGGACCAGGATTTGGCGTATGCGATTGGCTTGGGCCACGATATCGGCCATGCGCCATTTGGACACGAGGGGGAACGGGCCTTGGCGCGTTGCATTGCACCGCAGCCGTTTTTGCACGAGGTAAACAGCTACCGCGTGGTGGAACATTTGGCTAATTACGGAGAAGGACTTAATTTGACGTACGCGGTCAAAGACGGGATTTTGTGCCATTGTGGAGAAGATTTTGCTACCCGGCAGCTGCGGCCTGCCACCGTACCGAATGATTTAGAAAAAATACAAAACCGCCGAAGTGTGCCGACTACTTATGAGGGTTGTATTGTGCGGGTATCAGACAAAATTGCCTATTTGGGGCGCGATATCGAGGACGCCGTCAAAGCAAAATTGATTACCAAAGAAGATATTCCGCTCATTGTGCAGGACGAAATTGGCACCTCTAACGGCGAAATCATCAACACGCTAACGTTGGATTTAATTGAGCATTCCAAGGATAAAGATTACATTGGTTTTTCGCCGGAAAAAACAGACATCATTTTGCAGCTGCGCGATTTTAATTATGAGCGCATCTACAACAATGCGCAAATGCGCCAGCGTAAAGAAACTATAGATTACCGCATTGCAGATTTGTTTGATTACTTCCGCGGAATTTTTAACAAGTACGGTTTTGATTACGCCGCGTACGTGCATGAGGGAAAACAAACCGCAATTAATTTTGCCAAATATATGGACTCTATGCAAAAAGCCTACGGCCAAAATACAGCGCTGCGCGACCTTATTATTACTGACTACATCGCCGGGATGACGGATTCTTATGCGCTTAACGTCATGGAAGATGTGATCTTGCCCAATTCCATTAAGTTTTTTAATTAAGTTATAAACCTATATCAGTAATTCCACCGGGTAGAATCGGAAAATGTTCTGGTAGGTGTTGATAATCCGGTTTCTTGCTTACATACTTTATTTTCCGCCGAATTTAAATTTGCATTGTATGCGTTACAACGCCGAGTTCCACCTCCATAATAGTCGTTTGCACGTTGGTAATAAATTTGATAATTTATGCTTGCTGGATCACCTATACGACATAAAATATTGCTGGAGGACATTTGGCAACTTCCCCAGCTAAAAACCCTTTCCTCTTTGTTTTCATCTGTATTATCTCCATTTGTCCAACCGCCCGGAGTATTTACATCTAAATCATCAAATCTCACGGCATAAGAACCATTAGCAAGATAATAAATCTCTTGTGCGTTAGCAATACTGTGCGCCAAATCTTTTACAGTTGCATAACGTGTTTTTAAGACGGTCACTCTGTATTGTGGTAAAGCAATAGCAGCCAGTATGCCGATGATGAGAACAACGACTAATAATTCAATTAAAGTAAATGCTTTTTTCATATACTCTCCTATGTTTTCTTGTAACCTTGCAGCTTACGCGCAAGGGGTGTCAAAACGTGTTTCTTGCAAC
>JAZNWO010000047.1:0-1745 GCA_045593365.1 Candidatus Avelusimicrobium sp.
GAGTTTCTTTTGCTCCAAAATCTCAGCTTCGCTTGATTTTGCCTAGCGCACAACTTATATAAGAAAACTCCGTTTTCTTGCGCTAGGATTCTCGTTCATCCCCGGGCTGAAGCCCGGGGTATTCTGTAAGGCTGTTAATAAAAAAGCGCAGGCCTGTAGCTAAGGTCTGCGCTTGAGGTTAAACTATCGCCGCCTAGGAGCAGCAATCGTTTCAAAAAATATCAAAAAAATAGACAAGATCTCCCGCGCTCTTACGCGCGGGAGTTTTTCGTTACCTTAAAAGTTATTTTACAGCGGCTTCCTTCTTTAGGAAATCAAACACTTTGCGTTCGTTGAGAGTGGCCAGGATATGCTCCTTGCGCTCTGCAAAAAAGGTGCGGATTTTCTTTTCGTCATCTTTGGTTTTGGCATTGGCCGCCAGGCTTTTGTCTAGCTCTGCCTGCCAGTCCGCCTCTGTGGCTTGCAAATTTTCTTTATGAGCAATGGCGTGGATGATGTAACCAATGCGTAAATCTTTTTCTACCGTCGGGCGGATACGCTCCTCAAAACTTTTGCGCTGCTCGGCAGTTAAATCCTCTACTTTCATTTGCGTCACGTTGCGCACAAAATTATTTAAGGAATGTTCGGTGTATTCCTCCACCAAGGTTTGCGGCAAATCAAAGGAATTCATTTTGACCAAATGTTCTTCAATTTGGGCAGTAAAATCACGCTCGGCATTGGCTTTCGCTTCTGCGTTGAGGCTCTCTTTCACACGCGCTTTAAGTGCCTCCAAGGTATCAAACCCCATATCCTTGGCAAAGCTGTCGTCCAATTTCGGCATAATTTTATTCTTAATGTCATCTACCGTTACGTGGAAAGACAGCGTGTCGCTGCCCTCTTTCACTTCAAAATCTTTCGTATCGCCTTTCTTCAGGCCCAGGATATTTTGCGCTAGTTCCGGCATAGTTTGCGGAGCAGACATATCAATCAGTTCGCTGTCCGCGCTGAGTTTATAGTCCTCTGTTCCGTTGCGTTTGCCGGTGTATTTAACAACTGCATACACTTTATCATTAATAACCGCCCCTTCCGGCGCGCTTTCCAAACGGGCATTACCTTCTAAAATACGGTTTAATTGTTCAGTCACTTCTTCGTCGGTAGCAGTTTCGGATTTTTTGGTTACGGGAATTCCTTTATAATCCTTCACTTCAAATTCAGGCGCCACATCTACAGCCAGTTCAAATTCAAAGGATTTTCCGTCGTCAAATGTATTAAAATCTGCCTTTGTCAAAGACGGCACCGTCACCGGATTTAATTTCATTTGCTCTAAAGCGGACGCAATTGCCGCCTTGATCGCTAAGTCCAACGCACGTTCCTTAATGTGTCCGGCAAAATTTTGTTTGACTAAATCCAAAGGTACTTTCCCGGCCCGGAACCCCTGCATCTGGGCACGCGACTGCACCTGCACAGCTGCATTTTGGAAAGATTGGCTAATCAGGCCCGGCTCTGCTATAACACTCAAATTTACCCGACATCCTTCTTTGCTTAATTGTTTAGCTTTGACATCCTCCGCAGAAGCGGTTTTGAAAATGGACATATACTACACTCCTTGTTATGAGACAAATGTATGGACGGAGAGGGACTTGAACCCTCAAGGGTTTCCCCACACGCTCCTAAGGCGTGCGCGTATACCAATTCCGCCATCCGTCCTAATATAACTTGAAAATGTGGGCCATGAGAGGCTCGAACTCTCGACCTTACGCTTAAGA
>JAZNWO010000048.1:0-38995 GCA_045593365.1 Candidatus Avelusimicrobium sp.
TCCTGTATTTAAAAATATTTTAAAATATTTTTTTGAAGCCCTTTTTCGTCGGGGCTTTTAGTCTCAAATGTGTCTGGACCCAAACATAGTCCTTGACTCGTTTTTT
Organism: Candidatus Avelusimicrobium sp.; assembly: GCA_045593365.1. Lineage (GTDB taxonomy): Bacteria > Elusimicrobiota > Elusimicrobia > Elusimicrobiales > Elusimicrobiaceae > Avelusimicrobium. Next base: position 107 of record JAZNWO010000048.1, read on the forward strand.
TTTTTTGGCATAATTTTAATATCCGGAAATTGAAACAAAGGAGAGAGAAAAATGAGGAGAGCATTTACGTTAATTGAATTATTAGTTGTTGTCTTAATCATTGGTATATTGTCTGCTATTGCGTTGCCACAGTATAAAATAGCGGTCGGTAAAGCAAAGTATATGGAACTTATGGCGTTAGGTGATACTATTATAACAGCCGAAGAAATTTACTATTTAGCTAATGGAACATATACAAATAAAATAGATGATTTAGATATAGAAATTCCCTCTACTCATTTGGTTTCGACAGATACAATAGAGAAAATGGGTGCTGCCCATTTTAGTTTGGAATATAAGGGTTTGAAGCCTTTTTACATGGTGTACTTAACTCACATTGAAAATCAAAATTACGCTGGACGAAGAGAATGCAGGACCGCATTGGACGCCAGTAGCTCCGACCAACAAATCTGTGCTTCTCTAACGGGAAGCCCCAGAAAATCTTATGCAGACTCTTATTACTGGGTTTTCTAGGCTGATTTATGTCAATTTCACAATGGCCGATATAGTGGATGCCCGCTTGATGCCCTTTTCCCGCCACTGTCATATTTCATAAAATATAAATATGAAACGCAAAAACTATACGCGCCGTGCAATGATTTCACTGGCGCTGGCGAACGGACTTTTGCTGTTTGGCTATGGGCTTTCACTGCCGTTTTTTACCGTCTATTTAATCGGACAAAAAGGATTATCGGCGGCCATGGCGGGGCTGGTGATTGGCCTTTCCGCGTTAAGCCGCAGTGTGGCCAGTGCCTTAGGGGGCGAACTGTCTGACGTGTTCGGACGCAAACGGCTGATGCAATGGGGGCTTGCACTGGAAGTAGTGGCGATGCTAGCAATGGCATTGTGTATTGAATACCAAACGGAAACAGGCTGGCTACTGCTGTCGTATTTTTTTACTACTTTTTTCGGTGCGGTGTTCCGTCCGGTATCTAATGCGTGGATTACCGACCATACCCGGCCCAAACAACGCGTGGAAGCCTTTGGCATTGTGCGCATTGGGCTTAACGTGGGGTGGGCAATGGGTCCGGCGGTGGGCGGATTTTTGGTACGCTATTCCTACAGCTACGCGTTTTATTTGACGGCACTGGCGTATGCGCTGACGGTGCTTTTTCTGCAGCAAATTATTCCGCAGGACCACACGCGCCGCACGCCGGGGCGCAGCAACCGTCCGCATTTTGTGGCATTGCTGGCTAGTTTAAAGGATTCGCGCCTGGCAAAAATATGCTTCTACGTGTTTTTGATTACGCTGGTAAATGCGCAATTGGTCGTCGGACTTTCTATTCATTGTCACACTTATTTGGGAATGCCGGAATACTATATCGGTTGGTTTTTTGCGATTAATGGCTTGGCAACGATTTTGCTACAGTATCCGGCGGGTAAATGGATGAACCGCTTGCGGCTTTCCACCGCGCTGTTTATCGGATGTGCGCTGTATGCCGTCGGGTTTGGCTCCGTTGGGTTTTTTAGCAGTTTTTTCTTAATTGCGTGCGGCGTATTTTTATCAGCCGTAGGGGAGCTAATTGTCAATCCCGGTGAGCAAACTATGGCTTCTAATATCGCCACCGTGCAAAACCGCGGGCGGTATTTGGGTATGATTATGGTGTTTTACAATATGGGCTCGTCGGCCGGATTTTTTACAGCCGGGTGGCTGGGGGAGTATGTGGCGCCGCATTATTTGCCCGGGCCGTGGCTGATTATCGGCGCAGTAGCTCTGCTAGCCGGGGTGGGATTTTGGCGGATGCGCCGCCATTTGACCGATGAACAAGACGGTAAATTTACCGGGCCCGTTCCGATTAAGCAGCCCCGCTAGTTTTTGCACAGAAAAGCTATTTTTTACTATTATAAACAAAAGGAGAAATTATGAGAGGAATTATTTTTGCAGTACTGACTTTTATTTTGGGTGGCGTGATAGCGCTAGGCTTGGAATGGTTAGCCGGGTTTTTGCCCGGGCAATTATCGGCGGCGATGCTGCGCTTGTACGGCATTGGAATTCATCCGCTGTCATTAGACATCAATTTGTGCGGGCTTATCGGTTTGGTTTGCGGCTATTTGATTATCGCCAAATTTGTGAAGAAATAATATGAAAATGGTGTTGGCTTCCCGCTCGCCGCGGCGTATTGAAATTTTGCGCGGGCTGGGTAAGAAATTTGAGGTATGTCCAGCGCGCGGCGCGGAAGAAACGGCTTACCGCCGTCCGCATTTGCAAGTGGCAGATTTGTCCTTACATAAGGCGTGGGAAGTGGCGCAAAAATATCCGCGCGCACTGGTCATCGGGGCCGATACACTTGTGTTTTGTGGCGGCAAAGTTATCGGTAAACCGAAAAATGAAAAGGATGCTTTGCGCATTTTACGCAAACTAAACGGTGCATGGCAAACGGTTTATACGGGGGTTACACTAATCTGTTTGGCAGAGAAAAAGTTCGTGCGCGGGGTAGCTAAAACCCGCTGCAAAGCACGTAAATTACCAACGGTGCAACTGCAAGAAATGGCGGGCAAGCATTTAGACAAAGCTGGTGCCTATGCCGTGCAAGATGAGGATGACCAATTTATAGAAAAAGTAGTAGGTAGCCGGACCAATGTAGTGGGATTTCCAGTGGAATTATTTGAAAAAATGCTCAAGGAGTTTGAAAAATGAAAAACACGGATTTATTAATTGTCGGCGCGGGTCCTGCAGGATGCAGCGCGGCCATTTACGCGGTACGCGCAGGACTGAAAACTATGATTGCTGGCGGTGCGATGCCCGGCGGACAGCTTTTGCAGACCAATGATATTGAAAATTACGCGGGCTTTGTAAATCCAGTGGGTGGATTTGAACTGATGGACAATATGCTCAAACAATGCAAACGCTTGGGTGTGGAAATTACCACCGACCAAATTGTTAAATTGGAAGGCACGCAAACGCCGTTTACTGCCACTGCTGCCGGAGGGGAAACTTACCAGGCGGCGGCAGTAATTATTGCTGCCGGGGCCTCGGCGCGCTGGCTGGGTGCGCCCGGCGAGGAAAAATTGCGTGGGCACGGGGTGTCTGCGTGTGCCACGTGCGACGGATTTTTCTTTAAAGGGAAAAAAGTAGTGGTTGTAGGCGGGGGAAATACCGCGTTTGAGGACGCACTTTTCTTATCGCAAATTTGCCCGAGCGTAACCTTGGTACACCGCCGTGAGGGTTTCCGTGCCGATGCCGTGACCGTGGAAAAAGTCAAAAATACGCCCAACATTTCCATGCAATTAAATTGTGTGGTGGAGGAAGTATTAGGTACGGATAAGGTTACTGGGGCCCGGTTGAAAAATGTGCAAACCGGCGCAGTCACGGAAATTGCGTGTGACGGCATTTTTGTGGCGGTGGGCGCCGTGCCGCAGACGGCGTGGCTTAAAGACAGCCCCGTGGAATTGGACGCCGCGGGCCTTGTCAAAGTAGATTACAAGCAGCGCACAAACATTGACGGCATTTTTGCGGCGGGCGATTGCACCGAGCCGGAATTTCGGCAAGCTTCTATTGCCGCCGGAGCGGGTGCCAAAGCGGGCATCAGTGCTGCCGCCTTTGTGAATTTACACAAATAGTTTTCCTCAAAAGTAAATTCAAAAAAATACCGCTTTTTCACAAGAGCGGTATTTTTTTGCGCCCAAACTGCTAAATTTTGTTATAATGAAAAGGTAGGCAGCAAGGGTTGCCTAAAGTGTTGGAAAATAAATTCTCTTTTTGGGGAGATGGTTTGACCTAAAAAGTAGAATTTATTTTTTTTATTCTCAGAAAGGAGATAGTATGCTAGCGAAAATCGCAAATTGGTTTAAGCCGTTGCCGGATGTAGAACCCCTCACGGATGAACAAGCTATCAAACGTTTGTACAGATCGTGGCGTCTTAAGATGTTTTTCTCCATGTATTTTGGGTATGCACTATTTTACTTTACCCGCAAAAACCTGGACATTATTAAACCTGTACTCATTGAAAAGAATTTGTTTACCATTGAGCAATTGGGTACGATTGGGTTGGTAATTTACTTAATTTATGGTATTGGTAAATTTGTCAGCGGTATGCTTGCTGATAAATGCAATATCCGTGTATTTATGGCAACAGGTTTGTTTGCCTCCTCTATCATCAACCTGTTATTCGCTTTCTTACCCCAAATTACCGCCTATGTGCCGGTATCTATGGTATGTTTGGCTTCTTTGTTATGGGGGTTAAACGGTGCAGCACAATCTATGGGATTTCCTCCGGTAGCCAAAGGGCTTGTATACTGGTTCTCTCCCTCTGAACGCGCCACAAAATGGACTTTATGGTCTTCCTCTCATACCTTCGGCGCGTTTTTTGTGGCACAGCTGATTTCTCTTTTGGCATGGCTCAAATGCGGTTGGCAAATGTCCTTTATCGTTCCGGCAATCTTGGGTATGGTGTATAGCATTTTCATGCTCTACTATATGACAGATAAACCCGGTTGCGTAGGACTTCCGCCCATTGAAGACTATCGGAAAGATACTGTTGCTCCGGTGAAAAGTAAAGTAGGTATGACCCGTTGGGAAATTATTTGTACCTATGTGCTTAAAAATCCGTTCTTGTGGGCATTAGCCATTTCGTACATATTTATCTATTATGTTCGTTTCGCCACTCTAGACTGGGCTACCACTTTCTTGGTACAAGATCGTGGTTTCGATATGAAACTGGCTGCTTCAGCGGCTTCTGCAATGCCGTTTTTGGGAATGCCGGGTGGTATCGTAGCCGGGTATTTGGCAGATAAATGGTTTGGCGGTCGTTGCACGCAGATTAACTTGATTTACCTGGCCATTTTGGCAGCCAGCTGTTGGGGCTTTTATAAAGTAGCTTCTGTCAACGCCTTTTGGATGACAGTTGTCTTTGCGGCGTTTATCGGTTTCTTTGTGGACGGCCCGCAGAATTTAGCTGGCGGCGTACAAGCCACTCGTGTAACAGTACAGGATGCAGCTTCCGCTGCGTGCGGTTTAACCGGTATGTGCGGTTATTTCGGTGCCATGTTGGCCAGCAAGGGTGCTGCCTATATTAGTGCAAATCACGGAGGTTGGCGTGGTGTATACATTTCTTGTATATATGCGTGTATAATTGCCGGGCTCTGTATTGCAACTACATGGAAAAAAGAACAGACACCTACTAAGTTGCGTATTAAAATAACCGGGAAACGGAGAATGCGCCGTGCTTATTTAAAGTTTGAAAAATTCGTATTCCCTGATAAAAAGAAAAAATCAACAGGTACAAAACCGTCCGAAAACAAGTAGTTTTTACTCAACACCCCGGACTTTCTTTTATAGTCCGGGGTTTTTTTGTCAAGCACGCGGCAAATCAGGTACAATAATACTATGGTAAAGACAAACACTTTTCGTAGCGGTTTTGCTGTTTTGGCAGGCTTGCCCAATGCGGGCAAGTCTACTCTGCTCAATACCTTGGCGGGGGGGCTATTATCGGCCGTAACCGATAAACCGCAGACCACGCGTCAAAATATTTTAGCGATTGCCGAAGGCTCAACTTACCAAATTGTGTTTGTAGATACACCTGGATTTTTACACCCGCGCTATAAACTGCAGCAGACCATGGCCGCTTGCGTGGACCGTGCCATCGGAGAGGACGCAGACGTGATTTTGTTGTTAATAGACGCGTCCGCACCGGATTTGCCAGCGCATAGTGATTTATTTAAAAAAATCAGGCAGGCGTTTTGCCCGATATATTTAGTATTAACCAAAACCGATTTGGTAAAAGATAAAACTGCTTTAAAAGATTTGCAAACACAAATTAAAAAAGAATTGCCGTGTGTGAAAAAAGTGTTTGAAATTTCCGCCTTGCGCGACAAGGGGGTAGCGGAACTTAAGTTTGCCGTGGCTGCCGCTTTGCCGCAGAGCCCGGCCTATTTTCCGCCCGGGCAGTGGACGGACCGTTGGGAGCGTTTTTACGCGGCGGAGTTTATTCGCGAGCAGATTTTTAAATTGTACCAGCAGGAAATTCCGTACAGTACGCAGGTAGAAATTGAAAAATTTACCGAAAATTTGGGCGATAAAAATTATATCCGCGCAATTATTCACGTGGAGCGCGAAGGACAAAAACCTATTCTTATCGGAAAAGGCGGAACGGCGATTGCTAAATTGCGTGAGCACGCGCAAAAGCGAATTGAACAATTTTTAGGCCGCTCATACCGGTTGGAATTGCAGGTAGTTGTCAGCCCGAATTGGCGCAATAATGAAGAGTGGCTAGAGAAATTTGGCTATTTAGAACGTGAGTCATAATTAAATCCGCCTCTACGTAATAACAATATGTCTAAAAAAACTTTTAAAAACTCGCAAAAAAATAAACCGGAACCGTCCGCTACTGGCGGAGAATACTCTGCCGCCGCGTTGTACCGGGAACCCTCAGCCTTTGTCCGCTTTTTAGAACAGGTGTTACCTTGGGGGCTTGGGTTGTTATGTGTGCTAATTTCTGTCTGCTTTTATACAGGTACGTATGATACCGCCTTTGTAAAGATTACTTTGTTACAGATGGGGGGGATTACCCTGGTAGCTTTATGGTTAGGTTTGTTAGCCGTGCAAAAGCGTTTCCCGATAACACGGGAAAATTTACCGTGGTTGCTGCCGTTTTTAGTTTATTTCGGGTGGAATTTTTTAGGATACACGCTGACTCCGTATAAAATGGAAGCCTTTGAGGAATTTTTACGCTATGTATTATATTTCTGTCTGTCGTTGATGATACTGGACCGATTTTCTGTCAAAGCGGTGCGTACCCTGACAAAATATATTATCGTGGCTGCCTGGATTTCTTGTTTATACGGTTTGGTGCAAGTGTTAGACCGCTGGTTGCCAGGAATAGATATTATGCCGTGGCGCCGTTTTTTTGGAATGCAGGTTTTTTCCACCCACGCTAATCCGAATTTCTTCGGCGATTTTGTGGTATTTTCCTCCTGTATCGTAGCAGCAGAATATTTCCGTACCAAATCCAAACGATTGCTTCTCCTATTGGGGATTGCTTTGGTGGATTTGTTTTGCACGGAAAGTAAAGGGGCCTGGTTGGGGTTTGCGGCCTCCGGCACGTTTTTTGCTGCTTTATATACCAACAGGGTGGCGGATGTTAAGAAATATTCACGTAAATTGCTCGCGGGAGCGGCCGTATTACTGCTTGGTGTAGGGGTATTAGTTGGAATTTATGCCGCGAAACGTTTCCAATCGGTTAGTTTCCGGGCCTATACATGGGCTTCAGTGCTGGATATGGTGCAGGCTTCCCCGGTGATGGGAACGGGGGTCGGGAGCTTTAAACTAATTTATCCCGCGTACCGCAGACCCCAAATTTTTTACATTGAGAATATGCACAATAATGAAACCCAACACGCTGAAAACGAATATTTAGAACAATGGGCTACGGCTGGAACCGTCGGATTAGCTATATTCTTATGGTTAATTTTCTTTGTGTTGTATACTTCCTGGCGGGGATTAAAAACCAAACGGGGCTGTTTTGACGATAGGGCTTGGTGGACGTTAGGATATGCAGCAGCATTTTTTGGTATTTGTGTGCACAATTTTTTTGATATCAGTATGCGCTTTGTTTCAACAGGGTTGTTTTTTGCCATATTTGCTGCATTACTGGTGCGCTTAAATATGCTGGAACAGAGTGCAGAGGATACCCCCTTGCCTCCGCCTTCTAAATTTTGGCTGCTCCAGATCAGCAGAACCGCATTATTGCTGGCGGTACTGTGGCTGGTAGGATTTTGCATTTATTTCTTTGCCCAAATATCCTCTAATGTCAGTTCGTTGGGAATAGGTAGTGTAACGGTAAAAGTGTGCAGTTGGATGGTCTTATGTGCAACCTTAGCAGCAGGAGCTTGGGCTTATTTACGTGCTGCCTTTTTAGCTACTTGGGCGCGCGTTCCATTTATTTTACTATTAAGTATTTGGCCTTTACAGTTCGTATATGGTTTTCTTTTATCCAACCATTATTTTGGAGTGGCAACGGAATTCGCCAGCCGGGGTATGAATGATGGGGCATTGGATTATTATAACAAGGCCATTCGCACAGATCCGTTTGTGGGGGCGTATCACCAATACCGTGCATATATTTTGCGTGTTACTAAGGATTTAAACCGGAATTATTCTCCGGTCAAAGGAGATGAAAAACCCGTTGCCGGAAAGCAATTATTAAACGACTATGAGCGGGGACTACGGGATTTGAATTTTATGCGCAAGCGTGCTCCGAATAATGCGTTATTGTATGAAGCGTATGGAGAATTTTTTTATGAATATGGGGTTCAGTATGCGCGTTGGGCTGCGGAGGAAATACTGCCTTACCAAAAACAAGCATATGAAGCACTTGCTACCGATAGTATTGAAAGAGCCAAGATAATGTTTCATCGTTCGTTGTTGCTGGACCCTGTCAATCCAACAACGTATGTGTTTTTAACAAGTATTGCGATGATGGAGCGCAATCCCGAACAGGCGCAGTTTTGGATAGATGCCTATCATCAGGGGCCTAAAGAAGTGACAGAACCGGAATTTTTACAAGTTCACCGCCATCATCCGCAGTTGGACCAAATGGAGCAACAATTGCGTCAGCCGCCGTATAATTATCATCCGGTTGAAGTGTTTGCTGCGGAAAATTAAAAATGCAAAGAGACGTTATTTTTGATAAAATATAGGTAGTAATTCCTGTTTTATGCCAAGATAGCTCAGCTGGTAGAGCAGCCGCTTCGTAAGCGGCAGGTCCGGGGTTCGATCCCCCGTCTTGGCTCTTTTTGTTGTCTATTTTTTGTTATATTCCATTACCGTTTTGTCAAATACTTTGTAGATTGCGTTCCTAGAAGGCTAACAGCTTATAAAAATTCTTTTATTGTTTTTTTGTTGAAAAAAATAAAAAAAGTGCAGGTACCCCTTGACTTGTTTTTTTTTTTTGGTACACTTTTCTTATGTTGGAATCAAAAAAGGAGGGAAGTGTATGAAAAGTCGTGCATTCACGCTAATAGAGCTGTTAGTCGTTGTTTTAATTATCGGTATACTGGCCGCGGTAGCGCTGCCGCAGTACAGGAAGGCTATTATAAAAGCGAAACTAACAAAATACCTGCAATATGCAATCGCAATGGACCATGCCAACGAGCTATATCACTTAGCAAATGATAAATACTCAGAGGATGTACGGGAGTTAGATATAGATATTACGGCAAGTGCCACGGAATTTAAACAGAGCAGATTTTCAACAAGGGAAAGTAATGTGTCTGCTTATTATGCGGACGGTACCAGTTGCGGTCCTGACTATTATGGCGGTGGGGCGTGTATGACTTTTGTGTTTGGAAACGACGAAGGAAAACGGATTTATATTTACAGTCGTAGCCAGAAAGGAATATTGCAGTGTAAGGGATATAATGATTGGGGAAGCTCTGTGTGTCGCTCTATGGCGGTAAATCCTAATCAAACAGCTGCGTCAGGCTATCCGGCGTATGACATTAAATTTTAATCTGCTTGATAGCTGCCGTAACTTTTTATTGAATCGGCAGGAGAGGTAACTTCCCCTGATGATTTTTTGTTTTATTTATTGAAAACAAAATAGTACTTGTATTTTTGGAAGGTGGCAACCCCCAGGTTAAACTGGAAAGCTTTTGATTTATAATTTGGCAGTTAAGATGCGGTTACTAGTGGACTAAATTCAGAATATTTTCATACAATTTATATTTTTGCTAAAATATAAATATCTTGCTGTACAGGAGATTTGATAGTACCGCCCGGACAAGGGTAAAACTCACAATTTGATCTGTTTTTGGAATCCTATGAAGAATAGGATGGTCCTTAGTGAAAACTAAAGTCCACGCGAGTCCAAAAGCAGCTAGTTTAGGTAGAAGGTATGACGGGTAGCTCCCCGATTGCCTTCTACCGAATGTGTATATATAGCCTATACTATCTTTAGGACTATACACTACGGCTGCTGTTGGATTATACCCTCGCGTGGAATAATCAATAGGAGCCGTTTTTGCTTGATGTTTTGCCTCATTTTATTCTTCTTAGATTCCGTAAACACACAAAATGTTTATGGAACAAAACTTCTCCGTCATATTTTATGTTAAGGCAGCTGATTTTCCGGTTTGGGTAAAATCTGCTTTGGATAGCGTTTTATCCAGTACCGTTTGTCCTGCTGAAATTATCATAGTGGTAGACGGCCAAGTTAGTCAAGATATACAAGCAGTTTTAGGAGAAACTGCCCAGTATAAAATCGTTCGTATTTTCTATCAACCCGTTCCTGTGTTGCGTGCAACGGCCCTCGCTTTTGCCATTAAACAATGCCGGTTTGACTTAATTGCATTGCATGGAACGGATGCCCTTTCTCTGCCGGAACGCTTTGAAAAACAGTTGGCTTATTTTGCTAAACATCCTGAAACAGCTGTATTGGGCAGCTGGGGGCAAGAGATAGATAAAAATACGCTGCTGCCAACGGCTATCCGGAAGGTCCCGAAAACAGGAGAAACCATTAAATTACTCCTCAGAAACAGGGCTCCTTTTCTTTACCAAACAGTTATGTTTAACAAACGGGTTATTTTGAAGGCGGGAAATTACAAGGCTTTTCCTAATTTGGAAGATGAGTATTTGTGGATACGGGTGCTAGGAAAAGGATACAAAACAGCTAATTTGTCTGAAGTTCTTGTAAACATATATGCTGTTAAAGCTGATGAACAAAGGGTACTAGCGTTACCATATTTCCGAATGAAAACAGAGCTCTTTCGTGCGATGTGTATAACGGGACTTATCAGTCGGTTTACTTATTATCAAGGCGTGTGTGTTGCATTTATCACATACTTACTTTTGCCAAATTGGCTAAGGAAATTGTTCCGATGCCAAGGTTAATAAAGGTCAAAACAAATCTATGAAAATTGCGATTTTAGCTAATGATACCACTAATCTTTATAACCACCGTTTTGAAGTGGTACAAGGGCTTGTGCGCGCAGGCTGCCAAATAGAGATTATTGCAGAACAACAATATTTTATTCAAGAATTTACAAAGTTAGGATGTACTCTTACTCCGATAACTGTAAATCGTCATCAAAGAAAACCTTCAAACGATTTGCGGGTTTTGTATACCTACTATAAACTATTAAAATTCTCCAAACCGGATATAGTATTAACCTACAACATCAAGCCCAATATTTACGGAGGGATTGCTTGCCGGGTTTTAGGGCTGACATACTTGCCGAATATCACAGGGTTGGGTACTGCGGTAGAATATCCCGGTGCATTACAGAAATTGACTGTTTTTCTTTACAAATTGGCTATGACCAAAGCACATATTATTTTCTTTCAAAATACTGAGAACCAAGCCTTTTTTAAAAAACACGGACTTATCAGAAAACATACCCGTACTGTATTGCTGCCTGGTTCTGGCGTGAATTTGGATAAACACCCGGCTTTACACTATCCGTCTAGAGATAAAACACACTTTTTATTTGTGGCGCGTATTTTGAAAGAAAAAGGCATTGATATATATCTGGCAGCCGCCAGAAAATTTAGCTCCTCTACTGTCAAATTTCATATTTGCGGGCCGTTTGATTCTCCTAATTACCAAGAAAAAGTGGAACAAGCCGCAAAGGACGGTTTTGTGCTTTATCATGGGCAACAAAAGGACATGAAACCGTTTTTTGAACAATGCGCCTGTCTGTGTCACCCCTCTTGGTATCCCGAAGGAATGAGCAATGTATTATTAGAAGCGGCTGCCTCTGCCCGCCCCGCTATTACTACTGACCGTGCCGGATGCCGTGAGACCGTGGTGGACGGACAAACTGGTTTTATTGTTCCCGTGCAAAATGAAAAAGCATTTTTGCAAGCGGTAGAAAAATTTTTAGACTTATCTTGGGAAAAACGGCGAGATATGGGAGTAGCGGCCCGAACCAAGGTGGAAAAAGAATTTGACCGCAATCTGGTAGTAAGGAGTTATTTGGATACCTTGCGGGAGGTGCAAAATGTCTAATCCTATACGTATTTTGCACATTTTAGGCGGCTTGGATATGGGGGGTGCAGAGACTTTTGTAATGAATGTATACCGTCATGTGGACCATGAGAATATCCAGTTTGATTTTATTAAACATAAGGCTGCTGCGCAATTTTTTGAGGAAGAAATTAAAAGCTTAGGTGGTAAAATTTATGTTTGTCCGCGTTACAAAGGATACAATCATGTAGCTTATGTGCGTTGGTGGAAAAAATTTTTTAAGGAACACTCCGAATATAAAATAGTACATGGCCATGTGCGCAGCACAGCAGCAATTTATTTGCAAATTGCTAAATCATACGGACGAAAAACTATTTCCCACAGTCATAGTACAAACAATAATGGCGGATTTTCTGCTCTTGTTAAAGCAGTCTTGCAGTATCCAATACGTTTTATAGCTGATTATTTCTTTGCCTGTTCTAGGGCTGCGGGGGAGTGGTTATTTGGTAAGAAGGTTACAAAACAAGCTAATTTTTTTGTCATTCCAAATGTCATAGATGCAGCTAAATTTGCTTATAATCCGACGCAGCGGAAGGAAATGCGCCAAAAATTAAATTTAGAAAATAATTTTGTAGCAGGTCATGTGGGGAGATTAGATCTTCCCAAAAATCACACTTTTTTATTACAAATTTTTGCGGAAATTTATAAGCAAAATCAGGCCGCGAGGCTTTTACTGGTTGGAGACGGCCCGTTAAAACAAAAACTGATTGAGCAAGCAGAACAATTACATATCAGTCAAGCCGTGTTATTTTGCGGCAATCAAGCACCTGAGCATTATTATCAAGCTATGGATGTATTTGTATTTCCGTCCTTATATGAGGGGTTGGGAATTGCAATAATAGAAGCACAAACGGCGGGATTGCCTTGCATAGTTTCCAAGCATTTACCACAGGAAATTGATTTGCAATGTGGACTGATTACCCGTGCGGATTTAAAAGAAACTCCACAACATTGGGCGGAGACAATACTATCCCAAACAAACAAACCGCGCACGAATCAGCAAGCTGCTGTCAGAGCCAAAGGCTTTGATATAACCGCAACAACACATTGGTTGACAGATTTTTATACAAAGGAAACTCTATGATTACTTATTTAATTCGTCTAGATGATGCGTGTCCGAAACGGGATATCAAAAAATGGGACCAAATGGAAACACTGTTAGATAAATACCACATTAAACCGTTGGTAGGCGTTATTCCGGATTGTAAAGATCCTCAGATGGAACATTATCCGGAAGATAAAGAATTTTGGAGCCACCGCGTACCTGCTTGGCAAGCCAAAGGATGGACACTTGCCCTACACGGTTTTGAACATTGTTATTTTACCAAAGAAGGCGGGATAAATCCTGTTAATAAACGCTCGGAATTTGCGGGGTTAGCATATGAGGAACAAGCCCATAAAATCCGTCAAGGATATGCTTTGTTAAAACAATACGGAATTAACCCTAAAATCTTTTTTGCACCTGCACATACCTTTGATGATAACACGTTAAAAGCACTTCAATCCGAAACAGCTATACGGTTTATATCCGATACTCCGGCAAACGATGCGTATGTGCGAAATGGATTTACGTTCATTCCACAACAGGCCGGAGCAGTACGCCCACTTCCTTTCAACGTGGTTACGTTTTGTTATCATCCCAATACTATGCAGCAGGCAGATTTTGAGAAGTTAGAAAATTTTATTAAAGCGCATACGATTTCGGATTTCCAGTTGATAAACACCACACGCCGCTTATCTTTATATGACAAATTTCTAATGCAACTATATTATTGGAGGCATCATGGCTGAGGCGGACGGTCCAAAATTAACTATTCTTACTCCGGTATACAACAGGGCTGATTTTTTGCCTCGTCTATTCGCTTGTCTACAAAAGCAAACGAGTAAGGATTTTGAATGGATTATTATAGATGATGGAAGCACTGACAATTCTTTAAAAGTGGCGAATTCTTTTGCAGATGAGCGATTTCATATCCAAGTTTTAAGTAAACCTAATGGTGGTAAGCATACCGCATTAAACTATTCTCATGCTTATATTCATGGAAAGTTTGTCCTAATTTTAGATAGTGATGATATACTTGTGCCCAACGCGGTAAAAATCATTGAAGAAAAATGGAAGAAATATCAAGATAATTTTAATATCGGAATGTTGATTTTCCTAAAAGGGAAAGATGAAAATACACCTTTTTGTATCGTTAAGAAATATAATCAGCCTGTGGATTTTGTCTCTTGCCCGCGAACCTATATATTGGGGCGGGATTGTTGTGAAGTGATACGAAGTAGTTTGTTTAAACAATTTCCATTTCCCGAATTTCCAGGAGAAAAATTTATCGGCGAAAGTGCTTTATGGTATCGCGCTAGTAAAATCCATTCCTGTGTTTATATTAATCAAGTTGTATATTTATGTGAATATTTGCCTGGAGGACTCACGTTGCGTGGACGAGCGATGCGTCTGGAAAATCCTCTTGGAGGAATGTATGTTGCTAATTTGAAACTGATTAACAAAAATACTTTGAAGGAACGTCTTAAATATGGTGTTTTATACACTTGTTACGGAAAATTTGCCAATCGTACCTGGCACGAAATGAAAAAAGAATGTTCTTACAAATGGATATTTTATATTACCTTTTTAGGCGGAGTGTTTTTGTATTTCTATTGGAAGAAGAAATTATTAAACTAATATGACAATATATCTGCTTATAGCCACCTTCATTTTTATAGGAGGAGTATTTAAGAAAAATGCTTACTGGTTTGAAATAAGCATGCTCACTTTGTTTGTGTTTACGCTGTTGCGTAATCCATTGTTGGGCGGTTTTGATGCAGGATTGTATATGGATTTTTTTAATATCATACCGGATTTACATCATATATCAAGTTACACTTCAAGGTTTGCTATTGGATATACGTTTTTTAATTCCTTAATTAAAACGTTTAGTTCTAACTATTTTGTATTTCAATTGTGTTATACAATGCTCTCTATTGTATTACTATATTTGATTGTTTCAAAACTTAAATTAACAAATCAAGAAAAATGTTTTTGGTTATTTTCCTATGTTTGCTTGCATTTCTTTTGGAATACATGGGTTACTTACCGGCAAAATCTGGCAAACTTATTGTTTTGGCTATTTCTTATTTTATTTACAAATGCAAATTTAGAAAAACAAACTTGGAAAAGAATAATTTGGTTAGTGCTTGCATTATTAATTCCGCCATTATTTCATACTTCTGCCTGGGTGAATATTATTTTAATTATGTGTTATTGGCTAATAGGCAAATTAAATCAGTTTCACTTTACACTTATAATACCTATTTTAGCGATGTTGCTCTTTATATTTGGCGATTCTTTGTTTTCTCATTTTCTTTACTGGATGACTGCCTTTGTTGATGAGCGTTATAATATGTATTCGGGGGATACAACTCGTAGTGTCAATCTGCTTAATTTATTACTAAGATTAGTGTTCTTTTTGTGGTTTGCATGGTTTTATAAGAAAGATAAGTACCCGTATAAAAATATGGTTTTAAGTAGTTCTGCTTTAAGTCTATTATTGGGAGCAGTCAATTCGGAGCTGATGGCCCGTATGTTTGAATATTATTCTATTGGTTTATATACTTGTATTGCTTTGACTTTTCGTCATATTGCTCCTAATAGTAGGGGAATTTTTATATCTCTTTTTTGGTTAGGTTTTATCATTATTTTAGCCCGGTGGCTTATTACATTTGATAGAGGTAGTTTGTTGAATTACACATTGTTCTTTTAAAAAACTTATGAAAAAAATTGCTATTTTAACCTTGATTCATTCCAACAACTATGGAGCTGTTTTGCAAGCATATGCTTTAAAATATGCGCTTTTTAAAATGGGTGCAAATGCTCAATTGATTAATTATCTACCCGCCCGAGCAAAATCTATAACACTGAAAAATATTTTAAAACATACCATATTTTATCCTTGGGTACTATATGTGAATTATAAATTTTCCTGTTTCTTTCATTTTTTATCTGATATGCCTGTATATAAAAAGAAAAATTTAACAAAACTAAACCCTCTATTTGATTGTTTTATTGTAGGAAGTGATCAAGTGTGGAATATTCAAGGGAGAAATTATGATACTTCTTATTTACTAGATTTTGTAAAAGATAACAATAAAAAATTTTCGTATGCGGCAAGTGTGGGAAAAACAACATTAACACAAAGAGAAACTAATCTAATGGTATCTTTTTTATCATTTTTTAAACAAATTTCTGTCAGGGAAAATTCGGTTGTGCAATTGATTAATAGAATTTCAAAAAAAGAGGTTAAGTGCCATATAGATCCAACGTTGCTTTTACAAGAAGCAGAGTGGGGGAAAATAGCTCAAGTGCCAAACAAAAAAAATTATATTCTTTTGTATTTAATGAATAGAAATCCTTCCATTCTTTCTTTTGCAAAGAAATTGGCAAACAAAAAAAATCTTCAATTAATCCTGCTTTCTACCTCTCCTGCTGGATATAAAAATGTAAGGAATGTGTGTCCTACTCCACAGCAGTGGTTGGGATATTTTTTTCATGCAAAGTATGTGATAACGAATTCTTTTCATGGTTTGGCCTTTTCGATTAATTTAAAAAAAGATTTTTTTGTTGGATTTTTACCGCCTCCTTCAGAGGTTAATTCCCGGCTAGAAAATTTACTTCAAATAACTGGGTTACAAAACCGTTTATATACTTGTTTTACAGATAATTATGATGAACCAATTGATTGGAAAACAGTACAAAAAAAATTAAATATAGAGCGTCAAAAAGCATTTGACTATTTGAAAGAAATTATCCGATGAAAGGCAGAACTGAACTTTTCTTACATAATTCATTAGCAATGGCTATTCAGCAGGTGGCAGCCATGGTTTCGGCGTTTATTATTCCACGCATTTTGCTATCTGTGTATGGTTCAGAAATTAACGGATTTGTTGTTTCAGTTACACAGTTTATATCGTATTTTGTGTTAGTAGAGGCGGGTATTTCCGGAGCTAGTACTTATGCGCTTTATAAACCGCTGGCGGAGCAAAATTTTTCAGCCATTAATGGTATTTTGTCGGCGGCTAAAAAGTTTTACCAAACTTCCGGATATATCTTTTTGGGGCTTGTCTGTTTGTCGGCTGTATTGTATCCCATCTTTGCTAATACGTTACAATTGCCTGCTTGGCAAATTTCATTAATTGTTTTCGCATTAGGCACCAAGGGAGTGCTTGATTTTTTTACTCTTTCCAAATATCGCGTACTACTAACTGCCAGTCAAAAAAGTTATATTATTTCCTCGGCCCAAATAGTTTACTTATTGCTAAATACTTTAATTGTGTGGGTGTTGGCAAAATTAGGATTTAGTATCGTTACGGTGCAAGTAGCAGTAGTGTTTGCTGTTTTTGTACGTTCCTGGCTGTTATATTACTACACAATGAAACATTTCCCCTATGTAGATTATTCTGCCACGCCAGACACAGATTCTATTAAAGACCGCTGGAATGTACTCTATTTGGAGCTCTTAGGTAGCGCCCAAAATGCGTTACCCATTATTTTAGCTACTGTATTTACCTCCCTTAAAGAAGTTAGTATATTTAGTATTTATAGTTTGGTGTTGGGTGGTATTAGTGGTATTTTGGGAATTTTTATTTCCGGTTTGTCGGCTTCATTTGGAGATGTAATTGTTCGTAAACAGAAAAAAATCCTAAAAGAATCCACTCAGCAGTTTGAACAAACCTATTATATGCTTATTACGGTTATTTACAGTGCTGCTCTTTTGCTTATTTTACCGTTTGTTAAACTCTATACCACTAATATTACTGATGCCAACTATATACTGCCTTGGTTTGGTTTCTTGTGTGTCTTAAACGGTCTATTGTATCATCTAAAAACACCCCAGGGGATGCTGGTAATTTCCGCGGGTATGTACCATCAAACTAGATGGCAAAGCACCACCCAAGCCCTCTTGGCGGCATTTGGTGGACTAATAGGCGCTTATTTTTGGGGATTATATGGCATTGTTGGCGGGTTAATGCTTTCTAACCTTTACCGAGATATTGACCTGTTGTTGTTTGTTCCTAAGTATGTTACTAAATTGAGTTATAGGCGTACTTTGCGTCATATTATATTAGTTTTGGTTACATTTGCTTTGGCAGGTTTGGTATGGATTATTTGTCCGTTCCGTATCAGCACAGTATTACAATGGCTCACATATGCCACAGTTAGTACATTGGTTTTGATACTTTGGGTAGTGGGAACCAACTTTGCTTTAAACCCCAAGAATTTAACAAATGTTTTTTACCGCTTAAAAAACTCTATTTTACGGAGATATTCATGATTACCATTACTGATAAAACAAAATGTTGCGGGTGCCAGGCGTGTGCGAATATCTGTCCGAAAAACTGTGTTATTATGAAGGTAGACGAAGAAGGTTTTTTGTACCCTCAAGTGAACCAATCAGCTTGTGTCAACTGCGGCTTGTGCGAAAAAGTTTGTCCGATATTAAACAAGCCGCAAACTTTTTCGGTGTTGGAAACTTACGCAGCTAAACATGATAGTGCAGAAGTAAAAATGAAAAGTTCCTCGGGTGGAATTTTTAGTGCTCTTGCAGAAGTGATTTTGAAAGAAGGCGGCGTGGTGTTCGGCGCAGCTTTTGATAAAGAGTGGAATGTAGTTCATACTTATGTCGAAAAATTAGAAGATTTAGATAAATTGCGCCGCTCTAAATATGTGCAGAGTGATATCGGTAAAACTTATCAGCAAACCAAACAGTTTTTAGAACAAGGGCGTAAAGTGTTATTTGCGGGTACTCCCTGTCAGATTGCAGCTCTGCGTAACTACCTGGGCAAGGAGCATGAAAATTTAGTAACGGTGGATTTATTTTGTCACGGTGTGCCTTCTCCAAAGGTTTGGCATAAGTTTTTAATTGAAAATTTTAATATTTCCCAGATTATTAACATTAATTTCCGTGATAAATATTTTGCATGGAACAAATCTTTTCTTAGTATTTTGCTATCGGATGGATGGCATATACACAATGGACATGTTGGTATGGCAGAATTCTTTCCGCTGGGAATACATCCGTGGTTGATGATTCTTAATAACACATATTATCATGCATTTTTGGCTGATCTTATTAGCCGCCCTTCTTGTTATTCCTGCCATTTTAAACAGGAACGTATCGCTGATTTTTCTATCGGTGATTTGTGGGGGAAATGGCCAGATATATTAACAAAATTGGATCAAAAACAAGGGGTATCAGCTCTATTAGTAAATTCATCCAAAGCAAAAAATTATTTATTGTCTTTGTCTATCTTTATTCAACCGGTACAATTGGAAAGAGTGTGTAAAGGGAATAAACTTTTATTAAGGTCTTCAAAAGCGCATCCTAAGCGTGCGGAATTTTTTGCCCGCTACCAAACAGAAGAATTTAATAAACTAGTGCGGGAATGTTTAGATTTAAGCCCCTTGTGGTTAAGGATTGTCAAAAAAGTATATAAAAAATTTTTAAAAAACGGATAGTATAGTAATAATATCTGAGAAACCAATATGAGGGCGGGAATTTGACTTGGCATTTTATATAATTGTTATAATGAAAAAAAGGAGGGGTTATGAATGAAGTCATCAAAGCTATGAAAGAACGGCGCAGCATTCGTAAATTTAAAACGAATATGCCGCCTAGAGAATATTTGGCACAAATCCTTGAGGCAGGACTTTATGCTGCTAACGGCCGAGGGCAGCAAGCTGCGATGTTATTGGCTATTACAAATAAAGAAATGCGTGATAAATTGGGGAAAGCTAATTGCAAAATCGGCGGGTGGCCGGATGGATTTGACCCGTTTTACGGCGCGCCTGCTATTTTGGTGGTGCTTGGAAACAAAGCCTGCGGAACTTATCTTTACGACGGGAGTTTAGTTATGGGGAACATGATGCTGGCTGCACATTCACTGGGATTGGGCAGCATTTGGATTCACCGTGCCAAAGAGGAGTTTGAACAGAAGGAATGGAAAAAACTGCTTGCAGATTTAGGTATGGAGGGGGACTGGGAAGGTATTGGCCATTGTGCAGTTGGTCATATAGACGGAGAAATACCGCAAGCAGCTCCGCGCAAAGACGGTCGTGTATTTTGGATAGAATAATTTGACTGAACAGTTATAGAAAAAAGCCCCGCTTAAGCGGGGCTTTTTGTGAGGATGGTTAAACTTCTGGGTGACTCTGCTGTTAGCCGTGCGTACACCTTCCAATAAAAATCCCCCGTCCTTACTGACACGGGGGAAAATCAGATGAGTACCATAATTTAAGGAATAGAATCCATAATTTGGCGGAGCTCTTCCTCACTCTTGTCACGTACTTCTACGGTTTTTTCCTTGCCCTTTTCACCTTTGATAATAATAATTTGATTTTCTCTGACAGCGAAGAAATCAGATAAAAAAGTTTTCATCATAGCATTGGCTACGTCGTCATCCACTTTTTTATTTTTGATTTTCATACGCAACACGCTGCCGATACGGCTGATAATTTCATTGTGACCCGTTACGGTGGGAATAACCCGGACCTTTATAATCATACCTACTCCTCCAAATGTTGGGCAAACAGCAGGCTGCCTACCCGCGGCAAAGTGGAGCCTTGCTCCACTGCCAATTCAAAATCATTACTCATCCCCAAGGACAAATAGCGTTTTTGTCCTTTTGAAAAATCCCGCTCAAAGGCCAGGCGTACCTGCTGAAACAGCGTACGAAGCAAAGCGGTATCATCCGTTTGGGGCGCAATTGCCATATAACCGCAAAGTGTCAAGTGAGGCAACTGCTTCATCGCAGCCACCAAAGCCGGGGCCTCTGCTAAGGCAATGCCGGATTGCGTCGGACGGCTGGTCAATTTAATTTGTACTAATACGTGCAAATTTTTGTGCAACTGCTCTGCGCATTTGTCCAGTAAAACAGCCGTTTCTAACTTGTCAATTGAGTCAATAAAATCAAAAAGTGCTGCGGCCTGTGCCGCTTTATTTTTTTGCAAGTGCCCGATGAAATGTTTGTATACCGAATACTTTGCAAATTCGGGCCTTTTCCAACGGGAGATTGCTTGTTGTACACGGCTTTCTCCTATATGCTGTATCCGGCCCGTTTCCAATAGTTTTAACACATCCTCATCACTGGCGTATTTGGTAACCGCCATTAATTCTACTTCAGCAGGATTACGCCCGCTGTGCTGGCACGCCTTTTCTATTGTATGCTGTACAGCCTGCCAATTTCGGATGAGTGTTGCAACTCTATTCATGGAAAACTCTTGACATATTATATCAAAATTTACTTAAATAATGCAATTTTTTCAGACGGAATAGACGAAAAAGAGCCCTCTGCGTTCTGCACACAGAGGACCCTAGGTCGACTCTTTCATTTTTCGTCCTTTCCCAAACAGATTTTGCAGTCACAAAACAGGGAAATGTTTCTGTCTAATTACCTTACGTCAGTTCCAAGTTTTCGGCATTTCATCCATTATACAGCGGGACAGAACCGAAACGGGTGGACCTTTTTGTATCCGTAAGTAGTACAAAAACACTTTTTCTGCTTCCAAGCCGTGTACTTATGTTTCGCCACTCTGCGTGGTACCCACAGGCACGGCCCGACCAGTTTATACACGCCGTACCGTCTGATATCTTTAGACCAAACTGGCACGCCGGGTACATTTTCTGCCTTGCATCCCCCAAAACCTTATTTGGGTATATTTTTAGTATAAGGTTTTTTGGTAAAAATTCAAGGGGATTTTTAAAGCGGCTTAATACGCCGCACTAATACTCCTATGGGATGAAAAGAAGCGGATAATTTGACTTTAGAATTATCCAGCGGGATATAATGGCACTTTTTTTCTCTGCAAACCGCCCGCCGTGTTTGGAATGAATGTCCGTCAGTTAACAGGGTGATTTGTTGGTCGGCCGGTTCTTGGCAAGGTTTTACCCAGCATAAGTCTTCATCAGAGACGGCATCCGGCAGGGCTATATTTTTGCTGCGCACCAAGTATTTAGCCCCTTGTGCATAACGACGGGGAATGCTCCACCATTCTAAAATATCCTCTTCAGGATAATGGGGATAGCGTAGAGGTATTGTGGCCAAAAACGGCAGTTTGACGGTATTTTGTGGCAGAACTTGTGCGGCCTTTGGAAGTGGATATATAACGGAATTGCTTTTTTCCCGCAGGATGTGAGAGGGGGACCAATTTTCCGGCGTTGGATAGACAATATTGGATGATACATCAAACAATTTTAATACATCATACGCGTCCAAGCCAAATAAAGTCGCCATTTGGGCGATATATCCTTTGGACGGATGGCGCTTACCGGTGGTCCATAAAGCTGTGGTGGCGGTAGAAACTTTGAGTACTTTTGCTAGCTTAGCTTGTGCACCACGTAAAACACCGTTGTTCCATTTTTCCAGCTGTTTTTCAAATTTATTCATTTGTTTTCTCCTCTACATAGTTTGGAATAGCGGGGAGAACAAGAAAAAACTTGACAAACGCTTACAAAACTTACTATACTTACAATATTGCAAGTCTTTTGCGTATGCAAAATACTGTTTTCCTACGGACAGAAAGTGTATCTTACTACACTGTTGGAGAGGGGCCGCCCCCCGGTCCTGCATCCTACCCCTAGTGATGTGTTGCTCTCCACTGTCCCGGCCGCATACGAATTCCAAATCTATGCGGTCTTATTCTACCAAATAAAAAGGTACTTGAGTTAGTAAAGTTATAAAAAAGTCATATAAAATGCTTTTTCTAGCAAGAGAAATGGTTTATAAATTTTTTTATACTTTACTAACTCAGTTAGTTTTTAAACGTATGTTGGAGCTGCTTATCCGTCTTTTACTAACAATATTTTTGGCAACTGCCGTATATGAAACTTACCAGGAATGGAAAAATCTGAAATAATACGGTCCGGAAAATTCTGCCACTGGAACAAAATCCGGTTAGAAAATTTGATTTTTTACCTGGCCGACCGGGAAGCTTCTGCTTTGAAGGCTTGCAGTGGTAGTTTCCAAATAAAGGGCCGAGCTTCGTGTTATTTGCGTAGTTTGGTGCAGATATATAATCACTTTTTTACAGTTGAAAACAGGCGTTTTTTAGCCCAAGACCTGGCTGTCACATACGCTGCTATCTGCGGTGATTATGCCGCCTTTACACAAGAAAAAAAACGCAATATGCCAGTACCTTCCTTTCATCTGTGTCCCGCTAAGAAATCTTTTTCTGATAAATGGTAGACGGGGAGAATGTTTTTTCGTATAATAAAAAAAACTGCTGTTTAGGGAGTGCGTATGATTGTACCTACTATTATTGAAAAAAACGTTGGATATGATATTTTTTCCCGTTTGCTCAAGGACCGCATTATTTTTGTTGGCGGACGCGAAGGGGAAGTGGATACCGCCAGTGCCAATATGATTATTGCGCAACTGCTGTATTTGGATGCAGAAGATTCCCAGCGGGAAATCAATTTGTATATCAACTCACCGGGCGGTATGGTAACGGCAGGTTTAGCCATTTACGATACAATGCAGTTTATTAAAGCTCCTATCACGACAATTTGTATGGGACAGGCGATGAGCTTCGGGGCGGTATTGCTCGCCGCGGGTTCAAAAGGCCGCCGATATGCCTTGCCGCACGCGCGCATTATGATTCACCAGCCGCTTATTTGGGGCGGGGGAATTTCCGGGCAGGTAACGGATATTGAAATTGAAACGCGGGAACTGCGTGACAACAAGGAACATTTGTTGGATATTTTGGCTAAGCATACGGGCCAGCCGAAAGAAAAAATCCGACAGGACAGTGAGCGCAATTATTACTTATCAGCACAAGAAGCCAAAGAGTATGGCATTATTGATGAAGTATTAACCTTGCGCGAAAAATAAGCGGTATATTTTTCAAAACCCCGGGGTATGGTTGATGCCCCGGGTTTTTTATACGACCTGTGGAAACCATAGGCGGAAGCCTGTGGTAATTTACTGTTTTTTACCGCTAGCATTATGTAAAAAGGTACAATGTATACATATAGTTAGGGAGTGTATATGCACGGTAAATTATTCTCATTTGTCCTCACATTGTTAGTAAGCGCAGTCGGCGTGTCTGCTGCTAATTTGCAAGTAGTTTCTGCCACACCGCAAGGGGAGAACGTATCCGGCGGACGTAATCCTGTTAGTGTTACCTTTAACCAACCAGTGGCAGCTTTAGGTGAAAAAAGCACTTTTTCATCAGAAGATTGTCCTCTGGCGGTATTGCCTGCAGTACCAGGCACGTGCCGTTTTATAGGTACGCAAACTCTACAATTTGAGCCTGCGGAGGATTGGACCCCGGCCACCGAATATACCTTTACATTGCCGGGCAGTTTTACTTCCCGTGTGGATGGCAAAACGTTGGGGGATAATTTTGTATGGTCTTTTGTTACGCCGCGTCCGGAAATAGAAAGGGTAGTACCTTTTGACCGCGAGCAATTTGTAAATGTGCATCCAAAAATTTATGTGACAGTATCGCAGTCTGTTAATTTATCCTCCGCGCAAACGGCTGTTCACTTGACTTACCAACGCCAAGACATACCTCAGCCTACCCGTTGGGAACGAATGAAATCCTATTGGCTACACCGCCCGTTGCCATCTGTTTCCAAAACAGCTCAGGTGCCTGTTTCTATCCGGCCTTTAACAGAACAGGAATATAAACAGGATTATTCTTATGTGCCGCGTGACCACGTATTTGTCATAGAACCAAAAGAAGCTTTGCCTGTTCATTCCCAGATTACCTTAACGATTACTCCAGCGTTGCGGGCTACGGCAGGAGATTTGGGACCTCTGCAAGGATTTACTTCGGTTTTTTATACCTATCCTAAATTGGAAATTGCCGGAGGAAATTTAGAGGGCTGTTTACCTCTGCAAGCACAGCTTGCTTTTACATCCCCGGTACGTTTGGGAGAATTATTAGAACATTTGACGGTATCGCCCAGTACTGCTTTGGTAACGACTTCAGGATTGGAGGCGCAATCGGTAGGATACCAGGAGTATGTGCCAGATGACGTAAAGGAGCAGTTAGAAAATTATTCTCCGGTGGCACTTTCCTCAGGAACCGGATATTTTATGATGCCGCTTTCCTTTGTGCGGCTAGCCCCGGAGGAGACGGTAACGTTAACTATTGATAAAGATTTGGCCGATATTTATGGCCAAAAATTAGGCAGTACACAATACATTACTTTAAAGAATAGCGGTTATTGTCCGGCGGCTGTGTTTAAAGGCGGAACAGGGGTGTTGGAAAGTTATTTGCCGCCCTATCATCCGATAGATTTAATGAATGAGCCAAAACTAGATGTGCAGGCCGGGCGGTTTGGCAAAACTGATTTTATCCCTTTCTTTAAAAAATCCCGGCATTATTGTAAGACGAAAAAGATCGCTAAAGAAAATTTGCAGTATGACGGTGCATATCCGTTTGACATTACGCCCAATCAAACAAAGAAAACTTTTTTGGATTTATCTAAATTTAATCCAACCGCACGAAAAAGCATTATCTATTCGCAAGTGCGGATACCAAGTAAATATCAAGCAGACGGGGATTGTTGGCAGGCGGCTACGGATAATATTACCGATTTAGGAGTAACGTTGAAAACGTCGCGCGATCAAATTTTAGTATGGGTTACTTCACTGCAGGACGGTACTCCTAAAGCCCATGCGCAAGTAGAATTACGTAATGAAGAGAACGAAATTTTGTGGACAGGAACAACCAATGAAAATGGGGTAGCACTTGCCCCGGGCCGAGAGGAGTTAGCGCTCCATGGCAAAGATCGCTGGACTCGTCCGGTTGTTTACGCTTTCGTCAGCAGCGAAAACGGAGATGCGGTGTTGGCAAGTGATTGGAATGACGGACTGGAACCGTGGCGTTTTAATGTTAATTTTGATTATAGTCCGCAGGAAACAGGGTTAGTGACAGCTTTATTTACCGAGCGCGGTATTTACCGTCCCGGAGAAAAAGTATATGTAAAGGGCATAACCCGTCGTCAAAAAGACGGTCAGTGGACGTTACCTCGGCTTCAAAAAGGAACTTGGAGAATTTTTAATTCCCGCAGGGAAGAAATTGCCCGTCATACCGTAAAATACGGCAAACAAGGAGAATTTGATTTTTCGTTTGATTTGCCAACAGATGCAGTGACAGGTGTTTGGCAAATTCATTTTGAGACAGAGCACGCCGAAACGGAGACGGATTATTCTTTTCGGGTGGAAGCCGTAAAACAGGCAGATTTCGCGGTACATTTGCGTGCGGAAAAAGGAGCCTATGTGAGCGGCGAAACAGCCCGTTTTACTGCTTCAGCAGATTATTTGTTTGGAGCTCCTGTAGCAGGAGGTCGGATCAGGTGGACGTTGCGCCGCAGTAATGATTGGTTTCATCCCAGCGGATATGAAGGGTATGAATTTATGCCTTATTTCCTCGTGCGAGATGAGGGAGAAAACGATACCTTGCTGGCACAGTCTTCCGGCAAATTAAATGCACAGGGACAAATTAATTTTACAGAAACATTGCCTAAGGTGACCCGCC
Organism: Candidatus Avelusimicrobium sp.; assembly: GCA_045593365.1. Lineage (GTDB taxonomy): Bacteria > Elusimicrobiota > Elusimicrobia > Elusimicrobiales > Elusimicrobiaceae > Avelusimicrobium. Next base: position 26,648 of record JAZNWO010000048.1, read on the forward strand.
GTCAAAGTATTTACGCAGAGGCTGGGGTACAGACGCCAACCGGACAGCAACTATTTGCACGTACTCAAGCAACTTTAAATCCGGCAGATTTCTATTTGGGTTCTTATATGGAACGTTGGACTGTTGAGAAAGGAGAACAAGTTACCGCCCGTATTGTAGCTGTAGGTTTGGACGGTAAGGCGGTAGGACCTGTTAAGGTAAAAGCAAATGTACAAAAAGAGGAATACCTTTCTGTACGCAAAACAGGTTTATCTGGGCGTTTAGAATGGGTAAGTGAGCGCCGTACAAAAAATATCCTGCGCCAAACTTTTACTGTGCCGGAAACGGGAGCTGATTTTTCTTTCTTACCTGCGGAGCCGGGCAATTATCAAATTACTTTGTCAGCCAAAGATAAAAAAGGCCATGAGGTGCGTGGCGGTTTTGAAGTAACCGTTTACGGGAAAGGAGATGCCTATTGGAAACAAAATGATGATGACATCTTGATACTGAAACAGGATAAGGACCTGTATAATCCTGGTGAAACGGCACGTATTTTGGTAGAAAGTCCGTATGAGCAGGCTACGGCTTTAGTGACGGTAGAGCGTGCGGGCATTTTGGAACATTGGGTACGCAGTATATCCGGCGGGGCTGACTACATAGAAATACCTGTTAGAGCCGAATATGTGCCTAATGTATTTGTCAGCGTGACACTGGTGCGTGGCCGGGCTGAACAACCTTCTTATGATAAGGATGGATTGGATTTGGCTAAACCGCAAGGGAAAACAGGTTATGCGCAGTTGCGGGTTTCGCAAAAAGAGCGGGAAATCCGTACGGGCGTATCAACGGATAAAAAACACTACTTGCCAGGTGAAAAAGTAACGGTCAAGTTGGACACTTCTATAGAGGGAAAACCGGTGGCTGCGGATGTAACAGTTATGGTGGTAGATGAAGGAATTCTTGCTTTGACCGGGTATCAGGTGCCTAATTTAATGGATATTTTTTACGCACCGCAAGCGCTTTCTGTTTCCATGGCAGATAATAGAGTCTTTTTAATCGGACAGCGTAATTTTGGCGAAAAGGGAGAAAACCGAGGCGGTGGCGGCAGTGCCTTGCATCAGTTGGGCGGAACCGATTTGCGCAGCCATTTTGAATTTACGCCTTACTTTAATGCCCAGGTCAAGACCGATTCGCAGGGCCAAGGCACGGTAACTTTTAATTTACCGGATAATTTGACTTCGTTTCGTGTGATGGCGGTTTCCTCTACTGTTCAGCAATTCGGAGCCGGACAGACAGACATTACGGTTTCCAAACCGATTATGCTTATTTCTAAAATGCCGCGCTTTTTACGCCGGGGAGATAATTTTCAATGCAGTGCCGTAATTTATAATTATGAGGATGAAAAAGGAGAAATCATCTTATCTGCCCAAGCCAGTGGTGCGCTAAAATTGACCAGTCGTACTGGAAAATTGCGCGTTGCAAAAGGAACAGCAGCACAAATTAGCTGGCCGTGTATTGCTTTAGAAGCAGGAGAAGCGGAAGTCACGTTTGCCGCCTCTACTGCAAATGCCAAAGACAGCGTAGTAGTACCTATATCCGTGAAGGAAGTAGAAAAGGCACAAACGCTGGCACTTTATTCTGCTACGGACGAAGCGCAAGAGCAAGTATTAGAAAAGCCGGAATTTGTGTATGAAAAAGCAGACAACAAAGTATTGTTTGCATTAGCCTCTACCGCATTGCTGAATGTGCGCGGTGGTATTTCGTATTTGTTAACTTATCCGTATGATTGTTTGGAACAACAAATGTCTAAAATTGCCCCGCTAGTAACCAGTGCACAGCTGATTAAGGATTTTAATATAGGCAATCTGGAAGATTACAAGAAAACGGTGCAAACAATATTAGATGCTATTCCAACATACCAAGCTCCTTCGGGCGGACTAGCCTATTGGCCCGGCGCACAGCCTGATCCGTATGTAACGGCCTACGCACTGGAAATGGCGCAACGAGCCAAACAAGAAGGTTATAAAGTACCGTCGGCCGCATTGGAAAAAGCAGTGGCGTGGCTAAAGGAAATTTTTGGCACAGAGCAATTACAGGCTTATCCATATTCTGCAGCAGAAAATGCTACCGTGCGTGCGTATGCAGTGTATGTGTTGGCTTTATATGGACAGCCATTAGAGGCACAGTTTAATACGCTGTATGGACAACGTAATGCCCTTAGTGTTCCGGCACAGGCCTATTTGTTATTAGCAGCTCAGGCCTTACATCGCCCGGAAACTGTTCAAAAACAACTGGTAAAGGAAATTTTAAACCAGATGCAGTATGGTGACCAAACTGTATTCTTCACTGCCGGAGAAACGGGGCAACCCTGGTTGCACATGAGTGAGGTTAAAGTAACAGCCTTAGTTTTGGAGGCTTTATTAAAAACGAAGGCCTCCTTTGCAAAGCCGTATCAAGTGGTAAAGTGGCTTGTCCAACAGCTTAATGCGGGTGGACATTGGCAAAATACGAGTGATAATGCGGCAGCGTTTATGGCTTTGCATACTTACTATACGTTAAAGGAAACAGTTGTGCCGGATTTTATGGCCCAAGTTTCTTTAAACGGTGAAGAATTATTTTCAGCTCCCTTTGTGGGACGTAGTTTGCGCCAACGTGAGGAGCAATTTTCATTCAAACAAGTATATGAGCAAGCGCCGCAAGCACGGGTGCAATTAGTTAAATTTGGGGAAGGAACGCTATATTATACACTGGCTCAAACATATCTCCCGCAAAGTTACACGGATGAAATCAATGCCGGGTTCCAAGTATCGCGCCAAGTGACGGATTTATACAACCGCCCGGTAGAAGAATTCCATACGGGGATGCGTTATAAAGTTACGCTAAAGGTGCGTAACGCAGCGGATTATTCTTTTGTAGCCCTGGAGGACTTTATTCCGGCGGGATTTGAACTGGTCAATACCGCTTTAGCTACCGAAAGTAAAACAGAAGCCTCCACATTGGATAACGCGGAATGGGGGAGTTTCGGACGGGATGAAAAATACGATGACCGTATTGTAGTGTTTGCTGATTTCTTGTCGGCTGGCGAACATACATATAGTTATTTGTTGCAGGCTACGGTAACGGGTACATTCAGCTATCCAAGTGTATGGGCCAGTCAAATGTATGACCCGGCGGTGTTTGGCCGGAATGCCACTTCTCAGGTAGTGGTGCAGCCTTAATGAAATATGTTCGTGGCTGTTTGCTGCTTATTTATTTGTTTGCGGCGGGATGGCTGCAAGGCGAGGTATCTCACCCTACTGCTGCACGGCAGCCGCTAGCTGTTTCTCAACAATTCTATGACCGCGAGGGCCGCCCTTTGCGGTCCTTTTTATCTGCACAGGATACCTATGTGCAAGCCATTCCTTTAGACAAAGTATCGCCTTGGTTGGTGTTGGCGGCAGTGGCAGTAGAGGATCGCCGTTTTTATCAGCATCACGGGATAGATATGCGTGCCGTGTTTCGGGCGGCGTGGCAGAATATGCGTGTGGGTGGAGTGGTATCGGGAGCATCTACCATTACACAGCAATTGGCCCGTGCATTACACCCGCGTCCGAAAAGCTGGCGTAATAAATGGCTGGAAGCTTGGGATGCATTGCAATTAGAACGCCGTTACAGTAAAAACCAAATTTTAGAGCAGTATCTTAACATATTAGAGTTTGCTAACCAAACCCAAGGGGTACAAGCGGCTGCCCGTTTTTATTTTGGGGTTTCTGCAAAGGAACTCTCTGTAGGACAAAGTGCGCTGTTGGCTGGATTAATTCAGGCTCCTTCGCGTTTAAATCCGCTTAAAAATCCGTCTGGTGCTTTGGCGCGTCGGAACCGGGTCTTAGCGGCGATGTTACAAAACGGTTTTATTACACAGGAGCAGTATGAATTGGCAGTGGTAGAGCCGTTAGAAATAATAGCGCAGGCACCTCCTTTTGCAGCGCCGCATTTTGTGCGGCGGATATCACGGTTAGTTGCGCAAGAGGAGTATATTTATACTACGTTGGATGCGGATTTACAGACCTATGCTGAAAATGCGGTACGTACACAGTTGGCTGCGTTGGCGGGGCATCATGTGACGCAGGGGGCAGTAATTGTTTTGGACAATGCGTCCGGAGAAGTCCTGGCATACGTTGGGTCGGCTGATTTTCAGGATAAATTGCACGCCGGAGAAGTGGACGGCATTATGGCCCGCCGACAGCCAGGTTCTACTTTAAAACCGTTTATTTATGCGCTTGGATTGCAAAAGGGTTTGACAGCAGCCAGCATATTAACGGATGAGGATACTTTTTTTGAAGGGGGATTCCGTCCGCGCAATTATGATGGAAAATTCCATGGCAGAATGTCGTTGCGTAAAGCGTTAGCTAATTCTTATAACATTCCGGTAATCAAGGTGGCAGAACCGTTGGGTGCAGGACAAATTTTGCAACAGCTGCACGCCTTTGGATTTTCCTCGTTAAACCGTCCACCCGAGTTCTATGGACTTGGGGTTGCCTTAGGTGGTGGAGAGGTAACTTTGTTGGAATTAGCTAATGCGTATGCTACGCTGGCGCGGGGGGGAGTGTTGCGTCAGGTGGTGGCAGCGCTTCGTCCGCGGATAAGGTTGACGGAACAGGCTCACCGTGCTTTACCGGAGGATATCAGTTATTTAGTGACGGATATTTTGGCAGATAATAATGCACGTGCAGAAGCTTTTGGACTGAATTCACCTTTGTATTTCCCGTTTGTTGCAGCAGCCAAAACAGGTACCAGTAAGGATTATAAAGATAATTTTGCCGTCGGATATACACCGCGTTTGACCGTTGCAGTATGGGTAGGCAATTTTGATGCGTCGCCTATGCAAAAAGTATCGGGCATTACAGGGGCGGCTCCTATTTTACATGATGTATTAAGCTATGCACACCGCAAATATCCTTCGGATGAATTTGAACAACCGCAAGGTATTTTGGCTGCCCGGGTTTGCAGTGAAAGTGGATTATTAGCAGGAGCTGCTTGTCCGCATATGCGCGAGGAAATTTTTACGGAACAGACACTGCCGCAACAAATTTGTGACGGTACGCATACATCCCGGCCGGCTGCTTTGGAAATTATTTCCCCAGCAGATGGGGATACTTATAAATATGATGTCTCTTTACCTGCAGCTGCCCAAGCCCTACGTATACAGACAATGGGCGGGTCGGCCCCTTGCCGTTGGTCATTAAACGGAACTCTTTTACAAGAGAAAAAGACGGATTTTTGGTGGCCGTTGCAAAAGGGCCGGTTTATGCTTTCGGCTGAATGTGCAGATCAAAAATCCCAAGTTACTTTTTCTGTTTTATAAGGTTCCTTTTCATCGGAAAATTGTCCTGGGTCCTCTCGCGGCAGTTTGCTGGCCCCAAAATTATCTCTTGAAAAAAAGCGGTTTGCTATCAATACTTAAATATAGCGTCTTATGAACTGGGGGCGGGTATGAATAAACAGTGTGTGCAACGAGTAGGCGTGTGGATATTAGCGGCGGGATTATTTTTTTCGCCGCTGAATATGTTTGCGCAAACTCAACAAAAGCCTTTACTTGCTAATCCGGAACAGGTCTCTGTATCCGGTTTGTCCTTTGCAATGGGTAGAAAGTTAAAGTTAAACGAGGCTTTTTTCCGCTCGCACGCTTTGAAGCCCGATCAAGTGGTGCGGATACACCTGGCAAATCGCAAAACCGTAGAAGTAGAAACTTCCGGTATCGTATATGTGTACGTCAAAGGAAGTAATAAAAAAATAGCTGTAGAGGGGGCCAGTACCTTAACGGCTACTCTTAAAAACGGAGAAATCCAGTTGCTAGGTATTCAGTCAACAGACCCCGTACTGATTGATCCGCATTTAAATACCACACTTACCTTTGACGGAAATATTTATACAGGGGTGTTGTATTTAATTCCCCGGAAGGATGGTACTATTATGGTGCTGGAGTATAACAATTTGGAGGATTATTTGTTTGGCGTGGTGGGATTTGAAATGAGCCCTTCCTGGCCGATAGAAGCCTTGAAAGCACAAGCGGTAGTAGCGCGCACATATGCCCGTTTCAAAATGGCCAAAAAGGAGCCTAATTTTGATTTGGATGACACGCCGAGTGACCAAATTTACAAAGGCTCTGCCAGTAAAATATATAAAGCTATTTGGGGCAGACTCATCCGCCGGGTTGTGCAAGAAACAAAAGGCCAAGTATTGATGTATAACGGAAAATTATTGGAGGTATTTTATTCCGCTAATTGCGGTGGTTATACGGAAAACGGACAATTACTAATCGGCGAATACAGACAATGTCCGGAGCCTTTACGCGGAGTAGCCTGCGATACGTGTGCAGGAACGGGGAATTCCTGTTGGAAAGCGAGCATTCCAGGCAGCACCATTACCAGTTTTGTGCAAAAGCACAGTGATCTGTCCGGTCCGGTTATCAATATTAAAATTGACCAGCGGGAAAAAGCCGTACAATGTCCATCAGACCGGGTTAAGCGGGTAGTGACACTTCAGTTTGAAACGGCAAATGGGGTAGCCATATTGGATTGTGAGTCGTTCAAGCGCGCTGTAGGTTGGGCAACCTTAAAGAGCTGTAAAATAGAAAAAATTGAAAAAGCAGCGGATAATACCTTTGTGTTCAGCGGATGCGGATTTGGGCACGGTGTGGGAATGTGTCAGGATGGGGCTAAGGGAATGGCGAAGCAGAAAAAGACATATAAGGAAATTTTAAAGTTTTATTTTCCATATTCCAAAATCGAAGAAATGTAATCATAAGCTCCCCGGTTAGCCTACCGGGGATTTTTTTGTATTTTTCCGGATAGTAAAAAGGGGAAAAAGAGCCAAGTAAAAAAGTTAAAAACACCAGATAATCCAATATGGATAAGGCGAATAGGCTCTCTAAATTAGTAAAATGAAACATAGGAGGATTTATGTTTGATAAACTAGGACAACTTAAAGATTTATGGCAATTAAAAAACCAAATTGCCGATATTAAAAAACGGCTGGATGGTATGGTCATCAAGGTTTCCAGCCCTAACCATATATTTGAAATTACGATTACCGGTTCCCAAGAAGTCAAGGAAGTGACCGTAGACGAAATGGTAAAAAATTTTCCGTGTGAAAAACTGGGCGGAGAGCTGACAACTGCTATCAATAAAGCCATTCGCGATAGCCAGGCAATGGCTGCCCAAGCTATGGGCAGCGCCATGGGCGCAGACTTACCGAAAGCCTGATATGCCGTTTTGCCGGACAGATACTTTTCAAACAATTTTGCCAGATGCTGCGCGTGAGGCTTTGGGTACCTGGGCCTTAGGAAGCGGACGTGATTGGGGGGATACTTCAGAAGCAGATGCACAAAATACTTTGCGTGCTGCTTTAGACGGTGGTATCAAATTAATAGATACCGCACCGATTTACGGAGCAGGCCTGGCGGAACAACGCGTGGGGCAGGCTGTTAAGGGGCGGCGAAAGGAAGTTTTGCTGGCCACTAAATGCGGCATTTCACTTATTGCCGGACGTCCGGACCATGATTTGCGACCACAACACATTCAGGCCGAATGTGAAGCTTCACTGCGGCGTTTGCAAACCGACTATATTGATTTATATCAAATTCATTGGCCAGACCCAAAAGTGCCGCTGGCTGATTCGCTGGAGGCATTGGTGCGGTTGCGGGAGCAGGGTAAAATCCGAGCTATTGGGGTATGTAATTTTTCGCAGGCACAGCTGGAACAGGCGTGCAAGCTTACACGGATAGATTGTGTGCAAGCGCAGCTGTCCTTACTAGCGTCTGAATCAAAACAAGTAGCTGCTTTTTGTCAGACGTGTGGTATAGCCTTTTGGGCGTACGGGGTATTAGGCGGCGGCATTTTGAGCGGGAAATATAAACAAATGCCGAATTTGCGTAAAAGTGATGCACGGCGCTATTTCTATAAATATTATTTCGGGGAATATTTTAACCGGGCAAAACAAGTGGCTGTTCGTGTGCAGCAAATAGCACAACAAAAACAGTTGCCGCCTGCAGCAGTAGCACTAGCCAGTGTTTTGCAGCTCCCTGGCGTAAGCGGAGTATTGGCAGGAGCGCGTAATGCCATACAAGTGCAACAAAATCTCCGTGCTCTAGAAGTAAATTTAAGCCAAGAGGAGAAAGCCTTTTTATGGTGTCTGTCGCAGAAATAGAGCAGTATTTGCAAATTATCCTGCCACAGCTGGGCGTAAATAAACAGCGTGAACTTGTACGTCTGGTTTATGAAATTGCCAAACGCGATAAGAAAACGCCGCTGGAAATTTTACCTGTTGAAAAAAATATCACTTTTGAGCGTGCCAAAAAACTGTTACTACAAAAACGTTACCCGCACGCGTTTGGCTGTACACCCAAAAATGCCTTCTATTTACCAAAACTGGATTTTGAGCCGGCCCAACGTGCAGATTTGACGGAGCGCCCGTTTTTGCCGAAACAAATTTACATAGAGGCAGCTGTGCAGAACTCACCGCTTGCCCAGCGTGCACAGACCATGTTTCCGTCGGCACATTTTGAAGTGATTGAAAAAAAGCAGCTGGTCGGCAGCCCAAATTTTTCACGCCGTACGGAAACCTTGCTCATCCACCAAGAGCAATATGATTTTGTAAAACCCTGTCCGTGTTCGCAAGGAAATGCCGGGTGCGGATATAATTTAGTCAACCTAGGTTTTGGTTGCCGTTTTGAATGTGAGTACTGTTTTCTGCAGCAATATCAAAATTTACACGCCATTTTGTTGCCTGCTAATGTGCAGGATTTTTTAACGCGTATAGATACGGTGAATTGGCGCAAAGGATTGTTTGACCGTCCACGTATCGGCAGTGGAGAGTTTACTGATTCCTTAGTATTTGATGAGTTGACACATTATACGCAAGACATTGTTCCATTTTTTCGCTCACGGCCGCATTTGCAATTTGAATTTAAAACCAAAAGTACTTGTATTGATGGCTTGTTGCGTGTGGGAGGAGCGGAAAATGTGGTGGTGGGCTGGTCTGTTAATGCTGCATCATTTATTAAAAATGCAGAACATTTTACGCCGGATTTGACTGCACGTTTGCAGGCGGCACAACAAGTAGCAGGTGCCGGATACCGCTTGGGGTTTCATTTTGATCCAGTGGTTTTATTTGACGGTTGGCAAAATGCGTACGTAGCAGCTGCGCGGCAAATTGCGCAATCAGTACCGCTTGAAAAAGTGGCGTGGATAAGTGTGGGGTTGTTACGCTTTTCACGAGAATTGAAAAAAGCGGTGGAAAACCGTTTCCCGAAAAATACTATTTTAGATGGTGAATTTTTGCTGGAATTTGATGGTAAAATGCGTTATCCGCACGCACAGCGTACGGAGGCGTATGCGTATTTAATCCCTCTTTTGCGCAAATTATTCCCGCACACTTATGTCTATATCTGCATGGAAGACCCAAAAATAGTGGGGCCGTATTTATAGTTACTTAATAAAGAAGTCCACAAGCCAGATACTCCTAGTAAATTTTTTTATTGTTTTGTCGCCGGAGAAAGGAAGGTATATGGAAAATATAAGATAGATTACCGTATTTATTATGAACATAATGACTCATCTGTCTATTCCCATAGAATAGAATGCCTCATTCGCACGGCCGCTCCGGATTTTATGCACAAATTGTGTCAAGAAATAACAAATACACAAACAGGGTATGAAATTGATTCTGATAGGACTGGGTACTATACCCAATACTAAAATGGTTCAATTGTGTTAAAGGAATATTATATTTTGTAAAATATATGAGTAAGATTTATATTCCCTATTAGGAGACACTTCATGAGCTGTGAAAAATGCACCCCGGAAGTAAAAGAAATGTGCTGTGTCTGCAAAGGCGCTAAGCACGATCCGGCTCCCATCCCTGAAGAAGGAAAATGGGTTAAAGCCAAACAAATTACCGATATCAGCGGGCTGACCCACGGTGTGGGTTGGTGCGCTCCGCAACAAGGTGCTTGCAAACTTACCTTGAATGTGAAAAACGGCGTAATTAAAGAGGCCTTGGTGGAAACCTTAGGTTGCTCGGGTATGACTCACTCGGCCGCTATGGCAGCTGAAATTTTGCCGGGCAAAACCATTTTGGAAGCGTTAAATTCCGATCTCGTGTGTGATGCTATTAATACCGCTATGCGCGAGCTCTTTTTGCAAATTGTCTATGGCCGCACGCAAAGTGCTTTCTCCGACGATGGTTTACCTATCGGTGCCGGTATGGAAGATTTGGGTAAAGGCCACCGCAGCCAAGTAGGTACCATGTACGGTACCGAAGCCAAAGGCCCGCGTTATTTGGAAATGGCCGAAGGCTATGTGCTGGAAGTCGGCTTAGATAAAAATAATGAAATTATCGGCTATAAATTTGTCAATTTAGGCAAAATGATGGATGCTATCAAAAAAGGCACCGATGCCAAAAAAGCCTTTGAAGAAAACGTCAAAACCTATGGCCGCTTTGACGAAGCCGTCAAGAAAATTGACCCGCGCAAAGAGTAAGCCAAGGAGAGAATTATGACCATTACATTTGAAGGATACGAAAGAAGAATTGACAAAATTAACGCCGCGCTCAAAGCCGCCGGCATTAAAGATTTGGAAGAAGCCCGCAAGATTTGCTTAGACAAAGGCATTGACGTGGAAAAAATCGTCAAAGGTATTCAGCCGATTGCTTTTGAAAATGCGGTCTGGGCGTATACGGTCGGTGCCGCGATTGCCTTGAAATCTGGCGTAAAAACTGCCGCCGAAGCCGCCGAAAAAATCGGCGTAGGATTGCAGAGCTTCTGCATCCCGGGTTCTGTGGCTGACCAGCGCGCCGTCGGTTTGGGCCATGGTAATTTGGGCGCAATGTTGTTGCGCGAAGAAACCAAATGTTTCTGCTTTTTAGCCGGACATGAAAGCTTTGCCGCCGCCGAAGGTGCTATCGGTATTGCCCGCACCGCTAACAAAGTGCGCAAAGAACCCTTGCGCGTTATCTTGAACGGTTTGGGTAAAGATGCGGCTTATATTATTTCCCGCATCAACGGTTTTACCTCGGTAGAAACCGAATATGATTATAAAACCGGCGAGCTGAAAATCGTCAGCGAAAAAGCATTCTCCGACGGCGATAAAGCCAAAGTAAAATGCTATGGTGCCGATGATGTAAACGAAGGCGTGGCGATTATGCGCCATGAAGGTGTGGACGTGTCCATTACCGGTAACTCCACCAATCCGACCCGCTTTCAGCACCCGGTAGCCGGAACGTATAAGAAATGGGCCATTGAAAACGGCAAAAAATATTTCTCCGTTGCTTCCGGCGGCGGTACAGGCCGCACCTTGCACCCGGACAACATGGCCGCGGGTCCTGCCTCTTATGGTATGACCGACACCATGGGTCGTATGCATGGTGATGCGCAATTTGCGGGTTCGTCTTCTGTGCCTGCCCACGTGGAAATGATGGGTCTTATCGGCATGGGCAACAACCCGATGGTGGGTGCGACGGTAGCGGTAGCAGTAGCTGTCAGCCAAGCCAAATAAACAACTTCTTTAGTTGAAACATTATCGCACAAAAGGCCGCCCCGAAAGGCGGCCTTTTTGTGTGGCAGATTAGTAATTAAATTTTTGATAATTATTTCCGTGCTCGTCGGAAACGGTTTTGCCTGTTTCCAACGGACATATTTTGTGTTGCGGTGCGGAAAAATCCGTACCATAGGAAAAACAACTGATTGTTCCCGGCGTTCTGGGTTGATTATTCAGATAAATTACGTAATTGAGTATGCGCTTGCTGCTTTCACCCCAAGTAACTTCATTACCGTTTAGCATACACATCACATCCGCAATTACGTCAGGTATTACCTCTATTTCACACTTTCCCCAAGGATAATAATAATTACTGTAATTACCGTCTATTTCCGAACTGGTCGGGGTGGGTAGCTCAATGTCCAAATTTGTCGCATCGAACGTATAATTTCCGTTCGCTAGATAATAAACTTCTTCTGCATCCGCCAAAGCGCGCGTCAAACTTTTAACGGTGGCAAAGCGGGTTTTAAGTACTGCTTTTTGATATTGCGGTAGTGCAATGGCGGCTAAAATGCCGATGATAAGGACCACGACCAGTAACTCAATGAGTGTGAATGCTTTTTTCATATTTTCTCCTGTCTTTTTGTAACCTTGCAGCTTACGCGCAAGGGGTGTCAAAAAATATTTTTTGCAACTTACGACTCCAGAAATTTTACCAAAAAAAAAAACGAGTCAAGGGGTATGTTTGGGTCCAGACACATTTGAGACTAAAAGCCCCGACGAAAAAGGGCTTCAAAAAAATATTTTAAAATATTTTTAAATACAGGAGTTTTTATGACCCGTTTTTACTCAAACA
>JAZNWO010000049.1:0-15430 GCA_045593365.1 Candidatus Avelusimicrobium sp.
GGCATACTCGCTGCCATAGCACTGCCACAATATACATTGGCGGTAGAGAAAGCGCGCGCTACAGAAGCAATAACCAATATTGCCTCCATTAAACAACAAATGGAACTGTATATCCTAGAAAACGGATTCCCCGCCAGTGGTAGAGTTTACTACAAAGACTTCGCCTCTGTAGATTTATCCGGTGGAGAATGGGACATCGACCAGATGCATTATGAAACAAAAAATACATCCTATAACGTATTTATATCGGCCCGTCAGGACGCTCACATAGAAGTCACGCCACTAGGTGGTTACACATTTTACAGTACTACTGAACCTAATAGTCATTACAATGAAGATTCACCTGTAGGTATTTGGTATAACTCGTGTGTAACACAAAATACTGATATTGGCCGTAAAATCTGCAAACAATATGAAAGTCTAGGTTGGAAATATGTGGATGGAGAACTCTAATTGTTCTTATACTTCTTTTAAAAACCCAGCTTTTAAGCCGGGTTTTTTAAAACAGTTTGACCCCTTAAAAATTCCACCCGCCAACAGACCGGGGACCCGTAGCTCCCAGCGCTTTGCAATATGCCTGGTTTCCGGTGCAATACCGTTCTACCGTTTCCCCGCCTCTATTTACAAAAGCAATTTCATACGGGTTCTTGGTCAAAAGACGCGTCACATTGACAGTAACATTACCGTCCAAATCTGGCCCAGTAACATAATAACTATAGCGGCCCTCGCCCTTCGTTATTGTAGCATACGCCGGAACAGTAGCCGTTTCACCATATGTGTTAGCATTTCTTACATATTCTGTATTCAACGCTTCACTAATAGCAGCAGCCGTGGCAATTACTTCCAATCCGCGGCCTCTTTCCATAGCTATTTTAAACTTAGGAAATGCCATGGTAACCAATACCGTTACAATAATCATTACAATTAATAATTCTACTAAAGTAAATCCTTTCCGCATAAATCCTCCTTTTGCCTATTATATAAATTTCCTCGTCCCTTGTGTGTAAATCCAAATTAGCTCCATTATTTTATAGAATAGATACCATGAACACACGGCGCCTGTTTACCATACTTTTTTTATTAAACCTGTTTAATTACATAGACAGACAGGTTTTGTTTTCTGTGTTTCCTTTACTACAGGCGGATTTGCAAATAACGGATTTTCAGTTAGGATTATTAGGTTCGGTTTTTATGGTGGTGTATATGTGTTATGCACCGGTGGTCGGATTTTTTGCAGACCGCCATCCGCGCCAATACTGGATAGCGGCCAGCGCACTGGTTTGGAGCACCGCCACTTTTTTAAGCGGGCTGGCTAAAAATTATATCTCTTTACTCACGGCACGCGGACTAATCGGCGTGGGCGAGGGCGGATTTACTACTATTGCGCAGCCGTTTTTGGCCGAGCAATATCCCAAAAATAAACGCGCCACTATGTTGGCTTACTTTGGACTGGCCATGCCTGCCGGAGCGGCACTGGGTTATTTATGCGGCGGGCTTATCGGAGCACAGTGGGGTTGGCGTGTGGCTTTTATAGCGGTAGGCGTACCAGGATTTTTACTGGGATTATATGTATTGTTTTTTGTAAAAGACCGCGATCACCGCTCTTTAGTCAAACGCAGCAGACCTTCCTGGCCGCAATATCTTACACTGCTGCGCAACAAACCTTTTTTGTTTTTGTGTTTGGCGCACGCCATGCAAACCTTTGTATTAGGCGGCCTTTCTGCTTGGATGCCGACCTATTTGCACCGCTTTTTTAAAATGGATATCGGACAAGCCGGTTGGGTATTTGGTGTAATGGTTATTGTTGCAGGAACGGTCGGCACACTAATTGGCGGCAGACTCTCAGACCGTCTACTCAAAAAGACCAATTATGCTCACTTTATTGTAATTGCGGCGTGTTTTTTATTGGTGGTTCCGTTTGCGGGCGCAGGCGTACTGAGTCACCGGATGCCGTTTTCTTTAATAACTTTTTTCATCGCGATGATATTAATTTTTGTACCACTGGGGCCGATTAGTGCCTCGCTGGTGGCGCTGAGCAGCCGCCGCATCCGGTCCATGGCTTTTGCAGTAAATATTTTTATCATTCATGCGCTGGGAGATGCCATTTCTCCGGCACTGATTGGGCGTGCCTCAGATATATTCGGATTAAAAATTGCTTTCTTAGCCACACTTGCAATTCTATTGCCTGCGTGTTTGTTTTTATATTCTGCCGTCAAAACCGCCCGCATACAGGGTCGCTTAATTCGCTATTACGCCGACAATGCTTCGGAATAAAATTTACTGTGCGTAAAGGCACGATTTTTCACAGACTCTTATCCTTTTTCTATTCAATATGAGAAAAGTGTATTCCACAAACCGGTCAAGGGACTTCTGTTTGGCGCAGCAAACACTATCCAAAAAACGGCACGTAAAAAGTAGCGTGCCGTTTTTTGTTTTTCAATCAGAAAAGGAATTTGTCATTCCCGAATGTCTCTGTCGGGAATCTACCTTATGGGTGTCGTTTATTAAATGCGGGAGACCCTGAATTACAACACTTCAGGGTGGACTACTTTTTACAGCCTTTTTTATTTGTCGGGCGGAGTCCGACCTACATTTCCATATTTTAGATATAAAACTTAAAAAAGTGAAGGTAGGCCTTGACTCGTTTTTTTTTTTTGGTAAATTATCTATAGCTGTAGGTTGCAAGAAACACGTTTTGACATCCCTTGCGCGTAAGCTGCAAGGTTACAAAAAGACAGGAGAATATATGAAAAAAGCATTTACCTTAATTGAATTACTAGTCGTTGTTCTCATCATCGGCATACTGGCATCCATTGCCCTGCCGCAATACAGAGTGGCGGTTTTAAAGGCACGCCTGGCAGCCTATATTCCTTTGGTCAACGCTATTGCTCAAGCTGAAGAAGTTTATTACCTAGCTAACGGAAATTACACTCTTGACTTAACTACCTTAGACATTGAAATCCCGGCGGAAGGATGTACTTTCTACACTAACAACACCAGTAACGGATATTATATATGTACCGGGTTTAAGATAGGAGTGTGGGACGGACCCAAAGATGCCCAGTGGCAGAATTCCCAGATAGCTTACTTTCAAATGTTTGCAGATGGCGTTAACTCAAAAAAAGGAGACATTGTCTGCCTTTCTAATACCGAAACTGCCCGCCAAGTTTGCAAATCCTTAGGCAAAGGTACAGAAACAGACATTACCGCCGGTATCTGGAAATGGAAATTCGCATTAGACAAGTAGATTTATCAATAAGAATTTTTATTTGAGGCGTTTAAGGACCAGCTCTTTAAACGTGCGGCCCCGGTGCTCGTAGTCTTTGAATTGGTCAAAGGAAGCACACGCCGGAGAGAGCAACACCACATCCCCTTTCTGTGCGTGCGCAATAGCATAGTCCACTGCCGCGGCCAACGTACCGCACCGGTGTATAGGAAACTCTCCTTTTAATTCTTTTTCTATTTTGTCCATACATTCGCCGATGCTAAGTACCTGCTTGCAGTAGCTTTTTAAATATGGCAGCAAGACTTCATATGAAGCACCTTTATCCCGTCCGCCCAAAATCAGCCAAATATGCGGCTCTTTATCAAAGGATTTAAGCGCAATCATCGTGGAATCTAAGTTCGTAGCCTTAGAATCATTTACATAAATCACACCTTCGTGTTCGGCAAATGGTTCTATACGGTGTTCCATGGGTGCAAAACGGTTAAACACCTGCTGTATGGTCTGCGGTAAAACCCCTACCGCAAAAGCAGCCAACGCAGCAGCCATGGCATTTTCTACATTGTGAATGCCTTTTAATTTAGGAGGGCGCAAATGATACCCGGTACTAAAAATAATTTCATCCCCGTCGTAAAAGACATCGGTTTTGATTTCATGCCCCACCACGGCAGAAAAAGCAAGCACGTGTGATTTTATATCGCGCGCCATCGCCGCACAAAAAGCATCCCCGCCATTTAAAATAGCCACATCCTTTGCCAACTGGTTCTTAAACAACCGTGCTTTAGCGCGGATGTATCCCAACATCCCATTATGATGGTCTAAATGATCCGGCGTGATGTTAAGCAAACACGCCACTTTCGGGCGGAAATACGTACTGTCCTCTAATTGGTAGCTAGACACCTCTATCACTAGAAAATCACCAGGCTTTACAGCTTCCGCTATACTAGAAACCGGCAGGCCGATATTCCCCGCCACGAAAGCATGGCGTGACGGACACCGCATAGCAGCACAATGTTCTTTCAAAATTTCACCTAACAAGGCAGTCGTAGTAGTTTTCCCATTCGTTCCCGAAACGGCCAACACGCAAATATCTTTTGGCATAAACGCGCGCGCCACTTCCAATTCGGAAAACACGGGAATTTTGTGTTTGCGCAAGGCTTTAAGAATGGGCGATTTTGGCAAAATACCCGGGCTTTTGATTACAAAATCACACGCAAAAACGTGCTCGGTGTGACCGCCCGTTTCCAGTTCCACCCCGGGCGGCAGCTGAGGCAAGCGGGAGAGCCTACTTTCCTCACTAATCAAAACAGAAAAACCCTGGCGTACCAATAATTTAGCCGCCTCCCGCCCGCTTTTACCTGCGCCTAATACACAAACCTTCTTGCCACGAAAATGTTCTGGCTTAAACATACTTCCCCCGCAAAATTTCGCGTACCGTTTCCTGGTCGGAAAAAGGCAACACTTTATGGCCGATTTTTTGTGTCTGCTCATGTCCTTTTCCGGCAATAATCACAATGTCACCCTTACGCGCCTTTTTCAGCGCACCCAAGATAGCTTTGCGCCGGTCCGGTTCTATGGTGTAATTCATAAAACCCTCCATGCCCACCTGTATGTCGGCAAAAATTTGGCGCGGGTCCTCGGTACGCGGATTATCATTAGTCAAAAAAACATAGTCACTGTTGGCACACGCGGTGCGGCCCATCAGCGGACGTTTGGTGCGGTCCCGGTCGCCGCCGCAACCAAATACGGTAATTATTCGCCCGGTTTTGAAGTTTTTAACTGTGGCATAGGCACGCTGCAAAGCCTCGTCAGTATAGGCGAAATCCACAAACACAAAAAAATCCTGCCCGGCATCAATACGCTCCATACGGCCCGGCACACCCGGTAAGTCTGCCAGTGCTGCCAATGCCGTTTCCTCCTCTACGCCTTGCGCAGCTCCGATACACACAGCGGCCAGCGCATTGTATACATTGTGTTTACCTAGCAGATTTATCTTAGCGCGCGTTCCGTGCAAGGTAAACTCCGTTCCGTGCAAACTCTCCGCGATATTGGTCGCCTGATAATCCGCCGCAGTTTCTAATCCGTAAGTCAACACGTGCACCTTGCCACGCAAGAACTTGGCTAATTTTTGCCCGTACGCATCATCTATATTGATAATGGCAGTTTTATTTGGCTTGTGATTTTCCGGCGACAAAAGTTCTTCAAATAATTTTTTCTTTGCTGCAAAATAATTTTCAAACGTATGATGAAAATCTAAGTGGTCGCGCTGCAAATTGGTAAAAACGGCTGTGTCAAAATGAATGTGCCGGACGCGTTGCTGCTCCAAAGCGTGTGAAGAAACTTCCATAACTAGCGCGTCGGTTTTTTGTGTTTGCATTTGGTGCAACAGCCTAAAAAGCGGCAACGCTAGCGGTGTGGTATTGGGTGCCGTGCAAATCATACGGCCGTTAATGCGATAATTTATGGTACCAAGTACGGACACTTTCTTTCCGCCGCGGGCCAGTACCGCCTCCGCTAGATATGAAATGCTGGTTTTGCCCTTTGTACCGGTTATACCTATCATCGGAAAATGGTCCGACGGACAACCGTAAAATTCATAAGCAGCGTCTGCCATATCTAAATCTATATTGTCTGAAAGAAAAAAGGGTACGCAGATATCTGCAGGAGCCGTTTGCGCCGATACCACCAGCACAGCACCCTTAACTATGGCTTCATGTATAAATTGATTTCCGTCGTGATGAACACCTTTCAGCGCAAAAAAACAATATCCAGGCTGTACTTCGGCCGAGTTAAAAGTAAGCCCCGTCAAAGTTAAATTTTTCTCTGTAGCAAATTGCAGTACCCGTGATGACATATATATATCATATCAAATTGGACTGTGCTAACAAAAACATTGCCTGGAAAATCCGCTCCCGCCGCAAATACGTTGACAGAATTTTTCTGTATAGCAATAGGTGGTAATTTTTACAGATTACAGCTTGTTGTCTCGCCGATATACTGTTCCGGACAACTACTTACGCCATCCCAAGGATTTCCATCACAAGTCGTTTCCGTAGTCGTATTACAACCAAAATAAGCTGCGCATTCAGTCCCCGTACAAGCAGTCCCGGTTGGTCGGCCGGTAGTTCGAGCCCACGCCGCTTTAACCCTGGCATTTTTTGCAACGTACTCGACATATTCCTGTGCGTGATTGAGCAGCCCATCATTCTCAAAGTTAAAGTATTTTAATGTCGGAAGCTCAATATCGGCCCTGTTCAAACAGAGATTGTCCGCACACATATTATAGTTAGCAAGGGCATTGAGCGCAAATATCTGATTCAATGCCCGAATATGAAGCAGAACTTCTCTACCACGAGATCTCTTTACTGCTTTGCCGTATTGTGGCAAAGCAATTGCGGCTAGTATGCCGATGATTAAAACAACGACTAACAGCTCTATAAGCGTAAATGCACGACTTTTCATACACTTCCCTCCTTTTTTCGTTCAGGTATAAGAAAAGTGTAGCAAAAAAAAAAAACGGGTCAAGGGAAGTGTTACATTGAACGAATACCGTTGCAATATAAGGTTGAAAAAAGAAACCACGCAAGGACAAAGTAGAAAATAAAAATCTTTTGCCTTGTTTATTGCCTGTCGGATGAAGTGGCTGTACTATAAGACAAGCAGACTGTTTTCAACGAAAAACGCCTTAGTTCCAGACGCAAGTTTAGGAAAGATACTGGTAAGACACGCCGGAGGCGGAGGTATCTGACTAAACGAGCAACACCGAAATAAGGCGTTTTTATAAGAAAACTTTTGCGCCCATCAGGACTTGAACCTGAAACCCACCGATTATGAGTCGGTTGCTCTAACCAATTGAGCTATAGGCGCTGCATATTTTTATTATAACAAATTCCTTGATTTGCTTGCGCGCCTTGCGTCTGCTTTCATCAAATTGATATAATAATGGTGTTAATCCGGGATGGTGTAATGGTAACACGGATGCCTCTGGAGCATTAATTCAAGGTTCGAGTCCTTGTCCCGGAAAAATCTTTCTTCCTAAAATAATTTCTTTCGTTGTTGTCGGCTCCTTCGGATACCTCGGGCTCCGCCCTTTCACAGTATACACTCAGTCGCCAACGCCTAGAAAGAAATCATTTTAGTTTGAAAAATAAGTTTCCGTGCAATATTTTAGCATGGCATTTGAGGATTTTATGGAAAATAATAAACCCGAACAAAAGCATAATAATGCGCTAGATGAAATCATCGCACAACGCTACGCCGAAGTAAACGAACTGCGCGCCGCCGGTGTAAACCCCTATCCTAATCACGTGGAAAAAACACACACTTGCGCCCAAGCCAAAGATGCCGCGGAAAACACCGAAGTAGCCACCGCTGGCCGCTTGGTACAGCTGCGCAAAATGGGTAAAGCCGCGTTTGCGCACATCCGCGATTTTTCGGGCAAAATCCAGCTCTATATTGCCAAAGATTTACTCGGCGAAGAGCCGTATGCTTTTTTTAAAAAACATTTAGCCGTAGGTGACTTTGTGGCGGTACAGGGACATATGTTTGTCACGCAAACCGGCGAAAAAACCATTAAGGTGCACAAGCTGGATTTGATTTCCAAAGCGATCCGCCCCATGCCGGAAAAATTCCACGGTTTGCAAGATACCGAAGTGCGTTTTCGCAAACGCCATTTGGATTTAATTGCCAATGAAGAAGTAAAAGATATTTTTGTCAAACGCGCCAAAATTATTTCTTCTATCCGCCGCACGTTGGACGAGAAAGGATATTTGGAAGTAGAAACGCCGATTTTGACGCCGGATTCCGGCGGCGCGGTGGCGCGTCCGTTCCAAACCTATCACAATGCGCTCAAAATGCCATTACGCCTGCGCATTGCATTAGAGTTGTACCACAAACGTTTAATCGTCGGCGGATTTGATCGCATTTATGAAATCGGGCATATGTTTCGCAATGAAGGCATTGACACCACGCATAACCCCGAATTTACCATGATGGAGCTTTACCAGGCCTATGGCGATGTGAACACCATGGCAGATTTATTTGAAGAAATTTTGGGTAATGCCGCCAAAGCTATCGGCGTGGAAAAAGTGATGTTTCACGGACAAGGAATTAATTTGGTGCCTCCGTTTAAACGCTTGTATATTCCGCAAGCGTGGCAAGAAAAATTTGGCCACGATATCCACGAAGTATTAGACGGCCGCCAATTCAAACGCGAGCCGCTGGCCGCACTGGCTAAAGAGCAAGGCATTTCTTTCTCAGCCGACGACCCGGACAGCAAACTGTTTGACGAGCTGTTTGAAACCAAACTCTTAACCGGTTATAACTGCCCGGTAATTGCGCTGGATTATCCGACGGCGGTTAGTCCGTTTAGTAAAACCAAGCCCGGTGACCCGGAACTGGTGGAACGCTTTGAAGCGTTTGTGTGCGGTAGTGAGCTAGGCAATGCGTACACTGAGCTCAATGACCCGGCAGACCAATTGCAACGTCTCAAAGACCAAGCGGTTGCCAAGGCAAAAGCCAAAGGCGAAGATGCTGAAAATGCCGATATTTTAGACGGTGATTATATTGAGGCGTTGGAATCGGGTATGCCACCCACAGGTGGTATGGGCATCGGCATAGACCGCACGATTATGCTGCTAACCGGACAGGATTCTATCCGCGAAATTATTTTCTTCCCCACGCTCAAAGCCTTGGAAGAGAAATAAAAAATATATACTAAAGACGAAGGCCACCCACAAGGTGGCCTTTATCTTTGACAAAAATAACTTTATAATTTGGTACAGCCCTTAGATTTAGAACACGATCCAAACTCCACAGGAGCCCCAAACAATTTGCACAAGGTTTTTCCTTGGTTATTATTGGCGGGATCGCAAATCAATTCATTGGAAATACCATTAGCTGCATTGTACTCATAATAAAAGATAAGTCCCAGCGCACGATCTGCTGCACAATTGGTATAAGATGAAGTCTGACCCGGACAATAACTGGCAATAATTTTTCCATAACTTTTCCCCGTTTCATCCTCTATCTGATCATCTAAATCAAGAATAAAAAAATCGCCGCATTTATATAAGCCGCCATCCCCACCGGTCATTTCGGAACAATTGTTCGGTAATTGCACCCCCAAATTGTTAATATCTACCGTATATTTTCCGTTCTCTATATAATAAACCTCTTCCGCATTTTTAATTGCTTTTAAAACAGGTAAAATAGTGGACACACGGGCTTTTATTACTGCCTTTTGGTATTGCGGCAAAGCAATCGCTGCCAGTATACCAATGATGAGAACGACAACTAGTAATTCAATCAGTGTAAATGCTCTTTTCATAGAATCTCCTTTGTTTCAATTTCCGGATACTAAAATTATGCCAAAAAAAAAAAAACGAGTCAAGGGGTATTTTTGGCGCAGCAAACGGCATCCAAAAAACGGCACGCGTTTTTTGTTTTTCAATCAAAGAAAGAGAATAAAATTGTTTTTAGGCGTAAAATGTGGGAAAAGTGAAGGTAGGCCTTGACTCGTTTTTTTTTTTTGGTAAACTATCTGTAGCTGTAGGTTGCAAGAAACACATTTTGATGCCCCTTGCGATGTATCGCAAGGTTATAAAAAGACATAGGAGAGATTTTTTATGGAAAAAGAAAAAAATAAAAATAAGAACCACCCCCGAGTGTTTTTATCGGGGGTCTACAACGCTTGTTGTGGCCGTATGTCGTTTTTAAAACGGCAGCGCATGGAAGATCCCCGATTACAGACTTCGGGGATGGTTCCTTTATTTAGTAAAGCCTTCACACTCATTGAATTACTGGTCGTCGTATTAATCATCGGCATACTGGCTGCAGTTGCATTGCCGCAATATAGAAAAGCCGTAGAAAAGGCACGCATGACCGAGGCGGTTATTGCCGTAGAAAAAATCGCACAAGCCAATCAACTTTACAAACTGGCGAACGGAACTTTTACGCGCAATATCAATGATTTGGATATTGATTTTTCAGGTACGACGGACGGGGCTTATGGTTCTTTGCCCGCCAAACATACACCCTATTTTATATTTGCCGCCAGTAACGAATGGGGAGATGTTCAAAGGAGTATTGCTATTGTACAACGCAAGCCCTATGGGTCCAAATACTATCTCAACATAAGTATTTATGGTGGTAAGTATTGTTTTGCATATTCCACAGCTTCCGATTATGAAAAACAACTTTGTGCCCAATTTAATGCCGGCAACTGATTACATCTGTTGAGGCGGGAGCGGGCCGACGTCTTTGCCGGCGGCGGCTAATTTCCAACCGTGTTGGGCCAAAAACTTTGTCATCCCTTTGCCGGTAAAGCGCGCCACCTGCCGCACGCCCATATCTACCACCGCAATGTCCAGCATCATGCGAATCGGCAGCACGCGCATGAGCGCTTTTCCGCCGGCAATTATCAATATGTTTTGTTGTATGGCCGAATAGATGCGGGTAGTTCCGGCACAAAATCCGTTCCCAAATTTGTTTGGCTTTCCCAATATGCAACCGATTTTGCAGATTTACCCAAAGAACAAATTTTATGCTATTATCAAAATACTGACTCGTTTGGTCAGTCTGTGTGCAAAACCTTTGGTGGGCAGCCTATCCAATCTGCCACAGGCAACCAGTCCGTGTACTTCATTCCTATTCAATAATTCACAAAAATAGTGCGGAAAAAATTATTTTTTCCGCACTGCTGTATGCTTGTAATCCAAAAACAGTTTTATATTTTCCCGTTGGCTTTCAAACTATAATGCCGCCCTTTCCCGACGATAATATGGTCGTGCACCGCTATTCCCAGTAAGGCCGCCGCGCGTACCACTTCTTTTGTCATAATAATATCGTCGTCGGACGGAGTCGGGTCTCCCGACGGATGATTGTGTACCAAAATAATCGCAGCGGCTTTGGCGGCCAGCGCCCGTTCCACAATTTTACGCGGAGAAATACTCACACAGTCCAAAGTGCCGGAGGAAATAATTTCCGTCCCCAATACCGTATTGCGTACTGATAAGTAGATTAATTCCACGCATTCCTCACTTTGTCCGGCCAAGGATGCATTACAATATGCCACCACCTCTTCAGGGGTTCGTATGACAGTTTTTTCTTTTACTTCCTCCAAAGAATATTTTTTAAATACAGCCCGAATAAGTTTTAAAAATTGTGCACTTTGTTCCCCCATACCCGGTACTTCGCACATTTCTTTTACCGGTGCATCTAATACGGCTGACAAACTGCCAAAGCGTTTAATCAACGCCCATGCCAGCGGCTTGGTATCACGCCGCGCAATACAATATGTCAGCAGCAACTCCAAGGTTTCATGGTCTAAAAAATTTCCTAATCCGCCCGTTGCAAATTTTTCACGCATCCGCTGGCGGTGTCCCATATAAGAAGGTTTCTCTTGTGCAGGCATAATCTAATTATATGTTTTTTTGCAGCTGGTTTTAATGCTAGAATACAAGAAAGTGCCATTTTTAGCTGGTTTGGAGGGAGTATATGCCGTCAAAAATCGTCGTTATTGGGGGAGGTCCCGCCGGGTATCCTGCTGCCTTAACCGCGGCGCGGCTGGGCGCGCAAGTAACTTTAATTGAAAAGCAACATTTAGGCGGAGTGTGCCTAAACTGCGGGTGTATTCCGTCTAAATCTTTATTAGATGCGGCACACCGTTTGGATGTAGCGGCCGATCTAGCGCGGTTTTGTGACGGGCAAGTCGCGCGGCCCGCACTTTCCTGGTCCAAAATCCAAACCCGGCAGCAAGCAGTTACCCAAAAACTGACCGCCGGAATTGCTACGATGCTCAAAGCCGCCAAAGTGCAAGTGATAGAAGGCACAGCGGAATTTTCAGGAGAGAAAAACCTACTTGTTCACAGCGCAAGCGGTGAACAAACGGTAGCATTTGACAGAGTCATTATCGCCACAGGCTCGCAAGCCTTTGTCCCCGCGCCGTTTGATAAAATCCCAAGTTATATTTTTGATAACAGTACGATTTTTAACCTCCCGGCACTACCCAAAACACTCGCAATCATCGGCGGCGGAGCCATCGGGTGTGAGTTTGCCACGCTAATGTCTTCTTTCGGTGTACGGGTAACGCTCATTGAAATGCAACCGCGCCTGCTGCCTAATATGGACGAAGGGCTTTCGCGCGCGCTCAACAAAAATTTGCAGAAACGCGGCGTACAACTTTTTCTCGGCCAGCAAGTCGTCTCCGCGCGCACAGAAAACGGGCAAGCCGTGCTCACGCTCAAAGACGGTACGGAAATTTCTGCCGAAAAAGTATTGGCCGCCATTGGCCGCACGTGCGATTTGACCGAGTTGCACCCGGAGCGCGCGGGCCTTACTTGGAGTCGCAAAGGGCTTGAACATATTGACCCGCACACGCTTAAAATCACCGACGATATTTATGCGGCAGGCGATGTGACGGGCTTATCTTTGCTCGCGCACGCGGGCACGCGGCAAGGCATGATAGCCGCGCAAAATGCGTGTGGACAAAACGTCACTTATAATAATGATTTAATTCCAAACGCAGTTTATACTACGCCGGAGCTGGCATCTGTCGGTCTGACAAAAACGCAGGCTGAAGCGCGCGGCATTTCCGTCAAAATATATAAATCTTTTATGCTGGCTAACGGCCGTGCACTCACGCAAGACAGCGCGGACGGTTATGTGGAAATTACCAGCAATGCCGCCGACGGAAAAATTGTAGGTGCGGTGCTTGCGTGCCCCAATGCGGCAGAAATCATTTCCACAATTTCCGTAGCTCTGCAAGCGGGCATGACCGTTGAGCAACTTAAACAAGTAGTGTTTCCGCATCCGACTATTTGCGAGGCTATCGGCGAGGCACTTGCCAAATGAAACGCGATTTTACCGTCGTGCTCGTTCGGCCGCGCGACCCCAATAATATCGGTGCCGCGGCGCGAGCCATGGCCAATTTCGGGCTGTCCGATTTGCGCGTGGTAGAGCCGTATGAGCCGTCTTGGAAAACGGCGGTCGTCAGCGCGGTAGGCGCAAACGATATTTTGCAAAAAGCAAAATTATTTCACACGTTGCCCGACGCGCTTTCCGATTGTAAACTCACCATTGCCACGACCGCGCTAAAAAACCGCCGCTTAAACGAAACGATTGTTTTACTGCCCGATTTTCCGGCGTGGCTTGATAAACAGCCGGCTGGCAAAACCGCGCTTGTGTTTGGCAACGAAAAGACCGGACTTTCCAATGAAGATATTGAACTATGTTCTGCGGCCTTGCACATTTCCACGCGTGCTAAACAACCGTCTATCAATTTAGCGCAAGCCGTGATTTTAACCTGCTATGAACTGGCGCGCGGGCAAGTCCCTCCGCGCGGCAAAAGCGCCCTCAAAGTAGCCACGTTTGAACAAACCGAACTGGTGGTAAATGAACTGGATAAGCTTATGCAAGCGGCGGATTTCCGGCAGGATTACACCGCCACGCAACGCAAAGCGCTTATCCGCAAATTTTTCCAACGCGGTGCGCTATCTAAAGATGATTTATTTTTCCTCAAAAAATTTGCCGGAAAATTAGGCGACAAATTGAAGAAATAACATCAAGCCGCCAATATACCGTTTATACAATCAATTTATAGCGTAACGGACATAGGTGTCGTCCTCTGGTAACGATTCACTACCCACTGCCCGACAAATGCGTTGTGCTTGCGAATTTGTTTTTTCTGCGGCACAATATATTTTCCCTTTTAGTTTTGTCTGTACATTTGCACGTGGATACCACAAGTTAATATCCCAATTTACTCCGTCTTTATAAGCCTTCGCTTTTGTATTACCCACGAACAAATTCCAATTGCCAGGCAGTGTAACATCCAAAGTTAAATTACTCATACTGCTTGAATACTCATTATTCTCCAAATAATATGCTTCTTGAGCCCGTTCAATAGCGCGCAAGGCTGATACCACTTGTGCAACGTGGGCTTTTTCCACTGCCAAACGGTATTGCGGCAGTGCAATAGCGGCCAGTATACCGATAATTAAAACAACTACTAACAGCTCTATTAGTGTAAATGCTTTCTTCATAAAATACTCTCCTTTCTGTCGTCCTGAGGAGTTTCTGCTCAGGACCTATTTGTTTTTTTCAATATAGCTGAGGTGCTGAGCAAAAACGACTCAGCACGACATTTTATTTATACTCACTACCCCCGTATTGTACCAAAAAAAAAAAACAAGTCAAGGGGTACTTATTTTGGCGCAGCAAACACTATTCAAAAAACGGCACGTAAAAAGTAGCGTGCCGTTTTTTGTTATTCAACCAAACAGAACAATAAAAAAGAGAGGGCCATCCTGAGACGCCGTTACTCAGGATCTCCAACTTCCGAAATCGTTGTTTTTATCAAAAACGGCGTAAAAGCGGGAGACCCTGAATAACAACATTCAGGGTGGCCTTCTTTTTACAGCCTTTTTTATTTGCTGTTTTTAGATGCAAAACTGGGAAAAGTGAAGGTAGGCCTTGACTCGTTTTTTTTTTTTGGTAAATTATATTTAGGTGTTTATTGCAAGATACTATTTATTGATTTGCCTTGCGACGAGTCGCAAGATTACAAAACAACATAGGAGAATATATGAAAAAAGCATTTACCTTGATTGAATTATTAGTAGTCGTTCTTATCATCGGTATACTAGCTGCTATTGCCCTGCCACAATACCAAAAGGCAGTTTTAAGAAGCAGATACGTCCAATTGCAAACGATTGGAGAGAGCCTTGCACAAGCAGAGGAAGTATATTATTTGGCAAATGGCACGTATACCAACAAGTTGGAGGATTTGGATATATCGTTACCTCAAAGCAATGATTTCCGTATACGTTACGGAGTGTCTGACCTGGGAGCCTTTAGTGTCATATCAGACAAATATAAATTAGGATACATTGTTTATTTATCACAGTTTTCTGTTGAATCGTATAGAAATGGACGGGAATGCCGCATCTACGAAAATAAAAAGGTATTACATGATCTTTGTAAAGCTCTTACATCTGATCTAACAGTTTGGGAGGGTGAAGAACCGGATTTTGATTATTCAGGTGCCTACTCGTTTAAATGATAGACAAATGAAACTCCCCCTGCTCACGCAGGGGGTATCTTTTTATCCGAACAGGTACCCTGTTCGCCCTAAATCTTCTTGACCTTGTTTCTCGATGTATTTCTTTATGATTTTCTCATTTAATCCTACCGTAGAAACAAGGTATC